>CAYMFC010000007.1:0-33220 GCA_964389665.1 uncultured Desulfobacteraceae bacterium | reverse complement strand
GATCCCATCCCAGATCGAGCGTCTGTTCAATGGTCCTGTTTTCATTCGCCCCCTGAGCAACAAACCTCTCCTCGAACGTATCCGCAAACTTCAAATTGAGACGATCCCTCTCGCTTAATGCCTCCTCGCCTACCACTGCCACGAGGCTACGGACATCTCTTCCCTCTGCATATGCGGAGTAGCATTGGTCGGACACCCCTAAGTGATCCGCCCTCGTCCTGCCCTCCCCGATACCCTCATTCATGAGCCTCGAAAGGCTCGGAAGGACATCAACCGGAGGGTAAATTCCCTTTCTGTGCAACTCCCGAGAGAGCACGAATTGTCCCTCGGTAATATATCCGGTGAGATCCGGCACCGGGTGGGTGATATCATCATCGGGCATGGTGAGTATAGGCATCTGTGTAATAGATCCTTTTTTCCCTATGATCCTTCCCGCCCGCTCATAATGGGTGGCGAGATCGGTGTACATATACCCCGGATACCCTCTTCTCCCGGGAACCTCTTCCCGTGCCGATGAAATCTCCCTCAAGGCCTCACAGTAATTGGTCATATCCGTGAGGATCACCAGTACATGGGTGTCATAATTGAAGGCGAGGAACTCCGCGGCTGTGAGTGCCATTCGAGGCGTGATAATTCTCTCGATGGCAGGATCATCTGCGAGATTTATGAATGAAACGATCCTCTCAAGGGCCCCCGAGGATTCAAAGCTTTTCATGAAGAAATTCGCCTCCTCATGGGTGATGCCCATAGCAGCAAAGATCACGCTAAACGGTTCTTCCGAGCCCAAGACCGTTGCCTGCCGCGCTATCTGTGCGGCGAGCTCGTTGTGGGGTAAGCCCGCGCCGGAAAATATGGGTAGCTTCTGCCCTCTCACCAAAGTATTCATCCCGTCAATGGTGGAAATACCGGTCTGGATGAACTCGTTCGGGTAAGCCCTTGCCGTTGGGTTGATGGCCGCGCCGGTAATCGGTAGTCGTGTCTCTGGAATAACCTCGGGTCCCCCATCGATAGGCCTGCCCAAGCCATCGAAAGACCGCCCGAGTATCTCTTTGGAGACCGAGAGCCTCATGATATCCCCGGAGAATCTCACTCTCGTCAGATCCGTATCAAGCCCCCTTGTCCCCTCAAATACCTGGATAATGGCTAGGTTCTCTTGTGATTCCAGCACCTGTCCCATCCTGCTGTCGCCCCCGGGAGTACGTATATAAACCACCTCTCCATAGGCCACCTCCTCCACCCCCTCGATGATCATGAGGGGGCCGGCAACCTGGGTGACCGACCGATATTCCCTCGCTTTGATATCCCTTGCCTTTTCCTTCATTTTTGATCCCCCAGCGATTCAAATTCTCCCTCAATGGACCTTACCAACCCCTCATACTTTTGCGGAAAATCGGGATTCGGGGCATACTTCATCCTGGCTATCTCGTCCTTAACCTTCACCGCCGCGATCCTGCTCGCCATAATGCCAGAGCTGATTGCCTTTTTGACCTCCTCGTAGAATCGCTTAATGACCTTTAACATCAGATACTGCTTCTCCTTGGAGCAGTAAGAATCCACCTCGTGATAGGCGTGTTGCTGGAGGTAGTCTTCCCTGATCATCCTCGCCACCTCCAACAGTGCCCTGTCCGCCTCCGGCAAGGCATCCTGGCCGACCAGCTGAACGATTTCCTGAAGCTCTGCCTCCTTTTCCAGAATGGTCATCATCTCCCTTCTGAGTACCTGGAATTCCTTATCCACGTTCTCGTCAAACCACGGCTTCACGAAGTCCAAATAGAGCGAGTAGCTCGTCAACCAGTTGATTGCCGGGAAATGCCTGCGGTCCGCCAGGTTGGTGTCCAATGCCCAGAAGGAACTCACTACCCGCAAGGTGTTTTGAGCAACCGGCTCAGAAAAATCCCCTCCCGGAGGGGAAACGGCACCGATAATCGAAACGGATCCCAACCTCTTTTCCTTGCCCAAGGTCACTACCCTGCCCGCCCTCTCATAGAAATCGGCGAGCCTCGTGCCCAAATATGCGGGAAACCCCTCCTCACCCGGCATCTCTTCCAGCCTCCCTGAGATCTCCCTGAGCGCCTCGGCCCACCGTGATGTCGAGTCAGCCATCAGGGCTACGTCATACCCCATATCCCTGTAATACTCTGCAATAGTCACCCCCGTATAGATCGAGGCCTCCCTGGCTGCCACCGGCATATTTGATGTGTTTGCGATCAGGGTAGATCGCTCCATCAATTTCTCCCCGGTGCTTGGATCATCCAGCTCCGGAAAGGTGATGAGAACCTCGGTCATCTCATTGCCCCTCTCCCCGCAGCCGACGTACACGACGATTTGTGAGTCAGACCACTTCGCAAGCTGATGCTGGCTAACCGTTTTGCCGGTCCCAAATCCGCCGGGAATTGCCGCAGTGCCACCCTTGGCTATTGGGAAAAAGGTGTCGTATATCCTCTGGCCCGTGAGCAAGGGCACCTCCGGGTCAAGCTTCTCCTTTAGGGGCCTTCCTATCCGTACCGGCCACTTTTGTTTCATCGTTAGCTCATGCCTCTCGCCCCCGTCCTCGAGAACGGCGATAACCTCATCAACCGAAACACTTCCTCCCTTGATCTCCACTACCCTGCCCTTTTTACCGGGCGGCACCATTACCTTGTGAAGTATCACCTTTGATTCCTGAACCTCCCCTAGGATATCTCCCTCGATGAGCTCATCGCCTTTTTTGACCTTAGGACCGAAATCCCATTTCTTATCAGGATTGAGGCCTGGAACGTTTATCCCTCTTGTTATGTAATCCCCTGCCTGGTTCTTGATCTCCAACAGCGGCCTCTGTATCCCATCATAAAAATTGGTAATGATGCCTGGGCCAAGCTCCACTGAAAGGGGGACGCCTGTCCTCACGACCTCTTCTCCTGGTTTCAGCCCGGTTGTATCCTCGTAGACCTGCACATACGCCAAGTCCCCTATAAGCTTTATCGTTTCCCCCATGAGTCCTTCCTGGCCTACCCTCACCACCTCATACATCTCACATCCCCGCATGCCCTTTGCGATGACAAGTGGGCCGGCAATGCTCTGGATCTTCCCCGTGCTTGCGTCTGTCATAATTCCCTCATTATGTTATTTCAAATCCAACGGTTTTCTTGATAAGCGCTCTGATAGGGTCAGGCCTCGTGAGCAAAGGCCCTCTGCTATCCGGAATCTCCACCAGGATGGGCATTATCCCCTTTTTAAACCTCGTGGCCTCCTCAAGCAATTCCCCTAACTCCTCCGCTACCCCTTCGGTAACCAACAGAAGGGCGATCTCTCCGCTGAAAAGCTTCCTCAGCAGCCCCCTTACATCTCCTTTTCGCGCCTCATCGATCAAAAAAGTCCTGCGGATTCCCGCCAGCCTGAAGCCATGAACCGTATACCTGTCACCTATCAAGGCAATTTCCATTGCTACCTCGTCACTGTCTCCCGTATGGTCTCTCTGTCGAGATTTACTTCGGTGCTCCTCACAACAGCCAAGAGGCCTTTGACCTCTGCCTCCTTGGATGTGATAAACCCTATAAGAGGCCCGGGTCCAAAAGGCTTTTTCCTCCTGATGTCCTCGGCCTTCTGTGCCACGAGATTGTCGAGGGCTGTTTCAAATGGAAAGATAGAACCAGTCCTCTCATATTCCGTCTGAGCGCTCAACAAAGGCTCAAAATAGATGGTATCCTCCAGGAGCGATATAAGGCCGGATACTTCCTCCTCATCAAAGGCAGCCGTTATCCGGCGTGTGAGCGCGCACTCTGAAATCAAAAAAGGTCCCACATCCTCCAGGGAAAGACCTTCATTCTTTGCCCTTAGGATCATCTTAAGGTTGTGGGTCTCCGTGCATACCTGGATGAACTCCCTGAATTCCTTCACGCTCTTCGACTTCATGACCTTTGCCAAGAGTTCCGCCCAGAAGATCTTGTCCAACAAGGCCTCCAGAAAAAATAGGTTGTGCAGCGCGTGATATCCGGCCAGCCCCTCCGTGAGCGCATTATAGGGAGTTCTCGTCAGCAGCGCGACAAATCCATCCATTCCCTCCGCTTCGATGAGGCCCTTCAGGAAGGCAAAGTCAAGCTCGCCTCCCTCCACCAGGGATTCCACGATCTCCTCCCTCCTCAGATCCCCATGGATCCCCCGCATGATCGTCCTCAGATTCATCACATCCCATCTTCTCAAGAGGTATTCCCGTATCGGCCATGCGCCCTTGGGCATGATATCTGAGATCTCCCTGGCCAACGCGGAGAACGCCTCCAGGATTGAATTTTCCAGCTCCTTTGCCTCATGCGTTGCCCCCTCTGCGAGGTAGGGAAAATAGTCCGTTCCCTCCAACAGGGAGGCTACCTCTGCCGGTGAGGTGCAACCCCATAGGTCATCCCATCTCGTCAGAGATATGAACTTCCCCTCCTTTGCCATCACCTTCGCGTTTATGTAAAGATATGAGAGGACATCCTTGATCACAATTCATCCCCAAATAGCAGCCTGGCAACATCGACCCGTATGCTCTCCCTCAAGCGGTCCAGTTTTGCCTCAAGGGTGTTGTCAACCTCAAGCTGTTTTTCCAGATCCCTTACGATAACGCCTCCAAGGCAGGAAATTGTCGTATTCGCAAGGGAAAGGGAGATATCCCTCCCCGTCTTCTTCTTCACAAAGCTAGAAAGCTCCCCCATCATCTTCTCGTCGAATCTGCCGCTGTCCCGTCTGTTTAGGGCGAGTTCCACCTTTTCACCGGCAACGATCTCACAGGCAGATGCCACAAGGCTGAACAAGATATCCTTATACACGAGGTGATCCTGCTCTCCCTTTTCGGCCACTTCCTCTAAGACCGTGGTAACTGCCTCAAATGAGGCGGCAATCGCCTCTTCTTGAGCATCCATCTTCCTTCGTCTCGCCTCGAGCTTCTTCTCGGCGATAATCCTCTGGCTTTCAAGTGCGGCAATCCTCTTTCCCTGGGACAGAATCTTTTGCGCCTCTTCCTCCGCCTTTTGCTGGGCGGCCTTCTTGATGCTCTCGGCCTCTGCATGGGCCTCTTGAAGCACCGCTGATATCTCCCTGTCCACATTTGCCTTAATGTGGGATATTATCTTGTCAATGCCTTTATCCGACATGTCTCCCCTCGTCTCGAAAGAACGGGCGCTATCGGCAAGTCCTGAGATCTGGCTCACATGACCTTTGTTCCCACAAAGATCAATATGGCGATCAGCAGCCCGAAAATAGCAAAGGTCTCGGCCATAACAGCGAGCACAACCGCCTGACCGAAGGTCTCGGCCCTCTTCGCTACAGCGCCCATGCCGCTCGCGGCAATAGCGCCCTGGGCAATGGCCGTAAAACTACTCAATCCGATTACAATCCCTCCCCCAAGGGCCGCGTAACCCATCGTCAGGGGTATCTCCTTTGCCGCACCGCCGAGCACGCCAACGCCGATAAGGATCAATACGGCCCCCAAGAACCCATAGATTCCCTGAGTCTGTGGGAGGGCCTGGAGTACCAGCACGGGACCGAACTTCTTTGGGTCTTCCGATATCACCCCGGCCCCCGCAACGCCGGCTAAACCAACTCCAACCCCAGCACTAATAGCAGCCACCCCCATAGAAATTGCTGCCCCTATAATGGCAAGCACGACCCCCATAGACAGTTCCATAATACATACCTCCTTGTTAGGTAATCTTCGCTACCTCATAGTTCCTTGCAAGGGGCGTAAACTCAGCCCCCCCGCTCTGATAAAATTTTGTGAAGAACTCCACATAGTGCAATCGGAGCCCGTGAACAAAGCTCCCCATGGCGTTAATAACGAAGTTGAACAGATGGCCGATAAAAAACACAACAATGGCAAGCAGAACCCCTGCCGTGCCCAGCGCATAGAGCATACCGGCGAGCACATTGACGGTCATAGCAATTCCCGTTGTACATAACCCCAAGGCCATTAGCCTCGCATAGGAAAGGATGTCGCCCATGAACCCCGTTATCTGGAACATGGCCATTGCCTTGTGCCCCATCAAGAGCAACGCGAGCGAGACCACCATGAAGGCCAGGCCTCCCGCATTGTAGCCAAACAGGTAGAGCGCAATGCCCGGCTGTGCGAATAAAAACCAGAGGTTGCCGGTAAGCGCATTCCACAGTTGTCGCCTCTTGAGGTTATCCACCACGTTTATCACCACCCCTATGTTCACGTGGGCTAGGCCAATGACAAGGGCTATGATGAGAAAGGCTGTTACCTGGACCATGGGATCGAATACCATCATCGTCTCCAGGACGGATAGCCTTAGCCCAAAGCCCCCAAACCATCCTCCTGAGAGGGCCCCAATGATAATCGTGGCGGCACCGGCCGAGAACAGAATGATCCCCCCGTCTCGTATCGCCTGATTATATCTTCCTCCTCCTCGTATCAGAAGGAGGCCCAGGGCAAGGGCAATTACCCCGTACAGGGCATCGGTGAGCATGATGGAGAAAAACAACATGAACCCGGGAGCGAGAAATAGGGTTGGATCAACCCCGTTATAGGCAGGCAGTCCATAGAGACGCGTCAAGAGCTCAAAGCTCCTGAAGAACCTCGGGTTTTTTAGCAAAACCGGCACAGTATCGCCCTCCTCGGGATCGGATGCCTCTATTACACATGCCCCATGGGTGACCTCCCGTATATCCTTCTCCGCCTGTACGAAACTCCCTTCCGGAATCCAGCCCGCAATCACTACCACGTGCTCCATTGAGGCGAATTTGTTCTGGCTCTCTTCCCTCTGTCTCTCGGCCGACAGGAACTCCCGGTACTTCTGAAGCTCATCCCTCCATCCTCGCGCGATACCCGCGATCACCGCCTCATATCTTGATTTCTCCTCGGTCAAGGCCTCCAATCGCTTTTCAATAGACACCATCGCCTCCCGTGGCCTTCCGCGCTGACCCTCCAGCTCAACCCTCTCCCAATTCAAACGACGGAGGCTTGCCAACACAAGCGAGTGCTGTTCTTTGAGATATAATACGAGCGTTATCCATCTGTTGCCGGGCAGTTCCGATATCCCGAGGTAGAAATTTCCATCGGTCACCTCTTCCAACCGTTCTCTTATGGTATCGATCTCCTCCCTTGCTGCTATCCCCAGCAAGACGGACAGAAATTCAGACTCTCCAATATCCCCGAGATCTACCTCTAAGGACAGAATGAGCTCCAATAAGCCCCTTACCCTCTTCAATTCACCAATCTCCTCCTCGATTCTCTCCAGCGCCTCCACCGCTCCTTTTGTCTCTCGTTCGATCTTCTCAATGCTGATGTCAACCGTCTCAATAAGCTCGTTACCACACATCTCCCTGGTCTCAAGCCTCTTAGGGGGTGAAGGAGCGAAAATCCCCTTGATAAAGCCCTCTTTCGGCTCCGGATCATAGCGTTCGAAAAGATCTAATAGCCGATTTACCGCGATATTCTGAGTGGCTATCTTTCGTATAGTGGCGGAGACGGGATGAGGTCTGAGCAGATCTCCTAACGCTGGGTCAGAAAGTTGTTCGGAATAATCGGTGAGATGGACCGTGCCGAGCTCCTGTAGCCTCTTGACTGCTTCATATCGGTAGTCCTCGAGGGCGAGGATCTGTATCTTTTTCATCCTTACTGGTCTCAGCATGCTGTCAACCTAATAGCGCTTGCAATATGAATTCTCTTGCCTTTCCCAAATGGTCCCGGGCACCAGCTCTGATCCTCTCGATCTCCTTGTTCCATTGTTCGGCAATGTTCCGGCACTCATCCCGCGCACCCCTTTCAGCATCCTCTCTCATCTTCTCAGCTTGATCTTGGGCGTTGCCTCTCCTCTCCACGATAAGCTTTTCAGCCTCGGCCTTGGCATTCTCCACCACCTTACTCGCCTCGGCCTTGGCATTCTCCGAGCTCTTCAGGGCCTCCTTCTCCGCATTCTTTATCATTTGCAAGAACTCTATTATCATTCTAAACCTCCCCCGCGGATATGGTCTTTCTTGGGGAACACTGCTTTAAGGTGGAAAGGTCTTCAACCTTTTGAGGAGGCAGGGTGGTCTTGTAGTGGGTTTCTTTCTCTAAGCCCTGCATCGTGCAGTTTCCCTCAAATATAACCCCTTCCTTGATGACCAGTTTCGGGGTCTGGATGTTCCCAAAGAGCTTGCCAGGAACATTGATCTCTATCTTGTTTTCCGCAACGATATCGCCGTGAACCTCTCCGCTTATTATCATGTCGCCAACGTGAACCTTCGACTTGATAACCGCGCTCTCGCCAATGATCAGGGTCCCGCTGGAAAAAATCTCACCTGAGAACTTTCCGTCTATCCTCACCGTACCCGTGAAGGAAAATTTACCCTCGAATTCCGTATCCTTCCCTAAAAAGGCGTTTATCTCATCCTTGGCTTTTTTCATGGGCTGCTTCTCCTCGTTGTCGGTTTTCCAGCGGCTCCATACCATAGTCGTGTTATCGATTGCAAGTAAATTTTTCCGTGCCCCCAATCAACGGAAGCCCCCTCCTGCTAAGATAAAATAGGGATCGCTTGTGAGATCGTAGGCCCTTATTTCTGAAACATAAATCTCCTCATGCTCACGTTCATCACCAGACCCATGGAGGCAAATGTAGAGACCACCGATGATCCCCCATAGCTAAACAGCGCCAATGGTATCCCCACCACGGGAAGGAGGCCTGTCACCATGCATACGTTGATTATAAGGTGCCAGAAGATCAATGCGACTACGCCTACCACCACAAGGATACCAAACCTATCCTTGCTGTTCCTGGCTATATTGAGACACCATAGCATCAAGAACAGATAGAGCGTTAATAGGATTGTTGATCCTATGAATCCCCATTCCTCCGCCAGAACTGAAAACAAAAAGTCGGTATGCTGTTGAGGCAAAAAATTTAGGCTCGTCTGAGTCCCTTTGAGGTAACCCTTACCCCAGAATAGCCCCGATCCAATGGCAATCTTAGACTGCGTAACGTGATAGGCGGAGCCGAGAGGGTCTGTCTCAGGTCTTAGAAACGCGATGATCCGCTCTTTCTGGTAACCCTGAAGGCTCATCCAGAAAAAGGGGGCTGAGATACAGGCGATGGAAAGAAAAATAAGCATTGATCTCCGGTTCATATGGACAAACATGATAACAGAGAAAGAGACGATGAGCACTACCAGGGCAGTTCCCAGGTCTGGTTGAGCGACGATCATAACAAACGGCACGCCAATCATCACCAAGGGTTTCCATAGATCCCTCATTCTATAGTCGCCCGTTTTCTGAGAGGCGGAAAAATACTTTGCGAGCATCAGGATAACAGAGACCTTTACCATCTCCGAGGGCTGGACCGAGAAGAATCCCAGGTCTAACCATCGTTGGGAGCCATGGGTTACCCTGCCTATTTGAAGAACGGCCAGCATAAGGATTAAACAGAGGAAAAACAGAGGATACGCGATCCTATCGAGGAGGTGATAATCAAAGGTCGTCATGAGCAGCAGGACCAAGAAGCCGATCCCGTACCAACAGATCTGCTTCACATAGATCCCGCTCCCCCCGATCGAATATGTGGCGCTGTAAAGATTAACGACGCTCAGCAACCCAATCATCATTAAGATGCCCAAGAGAATCCAGTCGAAATTATCCAGCAATCGTCGATCAAACATATAGCCTTATCGCTCCATTGCCCTCATCAGGATTTCTGTCTGAAATAGCCCTCGATGATCATCTTGGCGATAGGGGCTGCGGTCCCCCCTCCCGTGCCGCTGTGCTCTATTAGTATGCTCACCGCGAGCTCCGGTCTCTCGGCAGGTGCGACCGCCACGAACCACGAATGGTCTCGGAATTTATAGGGAACCTCTTCTTCCTCTATAGTCTCTTTGTCTTCGGGAAGGGCTATTACCTGGGCGGTACCCGTTTTGCCGGCCACCTGTATACTGCCAGTCCTCGCCGATCTCCCCGTTCCCTCCGGCTCGTTGACCACCCCGATCATGGCCCTTTTTATCAATTCCATGTGCTCCTTCCTTATGCTCCAATGCCCCATAACATCGGGCTGAAACCTAAAAACAGTGCCCCCCTCCCCCTTGCCTACCAATCTCGTTACCTGCGGCCTAAAAAGGATTCCCCCGTTAAACAGGGCCGAGATAAATCTCGTCATCTGGATAGGGGTAACAAGGGTAAAGCTCTGCCCAACGGAAACCGACAGCGTTTCCCCTTCCTGCCAAGGGATATGCCAATGGTTGAGCTTCCATTCCCTGTCCGGGATAAGCCCTGGTTTCTCGCTCCCCAACTGAAGGCCTGTTCTCGAGCCTAAGCCGAGCAAACTGGCATATCTCGCGATGGTATCTATGCCTATCCTTTGACCCATCGTGTAAAAATACACATCACACGACTCGACGAAGGCCTTGTGCAGGTCCACCGACCCGTGCCCTCCCTTCTTCCAGTCTCGGTAGCTCCTGCCTTGAAAATAGTGGCTCCCAGTGCAGATTATCTTCTCCTGCGGGTCAATTATTCCCTCCTCCAACCCAGCAAGGGCTACCGCTATCTTGAATAATGAGCCCGGTGGATACTGCCCTGTGGTCACCCTGTTTTGTAGCGGAAACCGGGGGTTTGAAACGAGGCTCTCCCACCCCTTCCTGTCCATGCCCCTTGCAAAGTCATTCGGATCAAATGCGGGGCTGCTGGCCATGGCCAATATTTCCCCAGTCATGGGATTCATGGCGACAATCGCGCCCGCCTTATCCTCAAGGGCCTTCTCGGCCAGCATCTGAAGACCTTTATCTATGGTCAAATAGACATCCGAACCCGGCTCCGCGTCCTTTTGAAAGAGCACCCGCAGCCTTCTGCCATACGCATCCACCTCCACCTGTTGGCCTCCCCTCATGCCATTCAACTGTTTTTGCCACTTTCGCTCAATGCCGAATTTCCCCACAAGATCTCCGGGTCTATTCTGCGTATACTCCTCACTGGTTAACTGTTCTCTGTCGATTTCCCCGAGATATCCGATGAGATGGGAGGCAAATGGGCCATAGAGATAATGCCTCCTTGGCTTCACCTCCATCACAACGCCGGGCATGCTGAACATATTTGTCTCCACCTTGGCCAACTCATCTCGGGTGAGACCTTTCTTTATGTGGACGGGCTGAAAGGGATTACGCTTTTGAGCCATTCTTATCGTCTTTCTTGCCGAGGCATCGTCTATCTCGACCAACCCTTGAAGCCCTGCCAGCAGGCTATCCAGATCACCGATATCCTCAGGAACTGCCCCTAATATGAAAAGGGGGCGATTGTCGACCAGCAGCTCGCCATTCCTATCGTAAAGCAATCCGCGAAAGGGCACAACATCACGCAGGTAGATCCTGTTGTTCTCCGACTGTGTCCTGTATTTTGACCCATGAATAACCTGCAGAAACCACAACCGTACAAATAGCACGCCAAAGGCAACGAGGATAAAGAAGGTAATCCTCGTGAGTCGCCTCTGAAATATATCGGTTTCTGCGGGGTCAAAACCCGAACGTCCTGCCATGATGATCACCCGAGATTGCAATAGGGGCCCCAGAGGGCTTCTCGCCGCCAGCTAGGTCCAGGAAATAGAACAAGGGTAGGGCAAGGAGGCTCGTTATCAAGGCGGATAAAAATACAGAGACAAAGGAGATTGATGGAATAAGTCCCCCGGCCGGGAAGAGCCTCAACACGGCCAGAAGAAAAGCCCACTTAACCATAAGGTAGACAGCGACTAATAACGCCAATGTTCTGGTTTTGTTGAAATCCAAAAACTGGCGACAACGGTTCAATCCAACGGTAATCGCGGAATAGGTGAGAGCAAACAGTCCAAGCTGACACGGGGCGAGGATGTCGGTCAAAATCCCCATGCAAAAAGCGAGGCCTCCCGCTCTCAACTCCTCATCCCTTCCGAGCAGATATATGAGAACGATGGGAATGAGATCGATATCCAGCCACTCAATGCCCAAAAGGCGGCTCATGCTCCCCCTCAGGAGAACAAAAAGCCCGCTCATTACACAGAGGAAAGGAAACAAGAAGCCCGCCCCTGCCCTCCAGTGTTGTATGAGGCCCCCGGTTCCCATCTCTATGCCTTACCTTGATGAGCCTTCCGTCATCTGGGTCCTGCCCTTTCCAAGTGGTATGAAGTTCTTGTTTAGGATTATGAGAACCTCCTCGAGTTTATTGAAATTCACAGCAGGAACAACCTTCACATCCTTGAACAACTTATAGGGGGAGTCATCAACGCTTTTTACCCTTCCCAGGCAAAGGCCTTTTGGGAATATTCCCCCCAGCCCCGAGGTTACAATAGTATCGCCCGGCTCTATCTCACATGTCTTTATTACGTAATCGAAAGAGCACTCGTCTGATCCACTCCCCTTTACCATGCCTCTGCCCCGTGAGCTCTGTACTACTCCGTCAATAGCGGAGTTTTGATCCGTGACCAACAAGACCTGTGAATAGTGGGGTGAGACCGAAACCACCCTTCCCACAACCCCTTCGGAGCTCACTACCACCATGTTCATCGCAACGCGTTCCCGGGATCCCTTGTCAATGATAATGGATTTAAACATCCCGCTGGAATCCCATCCGGTCACCATTGCCGGTATGAGCGTGGCGTCAGTGCTGTCCTGAAATTTGAGGAGCTCTTGCAGGCGCTCGTTGGTTAGCAGTACCTCTTTATACCTGCTGTTCTCGAGCTTGAGCAGCTCAATCTGGGCCTTGAGTCGAAGGTTTGCCTGGCGAGCCTCCACCAGGAAGAAATAGTTACTCCAGATATCCCGAATGAAGCGAACCGTGCCGATGAAGCACTTCTGAATGGGGGCGGTTACCTCAATGGCAAGCTTCTCGGCCGTATTCCACTCTTGCCCCTTGCCGAGGCTCAAGGACAGCAAGATTAAGGATAGTACAACAAGGGCATAGGTAACCCATTTCGGCTTATGCTCTAAAAAGATGGTCAATTGCAGTTAGCCTGAACCCTTCGATTACTTAACAAGAATCTCCTTTAACAGTGCCAAATTATCCAAGGCCTTTCCCGCCCCTATGGCCACCGTGGTGAGTGGATCATCTGTGATCGTGATCGGCAGCCTGGTTTCCTCTCTCAGCAGGGTGTCCAGGTTCTTTAAAAGCGCACCGCCGCCGGTCAAGACTATTCCCTTGTCAACCACGTCGGCGGATAGCTCGGGAGGGGTCTGCTCCAAGGCGATTCTCACCGTTTCAACAATGGTATCCACCTGCTCTGATATGGCCTTTCTTACCTCCTCTGAGTCTATAGTGAGTATCTTCGGGATGCCGGTGACCAAATCCCTTCCCTTGACCTCAATAAATTCCGGCTCATCCATTGGATAGGCATTTCCAACGGTAATCTTTATGAGCTCAGCAGTCTGGAGCCCTATTAAGAGATTATATTTCCTCTTGATATGCTGCAGGATGGCTTCGTCCATCTTATCTCCTCCCACCCGTACAGAACGTGAATACACGGTTCCAGACAGGGAGATAACGGCCACCTCCGTGGTTCCGCCCCCGATGTCAACTACTATGTTGCTCGTAGGCTCCGTGATGGGTAAACCGGCCCCTATCGCCGCTGCCATGGGCTCCTCTATTAAATAAACCTCACGAGCCCCGGCGGATTCAGCCGATTCTCGAACAGCCCTTTTCTCCACCTGGGTGACCCCCGAGGGCACCGATATTATAATGCGAGGCCGCACCAGAGACCTCCTGTTGTGTACCTTTCTGATAAAGTAGCGGAGCATCGTCTCGGTAATATCGAAATCGGCGATAACCCCGTCCTTCATGGGTCTCGTTGCCACAATATCCCCAGGCGTCCTGCCAAGCATTATCTTCGCCTCTTTTCCCACCGCCAGTATCTTGTTTCCACCCCGTTGGTCCTTTTTTATCGCGACCACCGAGGGCTCGTTCAACACGATACCCCTGCCTTTCACGTATACCAATGTGTTAGCGGTACCCAGGTCAATGGCCAGGTCGTTTGAGAACCAACCAAACAGAGGATCTAGCAACATCTGCGTCTCCTTTCTCAATCCGATATCTTTGGTACTTTAAATAATTTTAAGAGATTTATCAATAAAAATAGCGCCTACCCCGATAAGGCGCGGTGGCATTTCGGCATAGAGTTTAATCGATGCCCTTCTTTTGTCTTGACAACCCATAAGAGCTGTGCTTATTAAACGGTTGATCTCGGGTGGGAGGGAATCATATTTCTATGAAGCAAACATTTCAACCAAGCAATATAAAGAGGTCTCGTGTCCACGGTTTTCGGGCGAGAATGAGCACCAAGGGCGGAAGGAGGGTTCTCGCGAGAAGGAGGGCCAAAGGGCGGAAAAGGCTCGCTGTATAACGTGCCGCATGGTTCGGTCATTGTGCGCGCTATTTGCCTCAGCCGTTCTCCCTGCGGTTATGCCTCAGGATGAAATCATTATCCCTTACGAAAAAGGAGCGGGTTCTCAAAAGGGCCGATTTTATCGACATCAGTGTTCGCGGCCATAGGCTTCGTACAGAGAACTTCACCATTATCGCGCAGCCAAACGGTGGGGATATCACGAGATTAGGCATAGCGGTCAGCAAGAGGGTTGGAAATTCCGTAAAGAGAAACCGCGTGAAACGATTGATTAGGGAATTTTTCCGTCTTCACAAGCACTCGATACCCACGGGTTACGATGTCGTAATTATCCCCCTACATAAAATCGAAGCGCCGAGCTTTTCTAAGGTATGTGATGAGTTGCGTAACGCATTAATAAAAAATGACGAATTCATTTCCTAAAGCAAGCACGTGTATCGTTGCGTTAATCAGGTTTTATCAAATAGCAATATCGCCCTTTTTCCCAACCTCGTGTCGGTTTATGCCCACATGCTCCACCTATGCCTCCCTTGCCATCGAGAAATACGGGATCATTAAAGGAGGGTTCCTCGCAGTAAAAAGGATCTTTAAATGCCATCCTTTTCATCCGGGCGGCTATGATCCCCTCAGGTGAGCCCTGCGAGACCTTCATGCGCGTACTATCCCAGCGGTGAAAGAGAAGAGCCTGATCGGGAAGCGATTCTATAAACAGAAGGGTAATTCCCGCAAGCAAACAATCTCCTTTTTTCTGTTGCAGTTCGCGTATGTGTTGAATTTTTTAATCGCTCGCCGGGCGTCATGAGTTGTTAGTCACGGGACAATCGATTATGATTTACTTAAATGAGGGCTGGGTTTTTGATGGATAAAAGAACATTATTGGCCTTGATCCTGTCTTTTTTTGTCTTTCTCGTCTGGTCGCTCCTCTTTGCCCCAAAACCAACGGACAAACCGTCCCAGAATCCCCCGACCCAGGAAAAAGAGCAGGAACAGCTGGTTGTGCCCGAGAGCCGGACACTCTTAGGCCCCCAAAAGGAATCGATGCTGGAGGCAGGCTTAGAAGCAATGGATATCAAGGTCGAAACAGAACTTTACTCTGCTCTGTTCTCCGGTTCCGGCCCAATGATCAAGGGGTTCAAGTTAAAAAAATACCGGGCCACCGCTGAAAAAAACTCCCCTTTAAAGGAGTTGATTCACGTCAACAATAAAGACGGATATGGATTCAACCTCGGATTCTCCGGTCAAAATATACCGAATATTGCCTGGTCAACGTTTAGCGTAGAGAAAAAAGGCATCACGCTTGAAAGGGGCGATCAACCAGAGGAGTTGGTTTATACGTGGAAGTCTCCTCAGGGCGTAGACGTACAAACGCGGTTCCTCTTCCACGCCGAAGAGTATGCCATCGATCTCGCGATCACAGTCGACAACGGCTCCGGATACACCGTCGATGATGCCCTTTCGCTTCACCTTGCACACCTTCCCCGGGAGACCAAGAAGGCGTATGGCGTATTTGAGGGCATGGCCCTTTTGCTCGGCAACAAGCTCGAGGAGATAAAGGCAGACAAAGTAAAGGAAAAACAGTTCGAGGGCCGGATACCGTGGGTGGCCTATGAGCAACCGTACTTCATGGCTGCTATAGCCAACGAAAACGATCCCGCGCTCACCGCAAAGGGTGCCACGCTTCCCAACGGAGAAATCAGGGTGTCGTACCTAACTCCCTCTCTCAATGTGAAGCCCCTGGAAAAGATCACCAAAAATTTCACCCTCTACCTGGGGCCAAGGGATCTCTATGTGCTGAAAGGGTTAGGGAAAAAACTTGAAAAGGCAATCAACTTCGGCTGGTTCGATATAATAGCCAAACCCCTGTTGGTCACGCTCCGCTTTTTCAATAAATATGTCTCGAATTACGGCCTATCCATTATACTGCTCACCATCCTCATCAAGATACTGTTCTGGCCCCTTACCCATAAGAGCTATCAATCCATGAAGGAAATGAGGAAGCTCCAGCCCATGATGGCCAAGATAAGGGAAAAGTACAAAAACAATAAGCAGGAAATGCAGAAACAACTCATGGGCCTCTATAAGACCTATAAGATCAATCCCATGGGGGGTTGCTTGCCCATGGTGGTGCAGATACCTGTCTTCTTCGCCTTTTACCGAATACTGCCCAGCTCAATAGAGTTGCGACACGCCCCTTTTGTGCTGTGGATCAACGATCTGTCTGCGCCTGAAAGGCTTCTGTCTTTCTCCCTGAAAATACCTTTTATGGCTCCCCCTTATGGCATACCGGTCTTGACCCTGTTGATGGGCGCATCCATGTTTCTCCAACAAAAAATGACACCCTCTCCAGGTGACCCCGCTCAGGCAAAGATGATGATGTTTCTGCCGATCATATTTACGTTTTTATTTATAAACTTTCCATCTGGTTTAGTGCTTTACTGGTTGGTAAACAATTTGCTATCAATTGCCCAACAATATAGGATTAACAGACAAGTGGGTTAATATCAGGAGGAAGCCTTATGTCATCTATCGAGATAGAAGCGAAAACAACTCGAGAGGCAATAGAAAAGGCCTGTGAGCATTTTCAAATGAGCCAGCAGGATCTCGATATAGAGATCTTGGAGAGCAGATCCCTTGGTATTTTCGGAATTATAGGAAACAGGAAGGCCAAGATTAGGGCCACGCCTAAAGCTGACCCGAGCATAAAGCTCGCCCAGGAAGTCTTGACAAAGATAATCTCGCTTATCTCACCAAACACCACTGTTTCAGCGGAAAGAACGGGCACCGACATACGCTTAACCCTAAAAGGGAATAACCCTGGAATACTTATTGGTTCCCAGGGCAAGACCCTTGAGGCCCTGGAGTTTATCATTAATAAGGCGGTGAATAAGGTATCAGAGAAAAAGACAAGGGTAATCGTGGATGCCGAGGACTACCGGAGAAGAAGAGAAGAATCGCTCCAGAGGCTTGCCTTAGAGATGGGAGAGAAGGCTAAGAAAACAGGAAAGTCTATTATCACAAACCCAATGAATCCCTATGAGAGAAGGATAATCCACCTTGCCCTTAAGGCTGACCGCAGCTTGCAAACGAAAAGTAAAGGTGAAGGCCTCTATAAAAAAATTCTGATCGTTGCGAATAAAGCGAGGATCGACGAAAGACAGGGTGAGTGAGCCTGGATTTCCATTTTGGGATGGATTACAAGGATGAGACCATTGCTGCTATAGCCACGCCGGTGGGTATAGGCGGAATAGGCATAATCAAGATCAGTGGAAGGCTTGCGGAAGGCATCGCGCAAAATATATTCCGGCCAAGGCATCCTATCAAATCGCTCGACAATTTCCGTCTCTACCTGGGCCACATAATAGACCCAGACTCAGGGCTGCCCATCGACGAGGTGTTACTGTCCATCATGCGTGGCCCTTGCTCCTACACACGAGAGGATGTGGTTGAGATCAATTCCCACAGCGGCTACGCTATCCTTTCAAGGGTGCTCCAGATAATCCTCCGGTCCGGTGCTCGGCTCGCTAAACCAGGGGAATTCACGCTCCGGGCCTTCATGAACGGAAGAATTGATCTCACACAAGCAGAGGCCGTCGCTGACCTTATCAACGCCAAAAGTGAAGCGTCTCTGTATCTGGCCGCTCACCAGCTTTCCGGTGGATTTCTAACAAGGCTCGAGGAACTCAGAGAGAAACTATTAGAGATGCTCGTTGAAATAGAGGCCTGCATCGATTTTCCCGATGATCAGCCCATAAGGATAGACCGTCATCACATAGGAGATCGTATCCACACGGCTATCCTTGAACCCATCAAGGAATTGGTATCCGCTTTTTCACAACGGAAGACATGGCAGGAGGGAATAACCCTTGTGATAGTAGGGCGAGTGAATGTCGGTAAATCGAGCATCTTTAATAGGATGCTCCAGAAGGAGCGGGCGCTCGTTACTCCCATACCCGGCACAACTCGTGATATCATCGAATGCGGGATAAGCATCAAAGGAATCCCTATACGGTTAATGGATACGGCGGGGATGAGGAAGGTGAGGGGAATGGTTGAGAAAAAAGGGCTCGGTTTAACAAAGGCCTGCCTTAGCTCTGCCGACATTATCCTTTTGGTGATCGATAGGAGCAAGGCCCTCGCGAAGTACGACACCGAGACCTTGCGCAGGGTGACTAAAAAAAGGGTTATTGTGGTTATCAATAAAATCGATCTTCCTCAAAAGGTAAGCGAGAAAAAACTTAAGGATGCGTTCAATAACCTTCCAAGAGTTTTTGTTTCAGCCCTTACAGGAGAAGGTTTCAATGATCTCGTAAACACCATCCACGAGCGTGTCATAAATACTGCCGCGGTTATGCCTTCAGCGCCTATTATCCCCAACTTGCGACACACCATAGCGCTCCGCCAGGCTGGTGATTGCCTGGAAAAGGCAGCAACGAATATAGTAGATGGCCTTCCTTTAGAGATAGTTGCTTCTGATCTTGTGTGGGCAAAAAACTCGATAGATGAGATAACAGGGAGAAAGATAAGTGAAGAGGTGATCGACGGCGTCTTTACTAGGTTTTGCCTAGGTAAATAATCGATCGAGATTATGTTTCTCAGGTGATAAATTGATTGTAAAAAAAGGGGCAATAGTTTATACTTACAGTTAAATAAAAACTATTAACCCTTAACCTTAATCACCATGCAACCCTTTGTGGTCTTTGTAAAAGTGAGACCTGATTATTCTTTACTGTTTATGGAGTAAAACCAAGCATTGATAACCTCGTAAAAAGTCGTATTCGGTGAATCTGTCATTTCGACTGCAAGGAGAAATCTTGTGTTTTCAGCATGTTACATTGGTAAGATTTCTCGCTTCGCTCGAAATGACAAGTTGTTGAGACTTTTTACGAGACCATCAAGTATTGGTTACGCCAGGTTATGGAATGTATGAGATAAGAGAGTTACAACTTAAACAGCGTACTTATTAAAAAGGAGGAATGTGATATGGATTTTAGTCTACCAGATGAACTTCAGATGCTCAAAGAAACCGTTCGTGACTTTGTGGATGAAAAGATTGCTCCATTTGCGGATGACTGGGAAGAACAACACTATTTCCCTTATAAAGAGGCTATCAAACCCATGGGTGACTTAGGTTTCTTCGGTACGGTCATTCCCGAGGAATACGGGGGAAATAATATGGGTTGGCTGGCAGCTATTATACTCACCGAGGAAATTGCTCGTGGCTGCAGCGCGCTCAGGGTACAGATTAATATGCAGACAACAGGAAACGCCTTCACTATATATCATTATGGAAGTGATGAGCTAAAAAGGAAGTACATCCCGAAATTGGTGAGCGCTGAGTATGTAGGGGCCTTCGCCATGACGGAGCCTAATGCTGGGTCTGATGTAATGTCTATGAACTCTATGGCTGAAGACAAAGGAGATTATTGGCTCCTTAACGGCTACAAGACCTGGATCTCCAACGCGAGGGTTGCCGACGCGATCATCTATTATGCATATACTGATCGCTCTCTGGGATCAAAAGGGCTTTCAGCTTTTGTCGTTGAGCCAAAAAATTTTAACGGTGTTACCACCACAGACCTGGATAAGTTGGGTACCCACGCTACACCAACCGGTGAGATTATTTTAGAAAATACCAGGGTTCCCAAGGAAAATATCATTGGAAAACCTGGTGACGGCACGAAGATTATTTTTGGGTCTCTGGCTAATTCCCGTCTTTCTGCAGCGGCAGGGGGTGTTGGTTTAGCACAGGCCTGTCTGGAATCGGTACTAAAATACGCTATGGAGCGAGAGCAATTTGGCCAGGCGGTGGGGAAGTTTCAGATGAATCAGGATATGGTTGCACAGATGTCCTCTGAGATCGAGGCGGCCCGTCTCTCTTGCTATAAGGCAGCATGGCAGAAAGATCAAGGAATGCTCGGCAACAACCTTGAAGTAGCGCAAGCGAAGTACCTGGCTGCTGAGATAGCCTACAAATCGTCTCGGTATGCCATGAGTATCTTAGGGGCTTACGGATATTCCACTGAGTACCCGGTAGCTCGTTACTACCGAGATACGCCGCCGTACGGCATGGTGGAAGGGTCAACGAATATCTGTAAGTTTATTATAGCGCAAGATCAGCTCGGCATTAGAAAGGCGAATAGATAAAGTTCTTATTTCACCCCTTTCTGTGTTTCACTATGGGAGGGTGTGAAATAGAGCTTGTTGATACGTTGTTTAAAAGATACCGGTTTAGCCGTTAAAAAGGGGTAAACCCCGAGAGAAACACATATACCCATCATTACATATATAATTTAAAAAAGGTTTGATATAGGATATCAACAACAAATAGACAATTCCGTTACCTATAAAACTATAATCAAATAGATATATTATCTATAATATAAACAATTCTTCATCATCATATTATTATTACTATTTATATAAATTAATAATAGAGGAATAAATGGAAATAAAAATCGACAGAGAAACCCTTTTTAAGGCTATCTCCCGGGTCCAGGGAATTCTCGAGAAAAGAAGCCATATGCCTATCCTCTCTACCGTACTTTTGACAACAAAAGGTGATGATCTTGAGTTATCGGCTACTGACCTCGAAATAGGCTTTCAGAACAGTTATCCAGCCGAAGTGATTCAACCCGGAAGTATTACTATATCAGGCAAAAAACTCCTTGACATCACAAGAGAGACTAATAGCCCCAAGATATATATCTCGGAAAAGGAGAATAACTGGGTGTATATCTCTGATAGTAACGCCCACTATAACCTCTCCTGTCTCCCTGCAGACGAGTTTCCAGCCCTCACTGAGCCGGAAGGAACTATTATGATAGATATCGACGGTAAGGTTCTTGATGAGATGATTAATAAAACCATCTACTCAGTAACCATAGAAGAGGCGGGGTTTAAACTCTCGGGTATTTTCATGGAGAAGGTGGATAAAGGAGGAGAGGATTTCTTACGCATGACGGCTACCGATGGCCATAGGCTTTCCATGATCGATAAAAAAGTACCTGATGTCGAAAGAATAGAGATAGGAAATGGCGTTATGATCCCCAAGAAGGGAATGGTGGAGTTGGGTAAACTCTCCTTAGAGCAGGAGATATTATCTATAGGATTAAAACAGAACAACCTTGTGGCCAAAAAAGAAAAGGCCCTTGTAGTGATACGATTATTAGAGACGAAGTTCCCTGACTATAAAAATGTACTACCAGCCGCAGGTGAGGATGAAAAGCAGGTCATAACTATCAATAAACAACCCCTTTTAGATGCCATGAGAAGGATGATGATTATTAGAAGCAATCAATACCAAGTCGTGAAGGTGAATATAGAAACGAATTATTTAGAGATGAACTCCGTAAACCCTGAGTTAGGTAACGTGGAGGAGAGGGTGGAGATCAAGTATGAAGGCAAGCCACTCGAGATAGGGTTTAATCCAAAATATTTTATCGATGCCCTTCAACCTATGGATAGCGACACCGTTTATCTCACGATTAAAGATCAGTCCGGGCCGTGTTTGATTACCGGAGACCAAGATCAGGGTTTTTTAGGTTTAATTATGCCGATGAGGTTATAGGTAATGGCGACCGATACCCAAAAGTACACAGCTTCGAGCATAAAGGTATTAAAGGATCTCACTGCTGTCAGGAAAAGACCGGCTATGTATATCGGTAATACCTCCACAGAGGGGCTTCACCATCTTGTATACGAAGTTGTGGATAACAGCGTGGATGAGGCGCTCGCAGGACACTGTGATAGCATAGAGGTTAAAATATTAAGCGATAATAGTATTATTGTTACAGACAACGGGAGGGGGATACCGGTAGGTATTCATAAACAAGAGAAATTACCTGCCCTTGAGGTGGTAATGACAAAACTCCACGCAGGAGGTAAGTTTGATAATAAGAGTTATAAGGTTTCAGGAGGACTTCATGGTGTCGGGGTATCGGTGGTAAACGCTCTCTCAGAGTATCTCGAGGTGGAGGTGTACCTAAAAAACGTAGTATACCACCAAAGATACGAGAGGGGTGTGACCGTGAGCCCCTTAAAGGTAATAGGAAAGACGAAGAGGGGGGGCACCAGTATTCACTTCCGTCCGGATGAAGAGATATTCGAGAGTGTTGAATTCAGTTTTGATATCATCTGCCAGAGGATGAGGGAGCTTGCCTTCCTTAACATAGGGTTAAAGATACATGTAGCTGATGACAGGACCCAGAAAGATAAGGAGTTCTATTACAAAGGCGGTATCGTTTCCTTTGTGGAGTACCTCAACCAAAACCAAGACGTCCTGCACGCCAAACCTATCCATATTGAGGGAGAAAGAAATGGAGTGATCATTAATATCGCCTTTCAGTATAGCCAGTCTTACATCCAGAAGATATTTTCATTTGCCAATAATATAAACACGAGAGAAGGAGGTAGTCATTTAATAGGTTTTAAGGCCGCCCTAACGAGGAGTATCAACTCATACCTTCAGGCGACCCAGCAGAACAGAAACATAAAACTTACCGGTGAGGATGTAAGGGAGGGTTTAACTGCTGTCGTTAGTATACAGTTGAGAGAGGCTCAGTTCGAGGGGCAGACAAAAAGCAGGCTTGGAAATAGCGAGGTGAAGGGTTTGGTTGAGAATCTCGTGAACGAGAAACTCACAATACTCTTCGAGGAACACCCATCTATTATCAAGAACATACTAAACAAGGTGATTGAGGCAGCCACAGCTCGCGAGGCAGCGCATAAAGCCAGGGAGCTGACTCGAAGAAAAGGGGTTCTATCCGATACCTTCCTCCCAGGAAAACTCGCTGACTGCCAGGAAAGGGACCCTCATAATGCAGAGATATTCCTGGTGGAGGGTGATTCAGCGGGAGGTTCTGCTAAACAAGGGAGGGATAGGAGATTTCAGGCGATCTTACCATTGAAAGGAAAGATCCTGAATATAGAGAAGGCGAGATTCGATAAAATGATTTCCAGCTCTGAGATTAGAACTATTATTTCAGCGCTGGGCGCGGGGATAGGGCAAGAGGAGTATGATCTCTCAAAGCTGCGGTACGACAAGGTAATTATTATGACGGATGCGGACGTCGACGGTTCGCATATAAGGACGCTTCTTCTCACATTCTTCTATAGACAGATGCCTGATCTTGTGGAAGAAGGCCATCTTTATGTGGCAAACCCCCCGCTCTACCGTTTAAAGGATGGAAAAACAGAGGTATTCTTCCACCATGAAGACACCTACAGCTCCTACCTAATCAAGAGGATTTCCGAGAGGGAAACAGTGTTGTTCAACGGGAAGAAGAGGATTTCAGGGAAACAACTTCAATCTCTCTTATATGAAATGATCGACTATCTCGATAATATGAATATCCTCATAAAGAAGGGGTATAGCAGCAGGTTTCTTACTATCATATGCCGAAAGGATATCCGTAAGGACCAAATGGAGAATCAGGAAATGGTGCTTTCTCTCTCGAGGGAATTTGAGGAGGAGGGGTTCGTCACCAAGAATGTGATATTCGATGAAGAGCACAATCGGTATGAACTGTTGCTGCGCGACGCAAAAAACAATGGCTTCAACTTTACCTTTAACTGGGAGCTTCTACGGTCTCCGGAATTTAAGAAATTGGTAAGCATTAACCAGACATTGAGAGACTTTAACGGTCCTTTCTTTCTTGGTGGCGATGATAAGGCACAAACAAAGATAGAGACAAGAGAGGAACTTGTTCAACACCTTATGGACAAGGCAAAGAAGGGGATCACGATCCAGAGGTATAAAGGTCTAGGCGAGATGAATCCCACACAACTATGGCAGACGACGATGGATCCGGGCAGGAGGAGTTTGATAAAGATTACCATCGAAGACGTTGTCGCTGCGGATGAGATCTTTACCCTGCTTATGGGTGATAAGGTTGAGCCACGCAGGGAATTTATTCAGAGCAATGCCTTGGAGGTACAAGAATTAGATGTATAGCCAACCTCGGTTTTATGGAATGCCTACCGGTCTCAAGTTTGATGATTGCCTTTGCATGGAGTTATTCCACACATAAGGCCCTCCACAAAACATCAACGATAAGCTCGTCATAAGATCGTGCGCCTTATAAAGGCGTGCCGACTAAGGAGAAGAGAGGAGTTTAATGAAGGCAACAGACACCAGCACTGTTACCATAGAAGAGGAAATGAAGAGATCCTATCTGGAATACGCAATGAGCGTAATAATCGGGAGGGCCATACCTGATATACGAGACGGCCTCAAGCCCGTTCACAGGAGAGTCCTCTACGCTATGGAGCAGTTAAAGAACTATCACGACAGGCCGTACAAGAAATCAGCCAGGGTTGTGGGTGATGTTATCGGTAAGTACCATCCCCACGGTGACGCTGCCGCATACGATACGGTTGTGCGGATGGCCCAACCCTTTTCTATGAGGCATCCGTTGATTGATGGACAGGGCAACTTTGGATCGGTGGACGGCGACCCACCGGCTGCCATGAGGTATACCGAGATACGGATGCACGAGATGGCCGAGGAGTTCTTGAAAGACGTGGAAAAGGAGACGGTAGACTTTGTCCCCAACTATGACGGCTCTCTCATGGAACCCGTGATCCTGCCCACCAACATCCCAAATCTACTCATTAATGGATCATCGGGGATCGCGGTAGGCATGACCACAAACATACCTCCCCACAACATTCGTGAGGTGGCCAATGTGATCATCCATACAATCGACAAACCGGAGATCAGCTTAAAAGAGATCATGAATGATCTGCCTGGACCGGATTTTCCCACAGCAGGTTTTATATATGGAGGCGAGGGGATTGTCCAGGCATATTCAACGGGAAGGGGAATCATAAAGGTTCGCGCCCGGGCATTCGTGGAAAAGATGGCAGAGGGCAAAGAGCGGATAATCATCACCGAAATTCCCTATCAGGTCAATAAGGCGAACTTGCTGAAGAGCATCGGGGATTTGGTCAAGAATAAAAAGATAGAGGGTATTTCCGATATACGAGATGAGTCGGATCGCGATGGGTTGAGGGTAGCCATCGACATAAGGCGGGGGGCCAACGCCTCGGTGGTGCTCAACCGTCTCTACAAGTTCACCCAGATGGAGACATCCTTTGGGATTATTATGCTGGCTATTGTAAACGGGAGACCGGAGACCCTTACCATTAAGGATATCATACGCCACTTCATCAACTACAGAAAAGAGATAATCGTTCGGCGGACCTCGTTTGAACTCAAGAGGGCAGAGGCGAGGGCCCACATATTGGAAGGCCTGAAGGTGGCGTTGGATAACCTGGATCGGGTGGTGGAGGTGATACGTTCTTCAGCGACGCCGTCTGAGGCAAAACAGAACCTCGTTAAGGAGTTCCAGCTCTCGGAGATCCAGGCCCAGGCCATTCTGGATATGAGGCTGCAGAGACTCACAGGGCTTGAGAGGGATAAGATTAATGAAGAGCATAATGCCACCATCAAGGATATCGAGCGATATAGAGCCATACTGGGCAATGAGGCGCTTGTGCTGGATATTATCAAGGAGGAAACGAGAGAGGTCCAACGAAAATACGGCGATGATCGCCGGACCGAGATTGTCAGAGACACTCGGGAAATAGACATTGAGGACCTGATCGTCGACGAGGATATGGTTATCACGGTGAGCCATGCCGGATACCTCAAGAGGACCCCTATAAGCCTTTACCGTGCTCAGCGAAGGGGAGGCAAGGGGGTAGCAGGGACAACGACCAGAGAAGAAGACTTTGTGGTAGCCATGTTCGTTGCATCCACACATCATTATCTCATGTTCTTTATGAACACGGGACGCCTTTACTGGAGAAAGGTGCACGAGATACCAGAGGCGGGAAGGGCAGCCAAGGGCACTGCGATTGTGAACCTGTTGGATCTTCAGCCTACGGAAAAGATAGCCACAACCTTGACCGTTAAGGATTTTAGCGAGGGAAAGTACGTTGTGATGGCGACCAAAAAGGGGCTCGTGAAGAAAACAGCCCTCTCCGATTATAGCAGGCCCAGGGCAACAGGGATTACCGCGCTAAAGATCAACGAGGGTGACGAGCTGATAGGGGTAAGGGTAACCAAAGGCGAACAGGATATCTTCTTGAGTTCGAGGCAGGGAAAGGCGATACGTTTTCACGAGAGCGAGCTCAGGAGCATGGGGAGGGTGGCCGCCGGAAATACGGGCATCCGGCTCGCTCAGGGAGACCAGGTGGTGAGCCTGGAGATATTGCACGAGGGTGAAACCATACTCACCATTACGGAGAATGGCTATGGGAAGAGGACTGCAACCACGGAGTATCGGGCACAGAAGAGGGGGGGCCAGGGCATATTCTCCATAAAGACATCACAGAGAAACGGCCCGGTAGTGTGCTCAAACCAGGTAGCGGAGAACGATGAGTTGATGATCCTCTCCGGAGAAGGGAAGATCATACGGATCAGGGTTGCGGATATCTCTGTAATCGGACGCCACACGCAAGGGGTGAAGCTGATTAACCTTGAAGCACCTGAGAAGGTGGTTGCTGTGGCGAGGTACTTGGAGACATAGGAGTGGAAGAATGGCCAGAATAGGCGTTGTGGGCGGAGGGGGCTGGGGCACCGCTCTTGCTCATCACATGGCCCGCAAGGGGTTTGCCGTCGATCTATGGGTACGGGAAGAAGAGGTGCTCCACCAGATAGAGAGAAAAGGGGTAAACGAGGAATTTCTGCCTGGAGTGACGCTCTCCCCCGGCATTCATCCCGTCCAATCATTTGAAAAGGTATGCAGGAACAAGGATTTTCTCGTCATCGCTGTTCCCTCTCAGTTCTTCAGGTCCATCGTCACCGAGATCGCATCTCTTCTCTCTGGCTCAACCCCTATTCTCGTGGGAACCAAGGGCATCGAGAACACCACCCTGATGACCATGTCGCAGGTGGTGGCGTCGGTGCGAGGAAAAGGGCATGAGGACGAATTCGCCTGTTTATCGGGCCCGAGCTTCGCACGGGAAGTCTGCGAACAACATCCCACCGCAATAACCGCGGCCTCGAAAAACGCCGAACTTGCTGTCGAGTTGCAGGAACGCCTGTCCACTGAGTACTTCAGGGTCTATACCAGTAGCGACGTGATAGGGGTGGAGCTCGGCGGTGCGCTTAAGAACGTGATTGCTGTAGCCGCAGGTATATCAGACGGGCTTGGCTTCGGCTTCAACGCACGGGCAGCGCTTATTACCAGAGGCCTGGCCGAGATTGCCAGGCTCGGCGTGGCCATGGGAGCCGAACCGCTTACCTTCTCAGGCCTGGCAGGCCTGGGGGACCTTGTGCTTACCTGCACAGGGGATCTCAGCAGAAACCGGATGGTAGGGCTCAAGATTGCCGAGGGTTTATCCGTTGAAGAGATCGTGTCATCGATGAAGATGGTTGCCGAGGGGGTCGAGACATCCAAAGCGGCTACCATGCTGGCACGGAGGGTGGGAGTCGAGATGCCTATCACGTCCGACGTGTATCGCGTTGTCTACGAGGGTAAGGATGCACGCGATGCAGTTACTGAACTCATGACACGACAGCTCAGGGGGGAGCTTGAGGGGGAAAGGAACATACTTATCGGTAGGCCATGATTCCAGGCACTATAGTTACACAAGACGATAACCCTTTGCCCGAGATTCTCAGGGAAAGATTGCCCCGGTCTCTTTTCACGCGGACAATATATTACGCTCCCGTTCTCGGATCGACCAATGCCCGCGCAAAGGAGCTGGCCAAGAGGGGGGAAGCGGAAGGAGCCCTGGTGATCACCGAGAGACAGACGAGGGGCAGGGGCAGGCTGGGAAGACAGTGGCACTCCCCTCAGGGGGTAAACCTGCTGTTCTCCGTGCTATTCCGGCCAGCCTTTTCCCTTGACAGGGTTTTCTCTCTTACCATGCTCGTTGCTGCTTCCCTCGTGGATGCAATCCGCGAGATGAGCGGGCTTAACACCTTGATAAAGTGGCCCAACGATATCTACTGCAACGGAAAGAAGATGGCGGGCATCTTGACGGAGTTCTCGGGGGGTGGCAGGGCCATAGAGTATGCGGTAGTGGGCATAGGGCTCAACGTGAATTGGGACCTCCGCAATGAACCCGAGCTTCAACACAGTGCCACAAGCCTGATGAATGAGGTGGGTTATCCGGTTTCAAGGATTGCTCTGCTCTCATGCATTCTGGAGGCGCTGGAGAGGGACTACCGGCTTTTACTGAGGGGAGAAGACGGATTCATCCGCGATCGATGGAAGAGGCACACCATGGTAATCGGGAAGGATGTTCTGATCGATCCCCAAGGAGAGAAGAAAAGGGCCACGGTGACGGGAATTGATAGAAACGGGGCCCTCCTCGTTGAAGAGGAGGGCGGGAAGGTGTCCTCGATCGTGTGCGGCGATGTGCAGGTACTTTTCCCGTTATTAGCGGGAAAGCGAGATTAAAAGAGATATATCTGGTGGCTGTCAGGGTTCTTTCCAAAGAAGGTAACATCGTCTATTTTTTCAACCTTTGGGCCTCGCAGGAGCGTATACAGGGTTCGCTCTATGCCTATGCCGCCGCCGTAAGTATCCGGAAAGGCGGATTTCCCTTTCTGGTCCTTCAGGCTTACCGCCAGCAGAAACGGCCCGTACCCGTCGAGCTGGTTGATGTTCTCGATGTTGCCCTCGGAAATGAGGGGCCTTACTGGGATAACCTTGTTGTCAAGCAGCCGTTCCACAATGGGCTCGTAGAGCCATTCCCGTATGGCTCCCGAGAGGAGTTCCCGGGCCTCGGTCTGCTCACCGGTGTCTCGAATAATGCTCTTGGCGCAGATGTCATAGTTGTAAACCATATCGGAGGTCACCTCTGAACCCTCTATCTTTCCCTCCGGTGTTAGGTATGGGTAGATGAGATCGTAGTTCTCCCGTGGGATGCCGGTGATCCAGAAAAACTGCGATGCCGTCTCAGTTCCGGTCAGAGATTCGTAGTCTTTCGGTCCAAACCGTTTCTTGACCTCATCAAAGACAAAGGTGGGGAACGGCTGCTTGGGGATCTCTATGGCGACGCCGAGCTCCTTGAGTTCGTCCTCGTTCCTTTCCACGACCCTCTCCAGGCTGTAGATGATGAGCCTCTCAAAGAAGTCCTTGGCGATCTTCATGTCTGCCCGCAGGAGTTCCTTTACCATATCCTGCTTGGAGAGATAGGCCTCCAGGTCGATGCCCCTGTTTCTCCTCACCTCCACGTCCATCTGGCTGAAATCGACGATGTATTTCCCCCGCTGGACCCTGTCGGGGCTCTCCACCTCGAGCCTGATATTGGGAGAGTCCACGAATATGCCCTTTACCTTTGGGTTGTGGCATGCGAGAAACTTAGCGTATATCATGCTGTGTGTCAGAACATAATGAAGGCCCTTGTAGGAGATCGAAGGCACATGCTCTACATCGTGGGCCAGGGGGTCAGTGAGGGGGCTCAGTTGCACCCTCTCCATGTTACAGAGGCCCTCATCGGTCAGGAACTGGTGCATGGCAGTTACGAGGTTTGCCCGTATCGATATGGCAGCCAGCAGGGTATCTCCCATCCACTTTTGATAGTAATACTTCTCTATGTATTCCTGAAGGCTCGATCCCCCTTGCTTCAGGGCAGCCTGAAAGCCGAAGAGGGCATCGCCTATTCCGATTATATCTTGATCTTTCATCCGTTCACTCTCCTAGAGGTCTTCATAGCTCAAAATCATAACATTTATGTCGTGTTGTTTATTATTGATTTTGGATGATGTTACAATAGGCCAACGGCACAGGGCTTACGGCAAATTCACAGAAAGCCTGCCTCTTTGCCTTGCGCCTTCCGCCCTTAGCCACATGACTAAAGAGACGTGGTCCATGCCCTCATCTACTCGTCGCTCGTTGCTTTGAGACGAGCCTCACCTAAAGTATGGGTAGATATTTATCGATCTCGTACCGGCTTACATGAACCCTGTACCTGTCCCACTCGATTTTTTTATTGGCCACGAACTTATGAAAGATGTGGTCGCCAAGGGTTTCGCGAACTAGCTCGCTCTTTTCCACCTCCAGAAGAGCCTCGAAGAGGCTGCCCGGCAGAGAGGTAATGCCGGCTCGCTCTCGCGCCGGCTCGTCCATCTCGTAGATGTCCTCCTCGATGGGGTCCGGGAGCGGGTAATTCTCCTCGATTCCCTTTAAGCCGGCAGCGAGCATGACGGCAAATGCCAGGTAGGGGTTGCATGCCGGATCAGGAGATCTGAACTCGATCCTCGTTGCCAGTTCCTTGCCCGGCTTATACATGGGCACCCTGATCATGGCGGAACGGTTGCGCCTGGCCCAGGAAATATACACGGGAGCCTCATAGCCGGGGACCAGCCTCTTGTAGGAATTTACCCACTGGTTGGTTACCGCCGTTATCTCCCTGGCGTGTCTCATGATGCCTGCTATGTATGATTTTCCCATTGATGAGAGACGGAATACATCCCCGCGATCATAGAAGGCGTTGATATCGCCTCTGAACAGGGATTGGTGAACGTGCATGCCGCTCCCGTTCTCACCAAAAATGGGCTTGGGCATAAAGGTGGCATAAGAGCCCATCTTCCTCGCAACCTCTTTTGCTACGATCCGGTACGTCATGGTCTTGTCGGCCATGATTAAGGGCTCATCATACCTGAGGTCGATCTCGTGCTGGCTGGGCGCCACCTCGTGGTGGCTGTATTCCACCCTGATCCCCATATCCTGGAGGGCGAAGATAATCTCCCTTCTCAGATCACTGCCCATGTCAAGGGGGCGGTTGTCGAAATAGCCGCCCTTGTCAAGAGGCTTGGGCGAGGTTTGGCTGTCAAGACAGAAGAACTCGAGCTCCGGCCCCATATAGGCCTTCAACCCCTTCTCGGCGAGCCTTCTCACCATCCTCTTCAACACATATCGAGGGTCCCCTTCATAGTGGGTTCCGTCCGGCTGAAGGATATCGCAAAACATCCGGGCCACCGGCCTATCCTGGGGCCTCCAGGGAAGGAACTGAAAGGTGTTCGGCTCGGGCATGGCGATCATATCGCTCTCCTCGATCCTGGCAAAACCCTCGATGGAAGATCCGTCAAAGCCCATTCCCTCTTCAAGGCCCTCCTCAAGCTCAGAGGGGGTAACGGCAAAACTCTTCAGGATGCCTAGGACATCCGTAAACCAGAATTGGATAAAGCTGACATCCCTCTCCTTAACGATCTTCAAGACATCCTTTTTTGTTTTACAAACCATAAATCCCCTTTCCTGGCTCTATGAGTTCAATCAATGTTCTTTCTTGCCCTGAGAATTTCGGGTATATCCAAGCCGGTAGCGTTTTTTACTTCCTCGAATATCGCCACAATGGATCCAGTTACACCCTTAACATAGCTCGGCATCCCATGTCCATTACCACTATCAACTATGGTTATTTTATCGATTCGCAAGTTATCGGCAACCATCTTGGTAATCTTATCCAGGATGTCGGGCAGCTGTTGAATCAAGAAAAGCTCTCTGGTATCCTCTTTCTCCCACTGCTCTCTCAGCACCCTCACCGCCTCGGCCGTTGCCCTGCCGTCTTCGGCTATCCGTGCGGCATCACCAACAGCCCTTAGTTCTTTTGCCTCCTTTTCCGCCCTGGCAGGCACGATTACCTCAGCCTCGTACTTGCTCCTGTTCATTTTAACCCTCTGCTCTTCGAGCTTCTGTTCTTCGGCAACCCTCGCGATATCACCGGCCACCTTTGCCCTGGCCTCAGCCCTGTTTGCCACCGAAGCCAACTCGGCCTTCTTTACCCTCAGCTCATTTTCAGCATCCACTATTGTCATGTCCGCCACGGCCTCTGCGACATTCCCTTTCTTTTTTGCCTCAGCAGCCACAAGCCGCGCCTCGGCCTCAGCATTGGCCTCGGTTATCCTGGCATCACGCCGCACCTCTGCGTTTTTTCTCCGTCCAACGGCCTCTAGATACCCCTGGTCATCGGAGATATGTTTGATCTTAAAGGTATCCAGGACTAAACCGAGCCTCATAAGATCGCCTCTCGCCTCACCTACCACCCGTTCTGCGAACTCAAGCCTGTTGCTGTTCGCCTCCTCCGGGGTTAGGGTAGCCAGGACGCCTCGAAGGCTTCCCTCAATGTTCTCCTTTGCCACCTGGGATATGTCGCTGATGTTTTTTCCTAAAAATCTCTCCAGGGCATTCGAGAGCCCCTCTTCCTCGCTTCCCGCTATCTTCACGTTCGCCATAGCCTGGATGTTGATGGGGATCACACCATTTGTGAGAGCCCCCGTGAGCTCCAGATCGATGGGTATGATATTCAGCGGTAACCTTGTTACCGACTCGACAATGGGGATCCTAAGGCCTCTTCCTCCCTTTATAATCCTATATCCTACCTCTGTGCCATCCTCGAGCCTTCTCTTTCTGCCGGAGAAAACCAGGATCTCATTTGGATGGCAGACCCTAAGATTCGCCTTGATAAAGGCGAGAACCACCAAGATTACTATGATGCCTAATCCAATCCAGAAGCCTACCATAATGCTACCTCCTTGGTAAAGTTCTATTACCCAATGGCCTTTGGCCCCCTCTCCATGGTCCTTATCCTGATACAGTGTGGCAGATCCAGGACAAATATCTTGCCGTCGCCTATGTTTCCGGTTCTCGCTCCCTTGATGATGGCCTCAATAACCGGCTCCACGAAATCCTCGTTGCAGGCCACCTCAATCTTCACCTTCTTGAGAAGGCCGCCGACCTCCTTTGCCCCCCTGTAGACCTCTGTGAAGCCCATTTGCCTCCCCCGTCCAAGGGCATTGGAAACGGTCATGAGATGTGCGTCCGCGTCCTCTAATGCTTTCTTTACCTCTTCCAGCCGATGGGGCTGGATAATCGCGATGATGTATTTCATGTCCGCCCTCCTATTCCAAGACCGTATAAGCAGCTTCATGGTGCTGGGCGAGATCAAGGCCGACCATTTCATCCTCT
>CAYMFC010000006.1:0-34588 GCA_964389665.1 uncultured Desulfobacteraceae bacterium | reverse complement strand
GGCGGCAAGACCATATCCGAGAAGACCCTGGCACACGCCCGTGAGATGCTCTCTTTATAGTATCATCCTTAGTCTATGCTCAATAAGCGCAATGGTATCGGGGACCAAGAAAATCGGGGTCTGCCTCTTTGAGAGGGAAAGTCCGGCGTTTTCAATGACGGGCAACCAGCTGCGGGTTAAAAGACTATCGTGAAGGAATCAAATTCCCCGGTGAACTTCTCATCAAGCCTTTGGAGGGCGGTGACCCTTGCAGCGGGAGGCCCGTGGTGACACCATTGCACCAGGTTCTCTACTGCATTCCTTGGCCCTTCGGCAACCACCTCCACGCTCCCATCGAAGCGATTTTTCACCCAGCCCCTCAGGCCTAACCCAATAGCCTCACGTCTCGTTGTATCCCTGAAGAAGACGCCCTGAACCCTTCCCTCTATGATGAGATGTGTCCTGATGTTATCCATCGCAGCTTCTCCCTCTCGCACGTTGAAGATTCAGGTTATGCAAGCATTTTTTCCGTAGTATATATTTCAGGTTTATCCATGCTTTTTCGTAATCGATTGTACTGGTAATGTGAGGAGAAATCCAACAGTAAAGATACCGACCAACTCCTGGGCATACTCTGGAGCATGAAGTGGCGGTAGCGATGTTCCATGCCTCGGGATTCTTGGGCAGGGATATCGTCTATCGTGTATCTCACACAGGATTTTGTTGACATAGGTATGAAAAAGCCATAACATTCTATCGCAATGAGGACTGCATGCCATGTTTGAGCTTTTAACTGAAAAATTCGGCAGGGTTTTTAAGGAACTTAAGGGCCGGGGAAGATTAAGCGAAAAGGATATACAGGAGGCATTGAGGAACGTTCGGCTTGCCTTGCTCGAGGCAGACGTGAACTACCGTGTTGTCAAGAATCTCCTTGAGGAGATTCGTGGGCGAGCCCTCGGGCAGGAGGTAATGGAGAGCATTACCCCCGGGCAGCAGGTGATAAAGGTGGTCCATGAGGAACTCACCAAGCTCATGGGAGAAGGGGTACGAGATCTAAACCTGAACGATGACAAGCCTATAATCCTTATGCTGGTCGGCCTCCAAGGTTCCGGAAAAACCACTACTGCCGGCAAGCTGGCCATTTTCTTGAGAAAGAAAGGGCTCCGGCCATACTTGGTGCCACTCGATGTGCGGAGGCCTGCCGCCATTGAGCAGCTAACGAGATTGGCAGAGGAGATCGATATCCCGGTTCACCCTACCGATAGGAATGATCGGGCTGAGGATATTTGCGTGAAGGCCCTCGGTGCGGCCTCTGAGATCGGTTCTGATGTCGTGATCCTGGACACCGCCGGCAGGCTCCATATAGATGAAGGGCTTATGGATGAGCTGGTAAGGATCAAAAAGACACTCCACCCCGTGGAAACCCTTCTCGTAGCCGATTCCATGACAGGTCAGGATGCGGTAAACCTGACAAGCACCTTTAACGATCATATTGATCTCACGGGGGTCATCTTAACAAAGATGGAAGGAGATGCCAGAGGAGGAGCAGCCCTTTCCATAATGTCAGTCACGGGAAAACCGATCAAATTCGTTGGGATCGGCGAGAGGCTCGACGCCTTAGAGCCCTTTTACCCGGAGAGGATGTCCTCCAGGATATTGGGGATGGGCGATATCCTTACCCTCATCGACAAGGCGCAGGCTGAATTCGATCAAGAGGAGGCACTCAGGCTCGCGAGCAAGATCAAGAAGGCAGAGTTCGATCTCGAGGATTTTAAGACGCAGCTCCGCTACATTCGAAAGATGGGCTCCTTCGAGGAGATTCTCGGCATGATACCCGGCCTGGGAAGGATGATGAAGCGGGGAAGGGTGAATGCAGATGAAGGGGAACTCGTCAAGGTTGAGGCCATTATCAATTCAATGACCGCAGAGGAGCGAAGGGACTGCAAGATAATCAACGGCAGCAGGCGAAGACGAATTGCGAGGGGAAGCGGAACAAAGGTGGAGGACGTAAACAGGCTGCTCAAGAACTTTGCACAGACCAAGACCATGCTCAAGAAATTTGGACGCGGATCTGCCCCGGGTCTCTCTTCCCTAGCGGGTTTCGGGTAGGATGCCAGCGCTCGTGAGTGAGACACTTGACAAATGAGGTGAACTTTAGCAAAAGAAGATCTTCTTCAGGTACATGACAACGATAGAGTAGTAAACAAGGTAAAGGGGGTGAAATATTCAAGATGCCGGTAAGAGTTAGATTAACCAGAAAGGGCGCTAAAAAGAGGCCGTTCTATCGTATAGTGGCGGCGGATTCTGAGGCACCAAGGGATGGAAGGTTTCTCGAGCTATTAGGATACTACGATCCACTACAGGATCCGGCTTATGTGAGCCTGGATGAAGATAAGGTGAAGAAGTGGATCCAGAGGGGAGCTACGGTCTCAGAAAGCGTTGGGTCTATTCTGCGCAAAAGGGGGGTATCCACGGTCCCTTCCCAATCGGACGAACAAGCGTAAAATGAGAATCTCAGACGGGGGAAAAAATGGAAATGAAAGAGCTGATCGAATATATTGCAAAGGTTCTGGTTGATAATCCGGATGAGGTGAGTGTTACGGAGCTCGAGGGGAAACAGACGTCGGTGATAGAGCTAAGGGTGGCAAAGGAAGATTTGGGAAAGGTCATTGGCAAGCAAGGAAGAACTGCCAGGGCGATGCGAACGATACTTGGTGCAGCCTCGACCAAGTTGAAAAAGCGATCTGTCCTGGAAATCTTGGAGTAAGTGAACAGCGCTCATCGAAGAGATCTCGTTCAGATAGGGCATGTTATCCGCCCCCACGGTGTAACCGGTCTGCTAAGGATAGTTTCTTACGCGCAATCAAGAGAAACGTTCTTGAAGGCCGGTTCTGTGTTTATAGGCAAGGCCAACGAGGAGTTGGAGGAACGAAACGTCTTATCCATCGGAAGACATGGCTCGGTGTACCTCCTGAAGGTATCCGGGTTGGAATCGGTTGAAACGGCGGAAGAGCTTAGGGGAGCGGATATATTCATAGGCAAAGAGGCCCTCGCGGAAAAGGAGGAGGGAGAGTTTTTCCACTTTGAACTTCTGGGCTTGGATGTATACCTGGATGCGGGTTCTTATCTGGGAGTGCTGAAGAGTATCTTTCCAACGGGAAGCAATGACGTGTATGTCGTCGAAGGCGGGGGAAAGCAATATTTGATACCGGCACTTTATCAGGTCGTCAAGGAGGTAAATCTGTCCGAAAAAAGGATGGTCATCTCACCAATGAAGTATTTGTTGGATCTGTAATGAGGTTCGATATTCTCACCATTTTCCCTGAAATGTTTGTCCCCCTCACCAGTTATGGAATTGTGGGTCAGGCAGTACGAAGGGGAACCATAGAGATTCATGTGGTCAACATACGGGATTTCAGCGATGGGCCTCATTTCATGACCGATGACAGGCCCTATGGCGGAGGGGATGGTATGGTGATGAAACCGGAGCCGATTTTTCGGGCACTGCAATCGATTCACAAGGCTGCCGGGGAACACAGGGTCGTTTTACTGACTCCCCAGGGCCAGCTCTTCGATCAGTCATTGGCTCGGAGCTTATGCACCCTTGCCCACATTATACTGATATGCGGGCGATACGAGGGGGTGGATGAGAGGGTGCGATCCACGTATGTAGATATGGAAGTATCTATCGGAGATTATATCGTAACTGGAGGCGAAATTCCAGCCATGGTCATCGTTGATGCGGTGAGCAGGTTGATTCCGGGCGCGTTAGGAGGTGAGAGATCGGCCTTGGAGGAATCCTTTGAGGATTCCCTCCTGGAGTATCCGCACTACACAAGGCCTCAGGTCTTCCAGGGAGAGTCGGTGCCGCCGATTTTGTTATCAGGGGATCATGAGAAGATACGGCTCTGGAGAAGGACGAAATCCTTGGAAAAAACACTGGAGCGGAGGCCTGATCTTCTGAAGCGGGCTTGTCTCAACGAGACGGATAGAGGCATGCTTGAGGAATTACAAAAGCGCCGCTCTACCGCCATCACCACGGCAGGCGGATCCGAATCCGGTGACAGCAACGGCTCAGATGAGATAGCTCAGCGACGCAATGAGTAGTTCACCAGGAGCGGTTGTCTTGCTATTTTCCGTTATCTGGAGTATGGTTCGCCTGGCAGGCATAGACAACCCTGGATTCCGCAGCAGGTCATGACGATTGGGCGGCGATGATTGTTCTCGAGCCCAAAGCCGCGAGCGGATGCGTGGAGATGGGTGTTATAGACTCATACCTTGACCCCAGAGGCACCGTTATGCCATTCTATATCGGGCTCGTACATTATCCCGTGTACAACAAGAGGGGGGAGGTCATTGTTTCGGCAATCACCAACCTGGATCTCCATGATCTGGCGAGGCTGGCAAGGACATATGCAGCCGAGAGGTTCTATGTTATAAACCCCCTCATCGACCAGCAGGATCTCATCAGAAGGATATGCGGTCATTGGGTGGGCGGCCATGGAGCACGGTATAACAAAGACAGAAGCGAGGCGATGTCATTGATATCAGTGGTGTCGACGCTTGAAGAGGCGCTCGATGAGATTAGGGTCAAGGAGGGAACAGCGCCGATTCTTATCGCTACCGATGCGAGGAATGATAGGGGGGAAACGGTGCCCTATCCGTTTGTACGTGAGATAGTGGCGTCTCATAGGGCGGCAATAGTCCTCTTTGGCACTGCGTGGGGAATAGCCAAGGAGCTTATCAGGGATGCGGATTATCTCTTGGAGCCCATTATGGGTGTTTCAGAGTATAACCACCTTTCGGTGAGGACAGCTGCTGCGATAATCTTAGATCGACTATTTTCACAGAATTGAACCCGTAAGGATGTGAGAGGTCGGCAGAAAGGAGCATGGTACGATGGACCCGAGGGTAGAGATGCTGGAAAAGGAACAGATGAGGGTAGATCTCCCTGCCTTTCGAGCAGGAGACAAGGTGAGGGTGCATAGCCGAATACAGGAAGGCGATAAGGAGCGAATCCAGGTGTTTGAAGGGGTGGTCATCAGGAAGAGAAAGGGCACCATGGGAGCTACCTTTACGGTACGAAAGGTTTCATACGGTGTGGGCGTAGAGAAAGTGTTTCCCGCTCATTCTCCCACTATTGATAAGATAGAAGTAGTTACGAGAGGGAGGGTGAGAAGAGCGAGACTCTACTACCTGCGTAACTTGCGGGGTAAGGCCGCGAGGCTTAAGGAGAAGAGGGCCTGATTTTCCGCATGTCTCACCTTCTCTACGAATCCGATGCCCGGTGTGCGGGTTACTCCCTCATAGCCGGCATAGATGAGGCGGGTCGAGGTCCATTGGCTGGTCCCGTGATTGCGGCCGCAGTGATCTTGCCTGAGAACGCAGAATTGAAGGGGGTACAGGATTCAAAGAAGATGACGCCCCGCGCGCGAGAGCAAGCGTTTTTCCTTATCGAGGAACGGGCAATAAGCTTCTCCATGGGCGTGGTAGGACCCAGCGAGATCGATCAGATCAATATCCTCCAGGCTACTCTGAAGGCCATGAAGCAAGCGGTTTTGTATCTCGATCCACAGCCGGATTTCTTGCTCATAGACGGCACTGGCCATGTTGAGCTCCCTATTCAACAGAGGTGCATTGTGAGGGGTGATCAACAATCTCTATCGATATCAGCAGCCTCGGTAGTGGCCAAGGTATACCGGGATAGAATGATGTGCAGCTACCATGAACTATATCCCCAGTACGGCTTCTCTTCAAACAAGGGATATGGGACGCGCCGGCACCTCGCGGCGATTACGAGGTATGGACCGTGTTCCATCCATCGGTTCACCTTTAGGGGTGTTGTTTCGTGACAGAGGAAAGGCTTGCCCTTGGCAGGCTTGGGGAGGAGCTTGCGAGCAGAAGACTACGAAGCCTGGGTTATGAGATCCTGGAGAGGAACTACCGGTGCCCCCTCGGCGAAATCGACTTAGTCGCACGGGATGGTGATGTGCTGGTGTTCGTTGAGATTAAGACTCGGAAAAACAGGCCCTTGGGTGAGGCAAAGGAGGCAGTCAACAGGAGAAAGCAGGGCCAGTTGTCAAGGGTTGCACTCGCATACCTGAAATCCAAGAAACTGTGGGACGCAAAGGCGAGATTCGACGTTGTGGCTATTGGCGTGGGGGAGGGGAAGGAGAAGATCGAGATCATAAGGGATGCCTTTGAATTGGCCTACTGACGAGATAAAGTTTGCCAGGGGCGCATATGGCCAACGTGAGCAAGCAGCACCATCATCTCTCGCCCCTATTTCAACGCTATCGGGCACAGGTGACTGTAGACACCCCGTAATGGATTCCCATACGCTCAATCATAGAGCCCACCAGGGCACGATCTATGTGGTTTCCACCCCCATAGGGAACCTGGAGGATATCACCATGAGGGCGATGAGGGTATTACGGGAAGTGGATCTGATCGCAGCTGAGAGCGTGATCCATACCAAGAAGTTGTGTGCCTATTATCACATCACCACCCCCCTGACGAGCTATAATAGCCATAACCAGCGCTATAAGGGGCGAGTCCTTATCGAGAAGGCGAAATCAGGGCTTGACATAGCGCTGGTAAGCGATGCGGGCACACCTGGAGTGTCCGACCCCGGTTCAAGGTTGGTGGGGGAGGCCATCGATGCACACATACCGCTCGTGCCCGTTCCAGGAGTATCGGCATCTCTTACCGCGCTCTCTATTTCCGGTTTTCATACCGACAGGTTTGTCTTTGCGGGGTTCCTCTCGCGCAAGAAAGGGAGGCGGCGAAAAGAGCTCGAGGTCCTCAAAGATGAGCCGCGGACCATGATCTTGTTCGAGGCCCCCCATCGGTTAGTGAAGATGCTCACCGATCTCACCGAGGTCCTTGGCAATAGGGATATCGTGCTTGCAAAGGAGATGACCAAGATGTTCGAGCAGGTGGTGCGGGGGCCGGCCCGTGAGGTGGTATCCTCGCTCAAGGATACAACGATCAAAGGGGAGTATACGGTGATCGTCAACGGCCGTGAGGGGGAGAAGAAGTCGACATCTGTCGATATCTGCCATTGACAATTGTCGATCGGAAAATTAAGGTTAAAAGGTTATGGAAGAGGTACGATCCCTAAAGGTAACCAATGAACTTGGAATGCATGCTCGGGCGGCTGGCAAGATAGTTGAGCTGGCGAACAGGCACGGGACAACACTATTTTTAAAGAAGGACGGCAGAGAGATAGATGGGTCCAGCATCCTGTCGATACTTTCCCTGGCCTGCCCTAAAGGGGCTGAGATCGAGGCAAGGGCAGTTGGCAAAGGTGCCAAAAAATTCATGGATGAGCTGGAAAAGCTCTTTAAGGATAAATTCGGAGAGATGGCAACAGGACAGCATGGTCCCCGCAGGAGGCTGTTAAAGGGATTTTCGGTCTCCCCAGGCATTGTGATCGGCAAGGCACATCACCTAGCCCAATCCAAGGCGCAGGTCTTCCACAGGAGATTGCTCGATGAGGAGGAGGTAGAAAGTGAGATAAACCGTTTCAAGCGGGCGGTCGAGATGGCAAAGGAACAGATCCGGAAGTTCAAATCCGCGATTCCAGAGCCGGTCGAGGGATACGCCTTTGTCCTGGATACTCATTCGATGATCCTGAACGACAGCATGCTCTTCGACTCGACCATGCAGATGATCCGGAAGGAGAAGATTAACGCGGGATGGGCGCTTGAGAAGTCGGTGAGGAACATCCATCAATTGTTCAGGGAAGTGGAGGACGATTACATCGGCAAAAGAATGGATGACGTGGATAGCGTGAGCGAGAGGGTTTTACAGAATTTAGAGGGAGTTGAGCCGGATAGCCTTGCGGACCTTAATGAGGAGGTTATCGTGGTGGCACATACCCTCTCACCCTGTGACGTAGCAGAGATCAACGTTGATTATGTCCATGGGATTCTCACTGATGTAGGAGGTAGAACCTCCCACATGGCCATTATGTCTGAGGCCCTTGAAATTCCAGTGATAGTTGGATTGGAGAGGGCAAGCGATGTGATTTTGGAGGGCGATATCCTGATTGTCGATGGGAACACCGGAGAGGTCATCGTCAACCCCGATCCCGATACCATCCTCTCCTACGGGGAGGAAATAAAGCGGTATGCGAACTACAAATCCGCAATCGATCGTGTCAGGCATCTCCCGGCTGAGACCTTGGACGGACATAAGATAACGATCAAGGCCAATATAGAGTTCATAGCTGAGGCCAAGGCAGCTCTTGAGAGCGGCGCAGAGGGCATAGGGCTCTACAGGACGGAGTACCTTTACCTCATTCGGAACGATTTCCCTGACGAGCAAAGCCTCTTTGAGGACTATAGCCAGATTGCGAAGATGGTTGCTCCTCATCCCATCACCATAAGGACCTTGGATATTGCAAGCGATAATATGATCTCTGATAAGGAGGCAACAAAGGAGGATAATCCCGCACTGGGGCTCAGGTCTATCCGATTCTGCCTGAAGGAGCGGAAGGTGTTTAAGACCCAGTTAAGGGCTATCTTGCGGGCGAGTATATACGGTAACTTCAAGCTGATGTTTCCCATGATATCGGGCCTTGAGCAGTTCCTGGAGGCAAAGAGGATCTTAAGGAGCGTTATGCGCTCATTGGACAGAGAGGGTATTGAATATCATAAAGAAATGCCTGTTGGCATTCTGATCGAGATTCCCTCAGCGGTATCGATTGCTGATATTCTCGCAAAACACGCGGATTTCTTCTCTATCGGAACCAATGATCTTATTCAATATGCGCTCGCCATAGACAGAGATAATGAGCACGTTGCCAGCCTCTATGAGCCCTTTCATCCTGCTGTCTTGAAAATGGTTCATCAGGTTATCGAGTCAGGTAAAAAGGAGGGCATTGATGTATCGCTCTGTGGGGAGCTAGCCGGTGATCCCCTTGCGATTTTAATACTGATTTCCCTGGGATTAGAGGAATTCAGCATGAACATCGGCTCTATCCCGCTTATAAAGAAGATGATTAGAATGTTGCCATTGCGAAAGGTGCGGCAAGGCTTTAAGGATATCTTAGAGCTCCCTACCAGCAAGAAGGTCGAGGATTTTGTCCTGAAAAAGGCAAACGAGCTCCTGCCCGATATCTTCGAGGAAGACGTCTTTCGTTACCGGACTCCTGGCACTGCCTGAGAGAATTTCCCATGGAGAAGAGGATTGTCTGTCAGAATAGAAAGGCCAAGTACGATTACTTTATTGAGGAAACCTACGAGGCAGGGATTGCCCTTCTTGGCCCTGAGGTGAAATCCCTGAGGGAGGGGCGTGCAAGCCTAAAGGATGCCTACGCCCGAGTCAAGGGTGAGGAGCTCTTCCTGCACAATATGAACATCTCCCTATATCCATTTGCGCATCACGTGCCTATCGATTCCGTCAGGACGAGGAAGCTCCTCATGCACAAGAGGGAGATCAGGAGGCTCATAGGAAAAATAGAAAAAAAGGGATACTCACTCATCCCGATTTCGATATACCTTTTGGTAGGAAGGTTCAAGGTCGAGCTGGCCCTTGCCAAGGGAAAGAGGAAATATGACAAGAGGCATGCGCTCAAGGAACGGGAGATGAAAAAGGAACTGGGCCAATTGAAAAAAGGGGGCAGCCCTTGAAATTATTTTTTTTTGTGTTATTATATATACATTATAGAAACTGTGTTCCTTGAAAAATGGGGGCGAAACGGCTTCGACGGGGATAAAGAAGCTTAGGTTGCATACCGAGGTTCTGCTTGCTCGTTAAACAGGCGGAGCTAAAATAAACGCAGACGATTATGCGTATTCCTTAGCTGCTTAAGCGGCTAACGTCCAACCGGCCTTTCCTGCGAGGACGGATCTGGGCGCCGACGAGCAGGATAGCCGATCTGAGAGGCCTGGATCTCAGGGAGGCGAATATATATCCAGGATAGCCCTTACGCCACCTTGCCCGATGGGTGTAGTAGGGGCGAACATGAAAAAATCGGGCTATGTATGTAGATGCCTACGCGGAATATTCTCGGACGGGGGTTCGACTCCCCCCGCCTCCACCATCTCCTGTTCTTTAGCCCAATGAATTGCTTGCCTTGGCTGAGTCAGAGCGCGGAGCGAGCGTGTCTGGCTCCTACATTCAATAAAGAAAGTGAATGATGCACTACCCTATTCATGCCATATTTTCAGTTCAGAGAGCCGCATATACACTGTGCTGGAGTTCCATCACAGTGTTACATCATAGCGCGTGACCTCGGCGCTTCGCTTCAGGGTTATAGGTAAAAGACATATCCATGATCATTTGCATTGAGTTTTTTCAGGAGATTAAGGAGCTTTCGTTACAGCTCGGTGGAATACTTACGGAACAAGGGTGGTTGCAATGAAGGGTATAATGACTATCTTTTCAGTACGGTTCGTTGTAAGGTACCCAAACAAAAGGTGAGGAATTTTGATGGACTATGATAGGAATCTGGAAGAGGAAAAGGGTCAAGACCAGAGGATCCCCAGCCAAAAGGAATTGGAAAAGGAGTTAAGTGATTATCTTTCTAAGAAATACGGTGATCGGATAAAGATAGTATCCCCGATGCTGTTTCCCCAGAGCAGTCCAAGGAGGAGGGAAGAAGACGGGCAGGACACTGAAAAGAAAAGAGGGGCCCCGGCCTTTGATATGAGGCCCGAGGAGCTAGAGGTTTATCTTAACGGATATGTCGTTAAGCAGGATCGAGCAAAGGGCGTACTTTCTACGAAGATCTGCACCCATTTTAATCGGATAAAATCTCGAGGTCGGCGTTTTCGAGAGGAGGAGCCTCTTTCCGTCGGGATGATCAAAAACAATATTCTCATGATAGGGCCTACCGGCGTTGGAAAGACATACTTGATAAAGCTGATAGCCCAGAAGATAGGCGTTCCTTTTGTCAAGGGCGATGCCACGAAGTTTAGTGAAACTGGATATGTCGGCGGTGATGTCGAGGATCTGGTTCGGGACCTGGTATATGAAGCCAAGGACGACCTAAGGCTTGCCGAGAATGGCATTGTGTATATAGATGAAATCGATAAGATTGCCTCCTGCCAGAATATTATCGGCCATGATGTATCGAGAACTGGCGTTCAGAGGGCCCTTTTAAAGCCGATGGAGGAGACGGATGTCGATCTCAAGGTACCTCATGATCCAATCTCGCAGATCCAGGCAATCGAGCAATACAGAAAAACGGGGAAAAGGGAAAAACAGGTGGTGAACACAAAGAATATATTGTTCATCATGAGCGGGGCCTTTGAAGGGTTGGCGGATATCATTAAAAAACGGCTCAAACGACAGGGCATAGGATTCGAGGCGGATATTCACTCCTTGGAAGTGGACATGGATATCCTAAAACAGGTACGGGCCCAGGATCTTATTGAATTTGGATTTGAGTCGGAATTCATTGGTAGACTTCCGGTTATAGTCGTCTTCGATGAGTTAACAAAGGACGACCTTGTTCAGATTCTCAAGAACCCGAATAATCCCATCATCCTCAGTAAAAAGCGGGATTTCGTGGCCTATGGGATCAATATTCAGTTCGAGGACGAGGCGCTCGAAAAGGTGGCGGAGATGGCCTCACACGAGAAGACAGGAGCCAGGGGATTGGTAAGCGCTGTTGAGAGAATCCTTATGCCCTTTGAAAAACACCTTCCTTCCACCGCTATTGATAGGCTGCTGGTTACCCCAGAGCTTGTGAAGAATTCGGATGAGGAGCTTGCCCGGCTTGACTCGGAAGGGGATAGAGCTGATTCGAATATCAAGAAACGATTCGAGCGTGCGGCTGAAGGAGAAAAGAAGAGGGTAAAGAATGTACTATATCAGAAGGCAAGCGATTTTGAGACAAAACTAGGTCTACGGCTCAACGAGGACAGGATAGATCTGATCGCTGAATTAATCCTTACCTCTATTTCCGATATCGATACTGGTCTCAGCGATTTCAAGGAGATGTACGCCCTAGTAAAGACGCAGATCGAGGGTTTGTTTTCTCAGCTGGGAATCAAGGTGATATTATCGGATAGCGCCATAGACGAAGTCATAAGGCTAGCCGTGGAAGAGGATCGGGAGATTGGAGAAGTGTGCCTGAAGCTGGCCAACGAGTTGGAGTACGGCCTCAAGTTAGTGAGGGATAAGATTGGAAACAATGCCTTTACTATAACCGGTGAGTCAGTGTTGGATCCAGAGAAATATATCGACGGGCTCATTAAGAAGTATTATAGTCAGGGTTCAACCATCTCCTAAGCCTGGGTTCCCTCTGGGTGTATAGTCTCGATCTGAGTTCAACTATCTTGAGAGATGAGATCCCTCATCTCGTGCCATCCCAGAAGTGATGACCAGCAGATAGGGCATGAACGTGTACTATGAGAAGGGCGGTACGTACCGCAGCAAGGTTACGAGAAAAAGGGGGAGGGGGTGATGATTAGAAGGCCACGGCGTACAAGGAGAAATGCCACGATTAGACGGATGGTAAGGGAGACAGCTCTTAGCGTCGATGATCTCGTATACCCCCTATTCGTGAAGCACGGCAGAGGGGAAAGGGAGCCTATCGTTTCCATGGCGGGCCACTATCGAGTTTCAGCCGATGAGCTGGTGAAGGAGGCAGAAGAGGTTCGTTCATTGGGAATACCAGCGATAATCCTGTTTGGCATACCGCAGCGGAAAGACGAAATGGGCAGGGAGGCATACTCTCGCGATGGAGTGGTGCAGCGGGCCGTGGCTGCCGTCAAGGAACGGATTCCGGAGCTCCTGGTTATCACCGATGTGTGTCTGTGTCAGTACACCGATCACGGACACTGCGGCATTATCAAGAATAATCAGGTTGATAATGACGCTACCCTTGAGGTTCTTTCCCGTGTAGCCCTTTCTCATGCCGAGGCAGGGGCTGACTTCGTCGCCCCATCGGATATGATGGACGGGAGGGTGAGGGCAATTAGGGAGACACTCGAGTCAGAAGGGTTTAAGGATACGGGTATCTTGGCCTACGCCGTGAAGTATGCTTCTTCCTTTTACGGCCCCTTTCGCGATGCGGCTGACTCCGCACCGATGTTTGGCGACAGAAAAAGCTACCAAATGGATACGGCTAATGCCAGGGAAGCAATCAAGGAGGCATTGCTCGACGTCGAAGAGGGTGCCGATATTATCATGGTAAAACCGGCATTGGCCTACCTGGATATCATCCATCGGGTTCGCTCCCGTATAGAGCTTCCTGTGGCTGCTTACAGCGTGAGTGGAGAGTACGCTATGGTAAAGGCAGCCGATCAAAAAGGCTGGATAGAGGGGGAGAAGGTGATGATGGAGATACTGCTGTCAATCAAAAGGGCGGGTGCTGACCTCATCCTGACCTATTTTGCAAAGGAAGGCGCCCGCATCCTGCGAGATTATGAAGAGCCATAGACCAGAGGGCCTAGGACCCACGGTGAGTACGCCTTTGCCTCGGATTATTGCCTGGGAGGTGACCAGATCATGTAATCTCAATTGTATACATTGTCGAGCCTCTTCAAGATTCGGTCCTTATCATCACGAGCTTGACACCAGAGAGGCGCTCGAGGTATTGGATCAGATTCGGGAGGTTGGCACACCTATTATCATCCTCACGGGTGGCGAGCCCCTTCTTCGGAGGGATATCTTTGAGCTGGCAAGGTATGGTACGCAGAAGGGCATGAGGATGGTCATGGGGAGCAATGGAACCTTGATTACAGCCAGGGTAGCCCGGAGTATAGAGGAGGCAGGAGTCCAGAGGGTAAGCATATCCCTCGATGGGGCAACGAAGGAAAGCCACGATGCGTTTCGAAAGGTCGCCGGGGCCTTTGACGGTGCCATGAAAGGGATATCAAACCTCAAGGACCAGGGCCTTGAGTTTCAAATCAACACCACCATCACTCGGAACAACCTATCTGAGTTAGAGAGCATTCTCGATCTCGCGGTGCGCGTAGGGGCTGTCGCCCATCACATCTTTTTGCTCGTTCCCACCGGGAGAGCAAGGGAAATGGTAAATCAAGAGTTAAACGCACAAGAATATGAGGACACCTTGCATTGGTTCTATCAGCAACACGGCAGGGTATCCATCGAACTTAAGGCAACGTGTGCGCCCCAATACTATAGAATCCTCAGGCAGAAGGCATCCTCCAGGGGACAGGATGTGAGAACCCAAACCGTGGGCCTCGATGCAGTTACCAGGGGATGCCTTGCAGGGGTTTCCTATTGTTTCATATCCCATGTCGGCATAGTTCAGCCATGCGGTTATCTTGAGGTAGATTCCGGGGATCTGAGAAAGGAGCCTTTTTCTCAGATATGGCATCATTCCCCTGTCTTCAATGATCTAAGGGATTTTTCCAGGTATAAGGGGAAGTGTGGTCACTGTGAGTACATTGCAGTGTGCGGCGGGTGCAGGGCGAGGGCCTATGAGGCAACCGGGGATTACCTCGCAGAAGAGCCCCTGTGCGCCTATAACCCAGGAACCTAAGTGCGGGGAATGGACGATATTGACAGAAAAATTCTCGGTATGATCCAGTCTGAATTTCCATTAAGCTGCAGGCCATATCGAGATTTAAGCGATCTGCTGGGGCTCTCCGAGGAGGAGATCTTCGGACGGGTGAAGAACTTGAAGAAGGATGGTATCATCCGAAGGATAGGGGGAAGCTTCGACTCCCGCTTGCTCGGTTTTACCACTACCCTCTGCGCGGCCAAGGTGCCGGAGAAAAGGATCGCGCCCTTTGTAGCGGAGGTGAACAAATATCCAGGGGTAACGCACAACTATCTAAGGGAGCACGACTACAATATATGGTTTACCCTTGTGGTGAGCGATCAGCAAGAGCTGGATCGATTAATCGGTGAGATTATTCAATCCACGGGTGTAGAAGAGCTTATTAATTTGCCGGCAACGAGGACCTTTAAGGTATCGGCAGATTTTGAAATCTCGTGATTGTCTTTTGTCACCCATCACCTCATGGCCCGGGGAGGAGGGATGCCCGTTTGAGTTATTCTCCGGCGGATTCAAGGCCTTGCAGGATGAGCATCTCCTCTTGTTCGCTCATTAAGCCCTCTTCTATGAGGATTTCCCCAAGGCCATTCTCTCTCAGGATATCGATGGACAGCATGCTCTTGTTGGTTCTGTTTCTTGTGTTAAACAAGGTATATTCAAGGCTGAGGGATGATTTTTTTAGTAACCTTACGTTTCTGGGGTCTCCCTCAATAAAAATAATGTGGTAGCTCAAGAAAAAGTAGAGCAGTGCCCCGGCTACAATGAGAAGAATGAGCTTCTTTTTTGAACGCAGTGCCATAGGGATTACCGTATAGGAGATGATGGGCGATGCGCGACTCGAACGCGCGACCTCTGGTTCCGGAGACCAACGCTCTGTCCACCTGAGCTAATCGCCCGTAAGGATCTTGTATCCCATTTGAGATGAAAGATCAAGAAGGAATGCACCCTTGCGATCTTTGCAATTTCATACAGTACTGTGAAACACCGGACAGGGCTGGGACGGCGATACATGGGTGAATGGATAAAGGGATCGGTGCGAAAAAAGTTTTACTCGGCAAGAAAAATTTTTATTGATTTTTACTTTTCTATTGGATATACTCTATTAATTAAGCTTTTTTACTGCCAGCGTAGCTCAGCAGGCAGAGCAACTGATTTGTAATCAGTGGGTCGGGGGTTCGATTCCCTTCGCTGGCTTCGATATGGATATTTGAGGAGAGGTTCCCGAGTGGCCAAAGGGAGCAGACTGTAAATCTGCCGGCTCAGCCTTCGGAGGTTCGAATCCTCCCCTCTCCACTCGTTCTTAAGTGGGTATGGTACTAGTTTAGTCACAAAGTCACTAAGACACTAAGGTTTAGAATAATTTTTTATTTCTTTACCCAGTAAAAAGCAATAGTTGCCAATTTGTTTTAGAAGGAAAGATTCCCTTTTTACCTGCCTGCCGGAAGGCAAGTAGCTTTTTGGAATATCTTTTCTTTGTGACTTTGTGCCGTGGTGTAACGGCATCAGACATCGAGACGTTTGCTACCAAAGCGGGAATAGCTCAGTTGGCTAGAGCGTCAGCCTTCCAAGCTGAGGGTCGCGGGTTCGAACCCCGTTTCCCGCTCTATTTATTGGTTTTAAGTAGTTAACTGCCCACGTAGCTCAGTTGGTAGAGCACATCCTTGGTAAGGATGAGGTTCACCGGTTCGATCCCGGTCGTGGGCTCCAGAGTAAGGCCGCTTTTGTCGTGACGGTTTTATCTTTATTGCAAGTGCGAACAGGCTAGTAAGGAGGTAACTACCATGGCCAAGGAGAAATTTATGAGGACGAAGCCTCATGTTAATGTCGGCACCATCGGCCACATCGACCACGGCAAGACGACATTAACAGCGGCGATTACCCTCTGTTTATCCAAAACGAATAGGGCTACCTATGTCTCCTTTGATGAGATCGATAAGGCGCCTGAGGAGAAGGAGCGGGGAATCACCATCGCCACCGCCCATGTGGAATACGAAACCGACAAAAGGCACTATGCCCACGTGGATTGTCCAGGGCACGCGGACTACATCAAGAATATGATCACCGGTGCCGCCCAGATGGACGGCGCAGTGCTGGTGGTGGGCGCCGACGACGGCCCCATGCCCCAGACCAGAGAGCACATCCTGCTCGCCCGTCAGGTGGGGGTTCCCAGCATCGTGGTGTTCCTGAATAAGACCGACATGGTTGACGACAAGGAACTGATAGAGCTCGTCGACCTCGAGCTGAGGGAGCTGTTAACCAAGTACGAGTTCCCCGGTGATGATACCCCGATCATCCACGGCTCTGCCCTCAAGGCATTGGAGTGTGGGTGCGGCAAGAGGGACTGCCCCCATTGTGGTCCTGTGATGGAGCTGCTGGATGCCATTGATGCGTTTATCCCAGAGCCGGTGAGGGATACTGACAAGCCCTTCCTTATGCCTGTTGAGGATGTATTCAGCATCTCGGGCCGAGGTACCGTGGTCACCGGCAGGGTAGATCGCGGCATCATCAAGGTGGGCGAGGAGGTAGAGATCGTGGGCATCAGGGATACGCAGAAGACCGTGTGCACCGGTGTCGAGATGTTCAGGAAGATCCTTGACGAGGGCAGGGCAGGCGACAATATCGGGGTCCTGCTCAGGGGGATCAAGAGGGAAGAGGTCCAGCGTGGACAGGTAGTGGCGAAGCCCGCCTCGATCACCCCTCACACGAGGTTCAAGGCGGAGGTCTACATCCTCACCAAGGAGGAGGGAGGCAGGCACACGCCGTTCTTCAACGGCTACCGACCGCAGTTCTACTTCAGGACCACTGACGTTACCGGTGTGGTGACCTTGCCCGAGGGAGTAGAGATGGTGATGCCCGGTGATAACATCTCTTTTGAGGTAAACTTGATCACCCCGATCGCCATGGAGAAGGAGCTCAGATTTGCGATCCGGGAAGGCGGAAAAACGGTTGGTGCGGGAGTCATTAGTGAGCTGGTAGAGTAATAGGTGCGATGAATAGCCAAAAGATACGAATTCGGTTGAGGGCATACGACTACAAGCTGTTGGACCAGTCTGTTTCGGAGATTGTGGACACGGCCCGGTCAACCGGTGCAAAGGTGGCTGGTCCTATCCCGCTTCCAACGGAGATCAGCAAATACTGCGTGCTACGCTCACCTCACGTGGACAAGAAATCAAGAGAGCAGTTCGAGATACGGACTCACAAAAGGTTGATAGATATCCTGGAGCCGACCCAGCAGACCGTGGATGCCCTCATGAAGTTGGATCTTGCCGCAGGTGTGGATGTGGAGATTAAGCTCTAAGGGAAGCTTATATCATGGTCAAAGGTATTCTGGGAAAGAAGATCGGCATGACACGCCTGTTCCGAGAGAGCGGGGAGAGTATTGCTGTCACGGCATTAGAGGTTGGACCGTGTTACATCATTCAGATCAAGCGGGAGGAGAAAGAGGGATATAATGCGATTCAACTGGGGTATCAGGCGAAAAGGGAAAAGAGGCTTGCCAAGCCTTTGTTGGGCCATCTTAGGGCGGCGGGAAAGGGTGGATTCAGGTATTTGCGGGAAATCCGGGTAGACGAGGTAAATTCTTATGAGCTCGGCCAGGAGATTTCCTCGGAGATATTCACCGTGGGGGAATCGGTAACAGTCAGGGGTCTGAGCAAGGGAAAGGGCTTTGCCGGGGTGGTGAAGCGATGGGGCTTCAGTGGGGGAAATGAGACTCACGGATGTCGATCCCACAAGGTTCCGGGCTCTATAGGGGCAAGCGCGACCCCAAGCAGGGTATTGAGAGGCAAGAAACTTCCTGGCAGGAAGGGCAACCAGAGGATCGCGGTCAAAAATCTCGAGGTAGTCGACGTAGTAAAGGAAAAGGGTCTCATCCTCGTGAAGGGTTCAGTTCCCGGCAGTAGTGGGGGCTTGGTAGAGGTACGGATAAAGGGTTAAAGATAGCTAGGGGTACATACAACGGGAAAGACCAGGGTCTTCATTTCATAGTGAGCGAAGCAGTACATGGCCTTTTTAGATGTCTATAACGTAAACGGTGAGAAGGTTTCCCAGCGAGACATAAAGGAGCAAGTCTTCAATGTCGCCATCCGGGAGGACCTGATTCACCAGGTGGCCCGTGCACAGTTGGCCAGTTACCGTTCCGGTACTGCCTCGAGCAAAAATAGGTCGAGGGTCAAGGCAAGCACACAGAAGCTTTGGCGGCAGAAGGGCACGGGCAGGGCCAGGGTAGGAGCGTCTTCATCGCCGACACGCAGAGGAGGCGGCGTAGCATTCGGACCTATGCCGCGGGATTATGCGTTTAAGGTGAATAAAAAGGTGCGAAAGAGCGCATTACGGATGGCACTTGCCGATAAGTTCAAGGCGGGACAGATCTACGTCGTTGACGACCTCAAGATGGAAGAGATCAAGACGAAGAACTTCTTGGGTATCTTGAGGAATCTGGAGTTGGAAAACGTCCTCATCGTTACGGAAAAGAGGGACGAGAACCTTGAGAAATCCTCCAGAAATGTGCGTAACGTAAAATTAGTACGCGCTGAGGGACTCAACGTGTATGACATCCTCACTCATGAATCCCTCTTGCTCATAGAACCCGCCCTAGGAGTAATTGAGGAGAGGCTGGTTTCGTGATGGATGTATATCAGGTATTGAAGAGGCCCCTGATTACGGAAAAGGGCACGAGACAGAAGGAACAAGCGAATAAGATCACATTCGAGGTGGATCGATGCGCCAACAAGGTAATGGTGAGGAATGCCGTTGAAAGCGTCTTCAAGGTAAAAGTGCTGAGCGTGAAGATGATGAACGTAAAGGGCAAGGAGCGCAAGGTAGGAAGGAATATGGGGCGAAGGCCGGACTGGAAAAAGGCGATCGTCAGGCTTGGCCCCGGGGAAACTATCGAATTTTTCGAGGGCGTCTAGGAAGGGCGACTCATGGCACTCAAGAAGTATAATCCAACCTCACCGGGAAGGAGATTCCAAACGGTATCTACCTTTGAGGAGATTACTGCGAGCACTCCAGAGAAAGGCTTGCTTAAACCCATGAAGCGCTCTGGAGGCAGGAATTCAAGGGGCAGGGTAACCCTCAGGCACCGGGGGGGAGGACATAAGCGGAGATATAGGGTTATCGATTTCAGGCGAAACAGGGATGCCATTCCCGCAACTGTTGCCTCGATAGAATACGATCCGAATAGATCCGCCAGGATTGCGCTGCTCCACTATAGAGATGGCATGAAGGCCTATATCCTTGCCCCCAATCATTTGGGCGTGGGCGATGGAGTGGAATCCGGAACCGATGCAGAGATCAAGGTGGGTAATACGTTGCACTTGCGAAACATTCCCACAGGGATGCATATCCATAATATCGAATTATATCCCGGTCATGGCGGACAGCTTACCCGCAGTGCGGGGACATACGCTCAATTGATGGCAAAGGAGGGCAAGTATGCCCAGGTGAAGCTTCCCTCGGGAGAGGTACGAATGATCTTGCTCAATTGCAGGGCTACCATTGGAGAGGTGGGGAATCTAGATCACGAGAACATCAGCATCGGTAAGGCGGGAAGGGCCTCGTGGGCAGGAAGAAGGCCTCGGGTCCGCGGAGTAGCCATGAATCCTGTTGATCACCCCATGGGAGGGGGAGAGGGTAAGTCATCGGGAGGCAGGCATCCGGTTACACCATGGGGGGTTCCCACCAAGGGCTTTCGCACGCGACGTACGAAGACAAGCGATAGGCTGATCATCAAGAGAAGGAAGTAGGAAAGGAGAAGGGGGTGCCGCGATCTGTAAAGAAAGGGCCTTTCGTGGATGAGAACCTCATGAGGAAGGTACAGAGGATCAAAGATGTGGATGCCCATCAGGTGATAAAGACATGGTCAAGACGCTCGACTATACTGCCGGAGTTTATAGGGCTGACCTTTGCGGTACACAACGGCAAAAAGTTCGTCCCAGTGTTCATTACCGAGGATATGGTGGGGCACAAATTGGGTGAGTTTTCGCCGACGAGGATCTTTTACAGCCATGCAGGAGGCGATAAGAAATCTCGTATGAAGGGGAAGAAAAAATAACAGGTCGTGCACATATGGCATCAGCCCACCCGCCTCGCCTGAGCGGCTCGCGATGACGGGCGGTGAGGTAAGGGAACGCATTGAAAGGGATCCCGGGTAAGAGATGGAAGTCAAGGCAATTGCGAAATACATACGGATATCGCCGAGAAGGATAAGGTTGCTCATGCGGGCGATAGAGGGAAAAAGGGTTGATGAGGCGCTGAACCTCTTAACCTTTGTGCCACAAAAGGGAGGCCCTCTTCTTCGAAAATTGATAAATTCCGCCGTGGCCAACGCTAACCAATCTCCCGATATCGATGTGGATAGGTTGTTCATAAAGAATATCCATGCCGATGAGGGGCCAACCTTACGGCGGTTTAGACCCCGGGCAATGGGCAGGGCCACGAGGATACGGAAGAGATCGAGTCACCTCACGGTTATTCTCGATCAGAAGTAGCCAGGGAATTCGATAGGGATACGATTGTAAGGAAAAGGGTTAATCACACACAAGGAGAGGTGAGTGGGCCAAAAGGTAAATCCGGTAGGACTGAGATTGGGCATCAATAAAACGTGGAGTAGCCGGTGGTTCGCGACTTCAGAGTTCCCATCTCTGTTGGTGGAGGATAACAGAATCCGAACATTTCTCAAAGGAAGGCTCTATCAAGCGGGAGTATCCAAGATAGAGATTGAGAGGGCTGCCAATAAGGCACGGATCAGAATTTACACATCCAGGCCGGGGATAATCATTGGTAAGAGGGGCGCCGAGATAGAGAATTTAAAAAAGGAGATCGAGGCCAAGATCAACCGTGAGGTATTCATCGATATCAAAGAGGTAAGAAGGCCTGAGGTTGAGGCCCAGTTAGTAGCAGAGAATGTGGCAATGCAATTGGTTCGGAGGGTAGCCTTTCGCAGGGCTATGAAGAAGGCAGTCACCTCTGCTATGAGATTTGGCGCTCAAGGTATAAAGATAATGTGTGCCGGCAGGTTAGGCGGTGCGGAGATGGCCAGAAGGGAGTGGTACAGAGAGGGAAGGGTGCCGCTCCATACACTGCGGGCGGATATAGACTACGGATTTGCAGAGGCCTTCACTACCTATGGGGTAATAGGAGTAAAGGTTATCCTGTTTAAGGGTGAGATTTGGCCTAATAGAGGGGAATAGAAAGGCGCTGTCATGTTAAGCCCGAGAAGGTATAAATATAGAAATGTGCAAAAGGGCAGATCAAGGGGGAAGGCTTATAGGGGCTCAAATCTTGAATTCGGTGATTATGGCCTTCAGGCGGTGGAGTGCGGTTTTATGTCCGCAAGACAAATCGAGGCCGCGAGGGTAGCGATCACGAGAAGGGTTAAAAAGGGCGGCAAGATGTGGATCAGAGTTTTTCCTGATAAGCCGACAACCAAAAAGCCCACTGAAACGCGAATGGGAAAAGGGAAGGGTAATTTCGAAGCCTGGGTTGCGGCAATAAAGCCAGGCAAAGTGATATACGAGATAGAAGGCGTGGAAGAAGAGGTGGCGAGAAAGGCCTTCAGGTTGGCCGGCCATAAACTTCCATTTGCCACGAAATTCTTAAGCAGGAGCGCATGATACAGTGAAGGCTGAAGAATTACGGCAATTGAGCACCGAGGAATTAGTACAGAAGAAAGGGGAGTTGGCGAGGGAGTTGTTTAACCTTCGATTTCAATTGGCTACGGGACAGTTGAGCACTCATACCTCATTAAAGAAGACAAAACGGGATATTGCCAGGGTCAAGACCGTGCTTAGGGAGCTCTATGCCAAAGGGGAAGCTGAGGAATAAGATGGACGAACGCGGAAAGAGAAAGGAGCTGTCGGGCGTGGTGATCAACACCAAGATGGATAAAACGGCCAAGGTGCTGGTGGAGAGGCTGGCCAAACATGAGAAGTACAAAAAGTACATTCGGTATCGCTCCTACTACCTCGCGCACGATCCCCACAACAGATGTCAACCGGGTATGAAAGTGAGGCTCATCGAAACTCGCCCCATAAGCAAGCTAAAGAGATGGAGGGTATTGGAGATCGTGGAATAGCGGGATGCAGAGTACTGGGGATTTTCCCGATATCGATCGATCACCCGTTCTGATTTCATGTAGGTAGGGCGCTTTCAACGCCAGAAAAGTTGGGTAGTATTGCCATGATACAGGCTGAGACGATATTAAATGTTGCCGATAACTCTGGGGCAAAGAAGTTGTACTGTATAAAGGTGCTTGGAGGCACGCGGAGACGGTACGCCCGTGTAGGAGACTTGATTGTTGTCTCCGTGAAGGAATCCTTGCCCAACAGCAAGGTAAAAAAGGGTGATGTGTTGCGAGCAGTCGTGGTGAGGACAACGAAGGAAACCAAACGACTTGATGGTTCATACATCAGGTTTGATGATAACTCAGCGGTGTTAATCAATCAGATGCGCGAGCCGATTGGTACGCGAATCTTCGGCCCAGTGGCCAGAGAGCTCCGGGGGAAGAAATTTATGAAGATCATATCACTGGCACCCGAGGTGCTGTAAGTGATCTCAGGACTATCAAGGAAATGGCCAAGAAGCGATTACATATAAGGAAGAATGATAAGGTAATGGTGATTGCCGGAAGGGAGAAAGGGAAAATAGGCGCGGTGCTGAAGGTGATCCCCCGAACGGACAGGGCAGTAGTGGAGAAGCTGAATATGATCAAGAGACATACCAAGCCTGGGGGGAAGAACGCGAAGGGGGGAATTATCGAGAAAGAATCCCCTATCCATGTCTCCAATCTTATGCTCGTCTGTGGAAAGTGCGCCGAACCGGCAAGGGTAGGAAAGAAGGTTCTGGAGGACGGCAGCAAGGTCAGGTTTTGTAAGAAGTGCGGGGAGATCATAGATAAATAGCCATGTCACGCCTACGAGAAAAATATTTGAAGGAAGTGATTCCCTCCTTGATCAAGGAATTTGACTACAAGAACATCATGGAGGTGCCCAAGCTTACGAGGGTTGCCTTGAACATGGGCCTGGGCGAGGCAATACACAATATCAAGATCCTCGATTCAGCGGTGGAGGAACTCGCACTTATTGCCGCCCAAAGACCTGTGGTCACCAGGGCGAAGAGGTCAATAGCCAGCTTCAAGGTGAGGGAGGGGATGCCTATTGGATGTATGGTGACCCTTAGAAGGGAGAGGATGTATTATTTTTTGGATAAGCTCTTTAACATAGACCTTCCCAGGGTGAGAGATTTTCGAGGTTTATCTGATAAGAGTTTTGACGGGAGAGGTAACTATAGCCTGGGCATTAAGGAACATATCATCTTTCCAGAGATCGATTACGACAAGATCGATAAGGTAAAGGGCCTCAATATCACCATTGTCACCACTGCAAAGACGGATATCGAGGCTCGTTTTTTACTTGAAAAACTGGGGATGCCGTTTCGAACATGAGAAAGGGGATAGGGTGGCCAAAAAGTCATTGATCGCTAAGGCGCAAAGGAAGCCGAAATTTCGTGTACGTACGTATAACCGGTGCCCTATCTGTGGCAGGAGCAGGGCATTTTTGAGAAAGTTTGGAGTTTGCAGGATTTGTTTTAGGACATTGGCCTCCAGGGGTGATATCCCAGGCGTTATCAAGTCGAGTTGGTAGATGATGATCAATGGAGATGGATAATGACGATGACAGACCCTATTGCGGATATGCTCACGAGGATCAGAAATGCAGCTATCGCCTCATACGATACGGTGGAGATCCCGAGCTCTAAGATGAAGATCGATATTGCGAAGATATTGAAGTTTGAGGGATATATCAGGAATTACAAGCTCGTGAAGGATACCACGCAGGGCAGTATCGTGATTTATCTGAAGTACAACGAGGACAAAAGCCCCGTGATCAAGGGACTCAGGAGGATCAGTAAGCCGAGCTGTAGGGTATACTCTCGCTCGAAGAAGGTTCCCAAGACATTGAACAACCTGGGGATTACTGTTGTTTCTACCTCAAGAGGAGTGATGACCGATCGGGAGGCCAGGAAGGCGGGGGTTGGGGGAGAGGTCGTGTGCTCGGTGTGGTAGCGTAACAAGGGACTGGGATGTCAAGGATAGGAAAAAGACCAATTGTTGTGCCGAACGGTGTGGAGATTCAATTCGACGGCGCGATCCTGACCGTGAGGGGTCCGAAAGGGGAGTTGCGACGGTCTATCCACCCGAGTGTGGAGCTGCAGATCGATGATTCACGGATATCGCTGTCCATTTCCGATGGATCGAAGGAATCCAGGTCCCTCTTTGGCCTTTTTCGTACCTTGATAAGCAATATGGTGGTGGGTGTCACCGAGGGATTTCAGAGGACCCTTGAGATAAACGGGGTGGGGTACAGGGCCGAGCTCTCGGGAGATCAGCTGATCTTAAACTTGGGTTACTCCAATCCTATTGCCTATGATGTTCCCCAAGGGATCAAAGCTCAGCTGGAGCAGAGAAATAGGATCATCTTGAGCGGGATAGACAAAGAGCTCCTCGGGTCCACGGCAGCTAAGATTAGAGCTCTGAGGGCCCCGGAGCCATACAAAGGAAAAGGGGTGAAATACCTGGAGGAAAGGATCAGGAGAAAAGCGGGAAAGACGGGGATAAAAAAGTAGGTGAGTGTGCAGACACATTCGCGAAGCGATTAGGTAGTTTGAGGTCTTGAGAAAATGTAATTACTCAGGTATCTTGCCACCAAGGCACCAAGATTATAGAATTATTCTTCATAATAACCTTTTTAATGCGCCTAAGGTGCATGAATGCATGGCACATTGGAATCAATGAGAAAATTTCTTTATTCGATTCATACTTGTATTCTCTTTGGGTCTTTGTGCCTTGGTGGCTGAATAGTTGCCAGAACATCAACAAAAACCGGCAGAGAAACCATGGCTTCCGTGAAAGATAAAAAGATTGCTCGATTGAAGAGAAAGAAGAGGGTGAGAAAGAAGATAGAGGGAAACCTTGAAATGCCCAGACTCACCGTGTTTAAGAGCGCAAAACACATATATGCGCAAATCATCGATGATACCGCTGGTTGTACCCTGGCAGCGGCCTCAACGTTATCCAGGGAGCTTCGTCCTGAGGCCAAAGGTATCAGCGGCAACACCAGAGGCGCGGTATTAGTCGGTGAGGCCATTGCAAAACAAGGGCTGGGAAAGGGCTTCAAGAAGGTCGTGTTTGACAGGAATGGATTTCTCTATCATGGGAGAGTGAAGGCACTTGCTGATGCCGCACGGGAGAACGGTCTGAAATTCTAATCGGTTTGATTGAACGTACATGAAGGAGAGATAGGGGTGGTTGTTGAAGAGCAAGAAGTCCAGTTGATTGAAAAGGTCGTTTACATAAACCGCGTTGCAAAGGTGGTAAAAGGCGGGCGAAGGTTTTCCTTCAGCGCAATAGTGGTCGTAGGCGATGGCAAGGGAAGGGTAGGCGCCGGCCTCGGAAAGGCGAATGAGGTTCCGGAGGCTATAAGAAAGGGAGGGGAGAAGGCACGTAAGGATATGTGTCCGATACCCCTTTTCGATGACACTATTCCCCATGAAGTGATCGGTAAATCCGATTCCAGTTCGGTTTTACTGAAGCCGGCTCGTCCCGGAACCGGCATCATAGCTGGCGGAGCCGTAAGAGCGGTGCTGGAGGCAGCGGGCGTGAAGAACGTCGTAAGCAAGTGTTTGCGCTCCCACAATCCCCATAACCTGGTAAAGGCCACCCTCGATGGACTCCTATCCTTGGCGACCCCGGAAAAAATCGCACGATCCCGGGGGAAGACCGTAGAGGAAGTACTGGGCTGAACGGCAATGAAAGGTACCGAGGCCACCATGAAGCTAAACGAGATAAGACCGGGCAAAGGCGCGAGGAAAAAGAGCAGGAGAATAGGCAGGGGAGAAGGCTCGGGGCGAGGCGGAACCGCTGGCAAGGGGACGAAGGGGCAAAACGCACGTTCAGGTGGAGGAGTCCGTCCGGGATTTGAAGGCGGGCAGATGCCTCTGCACAGGAGGATTCCGAAAAGGGGATTCACGAATGTCTTCAAGAAGCGCTATGAGATCCTTAATATAAAGGACCTTTCCTCCTTTACATCCGGGGAAACCGTTGACAGAGATGCCCTCCTAAAGGCGGGTTTGCTCAATAATGCACGAGCGGTAAAGCTTTTGGGAGTGGGAGACATAGCACATCCTCTCATCATAAGGCTCGACAAGGTGAGCCAAGGGGCACGGGACAAGATTGAGTCAGCTGGTGGAACGGTAGAGATGGGTTGATCATGATTGGGGGTTTTCAAAATATCGCCAAGGTCCCTGAGTTAAAGAGAAGGATTCTCTTTACGCTCTTTATGCTGGCAGTCTATAGGCTTGGATGTCATATCCCGACCCCCGGTATTGATGCAGCAGCTCTGGCCGCGTTTTTCGGTGCAAGGCAGGGCACACTGTTCGGTCTCATTGACATGTTCTCCGGAGGGGCCCTCCGAAGGCTTTCGGTGATGGCCTTGGGGATAATGCCTTATATAAGCGCGGCAATTATCCTGGAGCTCCTCACTGTTGTGGTGCCTCATTTAGAAAAATTGAAAAAAGAAGGAGAGGCCGGCAGGAAGAAGATTACGCGGTACACGCGATACGGAACCGTGATTCTGAGCCTCATTCAGGGTTTCGGTATCTCTATCGGGCTTGAAAGCATGACGAGCCCCGATGGCGCCTTGATCGTTCCGCTCGGTGGATGGGGGTTTCGGCTCATGACTATGATAACCCTGAGTGCCGGAACAACATTTCTCATGTGGCTTGGGGAGCAGATCACCGAGAGGGGCATAGGAAACGGGATATCACTGATCATCTTCTCCGGGATCGTCGCCCGTTTTCCGGAAGGCGTTGGCAATACGTTCCGCCTGATGGGCACAGGCGAGATGAGCCCCTTTTTTGGGCTCATTCTGGTGCTTTTTATGGTAGCCATTGTGGGGGTTATTATCTTCGTTGAGAGGGGTCAGAGGCGTATACCGGTGCAGTATGCAAAACGGATCATAGGCAGGAGGATGTATGGAGGGCAGAGCACCCATCTTCCCCTTAAGGTGAACACCGCGGGTGTGATTCCACCCATATTCGCCTCTTCAATCATTATGTTCCCGGCCACCATCGCTGGGTTCTTAAACGTGAATCAGATCGGGTGGCTTCAATTTATTGTGAGCTCGCTCTCTCCTGGGAGGCCTCTCTATTCTTTGCTGTATGTGGGTTTCATCATCTTCTTTTGCTACTTCTACACGGCGATTCACTTTAATCCCGTTGAGGTAGCAGACAATATGAAGAAATATGGTGGGTTTATCCCCGGCATTCGGCCGGGCAGGAGCACCGCCGAGTACATAGACCGCGTGCTCACAAGAATTACGTTCAGCGGGGCCATTTATGTGTCCATTATCTGTATCCTGCCGGAGATTCTCATCTATAGGTTAAATGTCCCCTTCTATTTTGGCGGCACTGGGCTTTTGATCGTGGTAGGGGTGGGCATGGATACGATAACCCAGATCGAGAGCCACCTGTTAACCAGGCACTATGAGGGTTTTATGAAAAAGGGCCTGAGAAGGGTGAGGTAGACCATGAAGGTGAGGTCATCTATAAAGAAAAGATGCAGGAATTGCAAGATCGTGAAGAGAAGGGGTGTGCTCAGGGTCATCTGCGATAACCCTCGGCACAAACAGAGGCAGGGTTAAGGATTGAGATACAATACGCATCTTTAAGATCGTGTAAGGAGAAATACATTGGCAAGAATCGCTGGTGTTGATTTACCGAAGGGAAAAAGGATCGAGATCGCGTTGACCTATATCTACGGCATAGGTAAAAGCAGTTCCCGAGACATCCTTCATAACGCAGGCGTGGATTTGGATATCAAATCGGATCAGCTGAGCGAGGAGGAGATCACGAAGATCAGGAAGATCATCGATGAATCCTACCGGGTAGAGGGAGACATGAGGCGCGAGGTATCGATGAACATAAAGCGCCTGATGGATACGGGCTGTTACAGGGGATTGCGGCATAGGAAGGGCCTTCCAGTACGAGGACAGAGAACTCACACAAATGCGAGGACGAGGAAGGGTCCTCGGAGGATTATCGGAAGACGTCGGAAATAGATTCCTGGAGGAGAAATGGCGAAGGAAAGAACGAAGTCGGGGAGGGTTAGAAGAGAGAAAAGGTTGGTTGTAAATGGAGTGGTTCACATTCAGGCTACCTTTAATAACACGATCATTACCATCACCGACATGAGCGGAAATGTCATCGCCCAATCGAGTCCTGGACAGGTAGGCTTTAAAGGCTCTCGAAAGAGCACCCCCTTTGCTGCCCAGTTGGCATCCCAGAGCGCGTTAAAGAAGGCAATGGCCCTAGGCCTGAAAACGGCAGAGGTTCGCGTGAAAGGTCCTGGAGTAGGACGTGAAGCGGCATTACGGGCATTACAGGTAGATGGGTTTTCCGTAACCGTGATTCGGGATGTGACCCCTATCCCTCACAACGGGTGCAGGCCGCCAAAGAGGAGAAGGGTGTAAGCTCGCTGCAGCCCGCGAGGAACGAATTATAGAAAGAGTTGAGGAGGAAGACTATTGGCTCGATACGTTGAGGCTTCATGCAGGTTATGCAGGCGGGAAAACCTCAAGTTGTTCCTGAAAGGAGACAGGTGCTATACGGATAAGTGTGCCTTTGAGCGGCGTTCTTACGCGCCGGGGCAACACGGCCAGAGAAGGGGTGGTAAGGTCTCGGATTACGGAATACAGTTGCGAGAAAAGCAAAAGGTGAAGAGGATCTACGGGATATTCGAAAACCAGTTTCGCAGGTACTATCACCATGCCGAGCGGCAGAAGGGTATTACCGGTACGAACCTGTTGATCCTGCTGGAGCGTCGGTTGGATAACATGGTCTATAGGATGGGTTTTGCATCATCACGGGATCAGGCAAGGCAACTGGTGAGACACAATCATTTCACCGTGAATGGAAGCAAGGTGAATATACCCTCTTATCAGGTGAAAAGCGGTGATATAATCGAGGCCAAAGAGAAAAGTCGTAAGATCCCTGTTATACAAGAGGCAATGGAAACCGTGGTACGACGAGAGATACCATCGTGGCTGGAGGTCGATATGGATAATTTTCGCGGTGTGGTGAAGGCCTTTCCGAGCCGTGAAGAATTGACCATGCCTATCAATGAGCAGCTGATAGTAGAGCTATACTCCAAATAAGCGCATCACGAACACAAAATCCGTTTATCCTGAAGATATCAAAGAGCCGTTTGAAAATGGCTTGCAACAATTTGTCTTTGAGGTGATGTATATCAATGAAAAAGCAACATCAAAAACATTGGAGAGATCTGATAAAGCCCAAGAGAATAGAGGTTGATCCAGAGACGTTCAGTGATTTTTACGGGAGGTTCGTCTGTGAGCCTTTGGAGAGGGGTTTTGGAATTACCCTCGGAAATTCCCTGAGACGGATCCTCCTGTCTTCCCTGCATGGAGCATCAATTGTCTCAGTCCAATTCGATGGCGTTCCTCACGAGTTTACCAGCATTCCCGGTGTACGAGAGGATGTCACCGACCTTATCCTGAACCTGAAGAGTGTGAATCTCAAACTCCTCGCAGAGGAAGAGGAGGCAGTTACGATCCGTCTGGATGTCAAGGGCGAGAAGATCGTAACGGCTGAGGATATTATTACCGATGATAGGGTCGAGATAATGAATCCGAATCAGCACATCGCCACGCTCGATAAGGATGGTGTGCTGCATGCGGAGATGGTGGTAAAGACGGGCAAGGGGTATGTTCCGGCGGAAAGGCACGAAATAGAGGATCAACAGATTGGGGTAATCCCGATTGATGCCCTTTTTTCACCGATCAGGAAAGTCACCTACGTCGTAGGCAATGCACGGGTTGGCCAGAGGACCGATTATGATAAGCTGACCTTTGAGGTATGGACGGATGGTACGGTGAATCCACAAGATGCATTGGCATATGCTGCGAAGATCCTCAAGGAGCAAGTTACCCCTTTTATCAGTTTTGAGGAAGAGCCGGTTGAAGAGCAAGGGGTGGAGAGTAACGAGGAGGAAGCCAGGGTCAATGAAAATCTTTTTCGACCGGTGAGCGAGCTTGAGCTCTCGGTGCGCTCATCCAATTGCCTGAAGAATGCGGATATAACGTATATATACGAGCTGGTTCAGAAGACGGAAAGCGAGATGCTCAAGACCAAGAATTTCGGACGAAAATCCTTGAATGAGATAAAGGGCATCTTGGAGGAAATGGGCCTTCATTTTGGCACGAAACTGGAAGATTTCCCCTTGCCTGAGGAGGGCGAAGGAGAGCCTGAGGCATCAAAGGAAGAGGATACAGATTGATGAGGCACAGAAAAGCAGGCAGAAAACTGGGCCGTGACCCAAGCCATCGTAGGGCCATGTTGCGAAACCTGGTAACCTCCCTTTTCAGATACGAGGAGATTGCAACCACACACGCAAAGGCAAAGACCGCGCGGCCTATTGCTGAGAAGATGATTACCCTTGCCAAAAGAGGTGATCTCCATGCCCGTAGACAGGCCCTCTCCTATATCATGGACAAATCGGTAGCCCATACACTATTCGATGAGATAAAGGATCGTTTTCAAGACCGTCAGGGTGGATATGTGAGGATCGTACAGATGGGGGCCAGGAAAGGCGATAACGCGCCCCTGGCTCTTATGCAATTGGCGACGGCAGGTAAGGGTAAGAAGGGTCCAGCAAAGGTATCGAAAAAGGCAGGTAAGGGGAAAAAGAAGTCCACTGAGAAGACGCCTGATGAGAAGGCTGCTCCCAAGGAAAAGAAGCTCAAGGATCCACAGCAGACGGGATAGATGAATAGCTCGGCCACTAAGGCACAAAGGCACAAAAAAAGGACCCCTTCCTGCTATTGCGGGAAGGGGATTTTTTCATATGCCTTGCTCCAGGTAAGAGCGGGATGATGTGGCATCTCTCATTTTTTCGCCCATAACACAACGGATTATGGGGTGATGGAATCGATGTACCGGTTTCAACACAGAGATCTTCTGGGGATTGAACAGCTATCCGTAAGCGACATACATTTGATCTTTGATACGGCGGATGTGTTCAGGGAGATATCAACACGGGAAATAAAGAAGGTTCCCACATTACGGGGCAAGAATATAGTAACTTTATTCTATGAACCGAGTACGAGGACCAAAACCTCATTTGAGATAGCATCGAAAAGGCTCAGCGCGGATACTCTCAGTTTCTCGGTATCGGATAGCAGCATGGTGAAGGGAGAGACGCTCGTCGATACGGCGAGGAACCTTCAGGCCATGAACCCTGATCTCATCATCATACGGCATCCTTGCTCCGGGGTCCCCCATCTGCTGGCAAAACATGTGGAGGCAGGGGTCATAAATGCGGGAGACGGGATGCATGAGCATCCCACACAGGCGTTACTGGATCTCTATACGATCAAGAAAAAGAAGGGAAGGATTAAGGGGTTGCAGGTGGTGATCATTGGGGATCTTGCTCACAGCAGGGTCGCTCGATCCAATATCATAGGCCTGAGAAAGATGGGCTCTCAGGTGACTGTCTCGGGCCCCCCCACCATGATTCCCGTTCATGCCGAATCTCTCGGGGTTAAGGTGGTGCTCGATCCCGCGAAGGCCTTAAAGGGCAAGGATGTGATCATGATTCTGCGGATCCAGCTCGAGCGGCAGAGCGGAATGCTATTCCCGGGCACAAGGGAGTACTCAGCCTTTTTCGGTCTCAACGAGGATCTCATGAAGGGAGCGAACAAGGAGGCCATTATCATGCACCCGGGCCCGATCAATCGGGGAGTTGAGATCACCAACAAGGTGGCGGATGGCCCCTATTCCGTGATCCTGGATCAGGTGACGAACGGCGTGGCGATACGAATGGCCCTTCTGTATTTACTCATGGGAGGCGGTAAGGATGATCACCTGGATTAAGGGCGGAAGGATGGTCGATCCCCGAGGGATGAGGGAGAAGAACCTCGATATCGTGATACATAAGGGAAAGATCGACAGGCTCCTGCCCCCCGGAGCATTTCATCCCCCTCGTGATAGCGAGATACGGCAGGTGGATGCCTCGGGGATGGTGGTCACACCTGGTCTCATCGATATGCACGTCCACTTCCGGGAGCCAGGGGAGGAGTACAAGGAGACGATCGCAACGGGAAGCAAGGCAGCCGCCGCCGGAGGCTTTACTGCGGTGGCATGCATGGCCAATACCAACCCCATCAATGATTCACGGTCGGTTACGGAGTTTATCCTCGAGCGGGCACGGAAGGCTAACCTGATACGGGTTTATCCGGTTGCAGCCATAAGCAAGGGCATGAGGAGCGAGTCGCTCACCGAGTTCGGCGATCTCAAGCAGGCGGGAGCTGTGGCGGTGTCAGATGATGGAAGGCCGGTTACCAACAGCGAACTCATGAGGAGGGCACTCGAATACGCGGCCTTCTTCGGCCTCCGGGTTATATCCCATTGTCAGGATCTCGACCTCTCAAATCGTGGCGTTATGCATGAGGGCGCCGTTTCAACCAAACTGGGCTTGAGCGGAATTCCAGCAGCCAGCGAGGAGGTAATGGTTGCCAGGGAGATCCTCTTGGCGAAACTCACGGGCTGCCCTGTTCATATTGCCCATGTCAGTACCGAGGGATCGGTTGCCCTCATTCGGCAGGCCAAAGAGCAGGGTATACCGGTAACAGCAGAGACGGCCCCTCACTACTTCAGCCTTGATCACCGTGCCGTCATGGACTTTGATACCAATGCCAAGATGTACCCACCGCTCCGGGAACCCAAGGATGTAGAGGCCGTCAAGAAAGGGCTCTCAGAGGGGGTCATAGATGTGATTGCAACGGATCATGCCCCGCACAGCCCGCTTGAGAAGGATGTAGAGTTCGACAAGGCCGCATTCGGCATTATAGGGCTGGAGACATCGCTGCCGCTCACCTTGCAATTGGTGAGGGACGGGGTGATGGACCTGCCCTCTGCGATCGCAAAGCTTTCCTATAATCCCGCTACCATCCTCAGTGTAAAAGGTGGTACTATCGAAGAGGGCAAGGAGGCGGATCTGACGGTTATAGACCTGAACAAGGAGTACGTGGTCCACGAAGAGGACTTCAACTCCAAGTGCCATAACTCACCTTTTATCGGCTGGAGCATGAAGGGCAAAGTCATGCTCACCATGGTTGGGGGAAGGATAGTCTGGAACGCTGATGAGCGCAATCCTCGTCGTTGATGATGAATTAAGTATGCGGGAATTCCTCGAGATCCTCCTGGACAGGGAGGGCTATACGGTAAGTTGCGCGGAGAGCGGGGAGGATGCCTGTTCGATTTTAGACAGAGAGACATTTGATCTGGTGATCACTGATATTCGGATGGAGCACATTGATGGGTTGGGAGTCTTACGAAAGGTGAAGGAGATCAACCCCGAAACACCGGTGATCATGATATCGGCCTATGCTACTGCTGAGACGGCCGTTGAGGCCATGAAGGAGGGGGCCTATGATTATATCCCCAAGCCCTTTGAGGTTGAGGAATTCAAGAGGGTCGTATGTGATGCGATCCGCACCAAAGAGGCTTCCACGGAGAGGGAGGAGGATCATCTCGCAAAAGAGCTTCACTTTGGCTGCCTGATTGGCGAGAGCCCCCAGATGAAAAAGGCCTATGAGCTCATACGAAGGGTGGCCGAAACCAAGACAAACATCCTGATAACCGGTGAGAGCGGCACGGGCAAGGAACTTGCGGCGAGGGCCATACATGAGCAGAGCCCGAGATGTGAGAAGCCCTTTGTGGCAATAAATTGTGCCGGGATTCCTGAGACGTTAATCGAGAGCGAGCTGTTCGGCTATAAGAGAGGTGCATTTACCGGCGCACATGCGGATAAGGGCGGTTTCTTCGAGGCCGCAGACGGTGGAACGGTATTCTTCGATGAAATAGGCGAGTTAAGCCCTTCCATTCAGGTGAAGCTCTTGAGGGTAATCCAGGAGAGGACCTTTACCAGGATAGGAGACACACACGAGAGAACCGTGGACGTAAGGTTTATCTCGGCAACCAATAAGAGCCTCGAGCAGGAGGTGATGGATGGAAGGTTTCGCGAGGATCTGTTCTTCAGGCTCAATG
>CAYMFC010000005.1:0-36411 GCA_964389665.1 uncultured Desulfobacteraceae bacterium | reverse complement strand
CAGCTGTGGAGTTGATAAGATCGGATGGCAGGGGATACATGAGCTCGAATTCCTTGATGAGAGACGGTTCCCGCTGCAACAGATACTTCTGGTGATAGGCTTCGGCCATATAGAATTCGGAAAATGGAACAATCTCTGTGTAGATAGCAGCCTGTATTTTTGCGGCCTCACGATCTCGTGTTTCAATAGCCAGTCTTCTTTGTTCAGCGTTGTGATAGAATATAATTGACCTATATTGCTTTGAGAAGGCGCGGTTCGTGGGGGAATGGCTATTCCAGAAAATACCCAATAACTCCCTGTATGAAACAAGTGCTGGGTCGAAGTCAACCTGGATAGTCTCTGTGTGATCGCCTAGATCCTGGTACGTGGGATTCTTTTTGGTTCCTCCCGCGTATCCAACCCTCGTCCTGACAACGCCTTTCACAATCCCGAACCGGGAGTCTGGTCCCCAGAATCAGCCTAAAGCAAAGGTTGCTGTTTCGGTTTTATTAGGAACTATTTTATCGATAGGCGGCAGCGGTATATCAAAAGCTGATTTCTTTTCAGGTTGTTGCATTTGTACTGCGCTTCTTGTGCCAATTTCATGGTCTGCAGGATGTGCTCCACTACAAATAGATAGAATAAGCAGCGTTACGATAGATACAAGCGATGAACCTTTCAATAAATATTTAGACATATGTCTCATTTTGTATACTGAAGCCGAGCACCACGATCGTGCGCTAACAAAGAATTATTTCCCCTGATCTCTGCCATTTCTTTTAACCAAGGGATAGAGAAACACAAAGCACGCAACGAGGAAAATAATGCTGCCAATAAGGCTAAGCAAATTATGGCTCTGAAGACTCGAGGCGATAAAGAAGAGCGCGCACGCCACGAAAAGTCCCCAGCCCCACAGGCTGAACCTCATCTCTCGTTCTCTGTCATCATTGGCCATGGCACTGCTTTCTAAGAATGGAGAAATTTACTGTGTCTCCTTGCAACTTCTTCCTTGAAGTGGGCCGCATCAAGAAAGACCTCCGCATCCCAGCCCAGGCTCCGGGCTGCCTCCACGAACCGCGGACTGTCGTCGGTATAGAAGAATGGGGGCCTGCCGTTGCCGTAGCGATCTATAACCCTTTTATAGATAGCAGGATCAGGCTTCATCATACCTTCCTCGAAGGAAACGACCCATCCGTCAAGGAGTTGAAAGATGGGGTAGGCGCCAAGGATATAGTTCCAGTGAACTTCGTCTGTGTTGCTGAGTGCCACGATGGTGAACTCATCCTTGAGTTCACTAAGTGCCTGCCTCATTCCCGGCATCTCTCCGCTGATGATGCTGCACCAGATCTGCCGCCATTCATCACCCATTAGGGAAAGCCCCAGTGCTTGGTTCATGGTCTCGACCGTCTCCAGCCACGAATGCTTGCCCACATAGAAGGGGAGAAACATGGTATTCAGATCATCGAGGCGGGGTATCCCTAATTGCCTTCCTGATCTCCTTGAAAGATCCCTCAGCACTCTATCGGGATCGACGTCAACCAGAACCCTTCCGACATCGATGACCATAACCGGCTTGTATGCTTCCTGTTTCATGAAAAACCCAGTGGACACTATCACGGATCCAGTCTAAAAGAAAGCCTCTTACGCCTAAAAACGGAAATGTGAACGCTTCATGAGAGGTATTATTGGCTCGTAATTTCCTCGCTGAATTTACGATACAACCCCCGGAATTGGTGGTAGGTGAGCCCCAGGATACGTGCTGCCTTTCTCTGATTGTATCTCGCTTCCCTGAGGGCGCTACTGAGCATTTGAACTTTCAGCTCGCGAAGGGCATCATTCAGGGCTTTCTTGGTGGACTTCCCCTCTAAGGTTTCCTCTTCGGCCTGGGGAGGCTTTTTCCTGGATGGGCGATGCTCATCATATGGCGAGACAAAGGGGTCGAAGACGATCCCTGAGACAACCGGCGTGTCTGATCGGTACACCGCTCGCTCAACCACATTTTTCAGCTCACGCACGTTGCCGGGCCAGGAATAGCCTTCAAGTTCGCGGATTGTCTCTTGGCTGAATCGGGGAATCTCTTCCCGGCCAAGCTCAAAGGCCATCCTTGCAGCGAAATGATTCGCCAGAAGCAGGATATCCTCCTTGCGATCCCTGAGTGGCGGCACGAAGAGCACCTCAAAGGAGAGTCGGTCCAGCAAATCCCGTTTGAATCGGCCTTGTGCAGCCAGTTCCGCCAGGTTCGAGTTCGTTGCGGCGATAATTCGTACATCCACCTCTATGCTCTCTGAGCTCCCTACCCGTTCGAAGGAGGCGTACTCCACCACACGCAGAATCTTTTCCTGCACCTCAATGGGGATAGTGCCGATCTCATCCAGAAAGAGGCTCCCTCCATCGGCAGCCTCGAATCTCCCGGTACGGCGTCGTTCGGCTCCGGTAAATGCTCCCTTTTCGTAGCCGAATAGCTCCGACTCAATGAGGGAGGGCGTGAGGGCCGAGCAGTTAAGGGCTACGAAAGGGGCATTCCATCTTTTTGAGAGGAAATGCAATCTGGATGCAGCCAATTCTTTTCCGGTTCCTCGCTCCCCCATAAGAAGAACCGGTCTATTGACCGGCGCTACCCGGGAAAGCCGTTCTTGAAATTCAAGGAATACCTCAGACTGCCCTATGGAATCGAGCATTCCAACAGGGGAGCTTGCTTGGGAGCGTTCTCGCATGGGAGAGGTCCGTGAATTCATGGTATATTTTGTAATAGAATAGCTTAATAAACTAATAGTTAGTGAAATATACCATTATCCAACATGGATGTCAAGTTTGAAAACCCATTGAAATAACTAAATTTTTTAAAAAATATTCCGTTGGCACATTTTCTGCCTCTATAGAAGGCACATGTTCGGAAAGGAGGTTGGATCATGGGAATTTTTACAAGGTTTCGAGATATCGTCAGCTCCAACATCAATGCCATGCTGGACAGGGCTGAGGATCCAGAGAAATTGATCAAGCTGATGATACGGGAGATGGAGGATACGTTGGTTGAGCTCAAGGCCTCATGCGCCGGGGTGATGGCAAACGCCAAGAAGTTTCAGCGACAGGCGGAAGAGGCACGGGCTCGTGCGACGTATTGGGAGGAGAAGGCAGAACTTGCGGTAAAAAAGGGCAGGGACGATCTGGCGCGCGAAGCACTCATGGAAAAGCGCAGGTACACCGAAAGGATGGATGCAGTCGAGAAGGAGGTAGCGGAACAGAACGGGTTGGTTGATCAATACCAGGAAGACATCAGACAGCTGGAGGACAGGCTCAGGTCAGCACAGGAAAAGCAGCGGATGCTCGTGCAGCGCCACATCCGGGCGAACAAGAGGATGCGCGCCCAGGAGGAGATCCGCCGAGTGGAGGGCGCTGAGGCGATGGTTAAGTTCGAGGATCTCGAGAACCGCATTGACCGCATGGAGGCAGAAGCGGATATGGTGAATTTCGGTAGAAGGCCGTCGCTCGAGGTGGAATTCGAAAGCCTGGCAGGGGATGAGGATATTGAGAAGGAGCTGAAGACCCTGAAGTCATCGCTTACCAAGGGAAGTGAAGGTTCTTCTCAAGGATAGGGCCATTGAAACCTATTATACTATGTCCTTGAACCACTGGATGCAAACGCTTGTGCGGCCGGGAAAAGTGTGCTACTTGTTCCGAAGTGGATGGCGCCATTCCATTATAAAACGGAGTTGATAGGATGATGCATGCGGTTATGTTTGTGGCAATCGTCTTTGGGGGTATCATACTGGCGCTTGCCATCATAGGAAGCACTATTGTGATGATCGCCAGGGTCCTGAAGGGCGGGATCTCTCGAACGAGCCAGAGATTCGAGACAGAGGAAGCAAAGATGATTCAAGAGATGTATCAAGGGTTTTCCCGCATGGAACAACGCGTTGAGGCATTAGAGACCATTATTCTAGATCGTGAAAGAAAGGAACATGAAGGATGAGACGATTTGAGGGAATTCTTCATGGCGGGCTTTACCGCTCACGCAATGGAGTCATATTGGGGGTGTGTAAGGGCATCGCCGAGTATTTCGATTTTTCGACCTTTTGGGTACGGGCAATCGCGGTCGGCCTGTTGATCTTCAGCGGATTTTGGCCCATTACTATCCTTTACTTTATCGCTGCCCTGTTGATGAAGCCAAAGCCGGCCATACCCGTAGACACGGACGAAGAGCAGGAATTCTATGATAGTTACGTTCACTCGAGAAAGGGCGCGGTTGACCGGTTAAAGCGAAGATACGATAACCTGGAGCGCCGGATACGCAGGATGGAGGATACCGTTACATCGCGGGAATTCAACTGGGACAGGAAATTGAACACGTAGCCCCCGGGTAACTACTCAGCACATGACCCCGACCCTTCGCTTCAGGGTTATACATGAAAGAAACTTGCTCGAGTTTCTTAGGAGGTAGATAGGTTTTAGGCTGAAGACTGTTAGGAAATAACGGGGATACGGCGCATCTTGAAGCCATGTTTGCTGCGAGAAGCGACTGTTTCTTCAACAAAGTGCGGCAATACGGCTCCTCTGATCACTTTAAGACTTTGGTTCGGCTTCGCTCACCATCCTGAGCAAAGTCGAAGGACAGTCTAAATCCCGCCGAAGGCGGGACTGACTACGTGAGTAGTCACGCCCCCGGAAAATAGAAAGGAGGCCACATAGTTGTCCTTGGCGAAACGCATGAGCATAGGGATGTCTTTTTTTGTCTCATGCCCTATACGTAATGCACCGGCAGGCCCCGATAAATCGGAGCACCGACCGCCATGGCATACAATAGTCAAATCCGTGTTGCGCGTGTGCCCCGATGTACGGGGCACGCTGAAGCCTCCTGTTAAAGGCCTGCCCTGGCGCGATTTGGCTGGAGCATTGTAAGGAAACTGTAATAAAGCGGTTGTGTAATCCATAGAACTCAGCCTTTGCATGCCAGGTCTGGGCCAGGGGCATGCAGCAAAAAAAGACACCCCTATGCTCATTCACCAGGTAATTTCAAAAAGCTAAAATGTTATGAAAGGAAATATCCCCCATGGGGGAGACAAACAACGAACCAGAGAAGGGATTAAAAAATGTCATACAGGGGAGAGACAATACGGACGGGTATCAGTTTTGGCTCGGCACTGGCAATGGTGATATCGTGGTCGGTGAATAAATCCGTGCTCTGGGCGATAATCCACGGGATATTTTCCTGGCTCTATGTAATCTATTATATAATTCGATATTAATCACTGACCAGCCCCTACGCTGCCTTAGGAGAACCGAAAGCCTGCTTGAGGTCGTAAGACTTTCTGCACTATTTTAGCTTTTTGAAAACTATTCTTGGCCATTGTTGAAGGCCAAATGGTTACCCTTGGTGAGACCATGGGCATGGGGATGTCTTTTTTTGCTATGCCCTTATAGAGCTTTGACATTTGTCCCGAAAAACCGGATGAATCCACTCCGCATACTACCTTCATAGGTTGGTCGCAATTCATCCCGTTTTTCGGGACCGTGCAATGCCTTTTATTGAAAGGGCATAGAGCAAAAAAAGACATCCCCATGCCCATACACTGAGTAATTTCAAAAATCTAAAGTGTTATGATTTTTTTAACTCACGCTATCTCGATCACCGCATTTCCGTTTACCTTTCCCCCTTTTACCCGTGGAAGGATATCGGCGAGCTGCTCAAAGGCAAAGACCTCGATCTGTGTCTTGATGCCTATCTCGCCCGCGATTTTTAAAAACTCCCTTCCATCCTGTCTGGATATGTGGGCGAGGGATTTTACGGAACGCTCGAGCCAGATATGGTTATAGTCATTGATCTCTATGGGCGTCATATATACCGGTGCGAGGATGAGTCTACCGTTTCCCTTGAGCTGGGAGAGGGCGAACTCGACGAGGTTGCCGGCCGGGGGAAAGATGATCCCCGCATCGAAAGTCGCCGGCATCTTATCCTCATAGGTGCCGATCCAGTCAGCGCCAAGCTCTTGGGCGGCATCCCTGTTTTTTTGACTCCTGGTTACTACAAAAACCTCTAATCCCAGGTGCTTTGCAACCTGGAGCACGTAGGATGCGGTCGGCCCAAAGCCGTAAAGGCCAAGCTTTTGGCCCTTTTTCGCCTCCGTGAGCTTGAATGATCGGTATCCCGCAATCCCCGGGCACATGAGCGGTGCGAGCTCTTCGAAGGTGAGGTGATCCGGCACATGATAGGCAAAATCCCCATCAAGCACCGTATATTCGGCGTACCCTCCATCCGCATCCCAACCGGTAAACCGAGCGTTGGCACAGAGGTTTTCCATACCAGAAAGGCAAAACTCGCACCTGCCGCAGGCATGATTCAGCCATGCTGCCCCTGCTCGATCACCTGCTTGAAAGGACGTGACGTCTTTGCCGATCTTATCCACAACGCCCACAATCTCATGGCCGAGGATAAGGGGGGATTTCTTCAAGGGGAGGTCCCCTTCTGCAATGTGTATATCCGTCCTGCAGATCCCGCATGCGTGAACCTTGATGCGTATCTCATGATCGGAGGGTTCAGGGGTAGGGATCTCCTGCAAGCGGAGTGGTCTATCCTCGATTTTTGCCTGTCTGTCTAAGATCCATGCCTTCATCTCCATCCCCTATACGATATAGATGCTCTCGTAGACGTTTTTGGTGATCTCTTCGTGCTGCTCCCTGCAATACCGAACTGCCTCGGGGAGGTAGTTCATGATGTCCCCAGCGATTATGCCATCTTCTCCCATATCTCTCATTGCCAGGTCTCCTGCAAGGCCGTGCATAAATACCCCCATCCGCATACTCTGCTCTAAGGAGAATCCGAGTCCGTACATGCCGGCAATGGTTCCTACCAGGACATCACCGCTTCCTGCGGTGGCCATACCGGGGTTACCGCTCATATTCACGTAGATGCGCTCATCGGGAAGGCCGATGAGGGTGTGAGCCCCTTTTAGGATAATAACGGCATGCAATTCTCGGCATGCCTTGGTGAGGAGCGGCACCTTGTTTGCGTTGATCTCCGCGATATCGGCCTTTATGATCCTCGACATCTCCCCGAGATGAGGAGTCAGGATCGTCGGGTTTTTTCTCTTTTTGATGAGGTCTATAGTTTCAGAAATGGCGGTGATGCCGTCGCCGTCTATAATAAGGGGTTTGTCTATCAGGGGTGCGAGCTCCCTGACTAATTGTTGTGTTTCCTCATTGAGCGATAATCCCGGGCCCATCACGACCATGTCGGCCCTTTCCGAGAATTCCAGAATATCGTCCCTGGCCTCCAGTGACAGGCTTCCAAGCTTTGTTTCCTTCTGGGGGGCGAAAACGATCTCGCTGCCCTTGGTTGCCAGATAATTGGTGATGGAGCGGGGTGCGGCCAGGTACGAGAGCCCCCCACCGGCCTTGAGAAAAGAAAGGGCGGCGAAATGGGGAGCACCGAGGTAATTCGAGGAGCCCGCTATGAAAAGCGCCTTTCCATAACTCCCTTTATGAGTATCTTCGTTCCTGAGAGGGATCGGCAAGGGGTCGTTGGTTTCCACCTTTATCTCATCGGTATCATAGTGGGATGGTGGAAAGGAGATATGGGTCACGTAAAGCTTTCCACAGCGCTCAAAGCCCGGGTACAGAAGGTTCCCCAGCTTCGGAAGCCCGAAGGTGACGGTATAGTCCGCCTTAACCGCACATCCCATAACCTGTCCGGTATCGCCGTGAACCCCGGATGGGATATCAACACTGAACACGGTCTTACCGCTCTCGTTGATGAGCTCGATGACCTCCCTGTATATCCCTCCCACGTCCCTCGCGAGGCCTGTTCCGAAGACGGCATCAACAATGGCATCGCAGCCGGAAACGCTGGGGACAAGCTGTTCCATGGAAGCGACCTTTTCGATCCGGATGGGGAGGGTGGAAATGGTATCGAAATTGGCCTTTGCGGAGCCGGTTAATTTTTTATCGTCGCCCAAAAGAAAGACCGTGACGAAACCGCCGTTTGAGTGGAGCTTTCTGGCGACAACAAATCCGTCGCCACCGTTGTTGCCTATTCCACAGAAGACAATGAAACGTTTTCCCTGTATGCCGAATTCGCTGTGGATAACGAAATATACTGCGTTTCCGGCGTTTTCCATGAGGAGGGCGTCAGGGATTTTGAATCTCTCAATCGCTCCCCTGTCGAGGTTTCTCATCTGCTCTACGGTTGATACCTTCATAGCTGATTACCCGTGGAATGTTTAAACGAAACATGGTTCACCAACATGAAAAACCCGTAAAGGTAAGGCATCCAGGTCTTTTAGGTACGCTCACGCTACCACTGAGGAAGGCGTAAATCAATCCAAATTTTTCAGAAGGGGAGCTCAGGTTCTGCGGGCTCGGATTAGCTCTGGAGCCATTTCGTTGTATTCCCGCTGCGTTTGCAACAACACGATAGCACCAAGCACCACCATTCCACCGATGATCTGAAGGGTTTCCAGCGCTTCTCCCAGAAAGAAGAAGGCTATGAAGCCCGCGGATATGGGCTCAAGCGTGGCCGTGATAATGGCCCTGGTAGAGCGGATGTAGTTGATCCCCACGAAGTAAAGACCAAAAGGGATAATGGTTCCCATCACCACGATGTAGAGGATCAATTTCCACTGGTCTATGCTGAATCCGGCTTCTAGATAGTGAAAGGGCGGGTAGATGATATGCCAGGTGAGGGCTCCAAAGGCCATTGCATAAAAGAGCACGGTGGAGGGTTTGTACCGATGCATTCCCTGCTCCCCCAGCAGTGTATAGCCGGCTCCGCTCACTGCGGCCCCAAGCCCGCCTACTATTCCCAGGAGATTCATCTGGAGGAGTTGCAGATCGTAGCCCCCTGCTACCAGGTAACAACCGCCTAAGGAAAGCACAAGGGCAATAAGCTTGGCTGGGGTAAGCCTCTCCTTCCAGAAACACACGGAGTAGATGGCAACCAGGATTGGTGAAAGATACTGGATCAAGGTGGCCGCCGCCACCTGGATTTTGCTTATTGCGTAGAAATAGGTGCTCTGCACCATGGCCATGGCAACCCCGCCGATCAATATGAAGTAGGCTATATCCTTTAACCGTATCCTGAACAGCTCGCGAGAAAAGATCCCGAAAAATAGGGCCATAAGCACGGTCGAGAGCGTAAGCCGTATCTGAACCAGCTCAAAAGGGGTTATGCCGGTCTCGAAGAGCGCCTTACCGGCGGTGCCGGATGAGGCCCACAGGATGGCAGCGAGCATCGAACATAGATATCCTTTGAGCTGTTTTTTTCCCCTTAGATCCATCTTGATACCCTCATAGATACCTCATCGATCTCCGTGGGATTTATCAATACCCGATGGCACAACCATCCTTCCTCCTGTCCGACGCCCCGAGAAGTACGTCCTGTTTTCGATCCAGGTAGATTGCCTGCCCCCCGCCTACCTGATTGACCGTTGCAGGTGCCTTGCTGATCCGATGCCCTTTTTGCTCAAGGCCTGATATGGTTTCCCTGGGAATGCCATCCTCCACGCAAACCTCTGCTCCCTGCATGTGCCTGACCCTGGGGGAGTCTACTGCCTCCTGAAGGTTCATCTTGAAATCGATGAGGTTGATGAGAAACTGCACATGTCCCTGGGGCTGCATGTCACCGCCCATGATCCCAAAGCTTAGTAAACAGTGTTTGTCCTTGAACACCATTCCGGGGATAATAGTGTGCATGGGACGCTTGTGAGGTTCGACTCTATTAGGATGCTTGGGGTCCAGCGAGAAGGACTTCCCCCTGTTCTGAAGGATGATGCCCGTTCCATCGACTACCATTCCTGAACCAAATGGAACAAAGATGCTGCTGATAAAAGAAACGGCGTTTCTTTCCTCGTCTACGGCGGTGACAAAGACTGTATCTGAATCCCGCACATAAGAAGAGGCATAAGAAGGAGTTATAAGAGCCCTTCCTGGATTGATTTTTTCCCTGAGCCTCGCTGCGTACTCCTTGGAGAGAAGATTATCGACGGGGATCTCCTCAAAATCGGGATCGGCGATAAGGTTGTCCCTGTCGTTAAAGGCGAGCTTTTTCGCCTCTATGAGCAGGTGCAGATACTCCGGGCTGTCCTGGCCGAGACCGGAGATATCGTAGCCTTCGAGGATATTGAGCATTTCAAGGGCGGTTATTCCCTGACCGTTAGGGGGAAGCTCATAGACCGTGTAGCCCCGGTAAACGGCTGAGATGGGCTCAACCCAGGTTGTCGTGTGATCCTTGAAATCCTCAATGGTGAGAAGCCCGCCCTGATTCTTTGAGAAATCGACGATGGCCTTACAGATCGCTCCTTTATACAACGCATCGATCCCATCTCGAGCGATTCCCTTATACGTATGTGCTATATCCTTGTTTCGAAAGACCTGCCCGGGCTGAGGGGCCTTGCCGTTTATAAGGTATGTCTTTGCGGAGCTTTCATGGGAAAGAAGAACCTGCTCTCTAGCCTTCCATTCGCCGGCAATAATCTCGGTTACCGGAAACCCGCTTTCCGCATAGTAGATGGCATCCCCAAGCAGATCCTCGAGCCTTAGCCTTCCGTATCGTTCAACTGCCAGGGCCCAGCCATGCAAGGCCCCCGGCACGGTGACGGGCAGTATGCCCATATCCGGCATGGCCTTGAATCCCTTTCCGGAAAACCAATCCCCTGTCGCCTTATACGGCGCCCTCCCGCTCGCGTTCATGCCGATGAGCTTGTCTTTTTTCGCGAGGTAGATAAGGGCGAAGGCATCGCCGCCTATCCCCACCGAATAGGGCTCCACCACGCTCAAGGTGCTCACCATGGCCACGGCAGCATCCACCGCATTTCCGCCCCCGGATAAGGCCTTGTATCCGGAAAGGGTTGCCAGATGGTGGCTTGAGGCGGCCATACCCCTCTGGGCCATCACTATAGACCTCTGGGCGGCGCTTCCCCGCTCCCTTTTTTTATTATATGAGAACTCCATGGTTCATTCCTCAAGAATCCTTTATAAATCACATGATCCCTTGGCAGCCTACTTGGTATGTAAAAACGGAACTATTTATATAGCTATGCATGACTATCGTCAATGTATTTGGGTTATTCACCTTCGCCAGAATACCCTGCAGCTTGCCGGAGCGAAGCGGAGATCCCGTATAGCGGGGCTGCAAGGATGATCTGCCGTCGCTAAAGCTTTGGCACGCCAAGGATGGCGGGGCGAATCGCGTCGAAGTCTTGATGCGGAGAGTCTTATTTCGTCTCAGAAAACCACGTTCTTTGATGGTGGTCAGAGATGATGGCTCTGGTGGTCATAGTTCTTTCATTCGCACGGAGTGATGCCCGCCCTGGCCCAGACCTGGTTATAGAGGATTGGGTTTAGCGCCAAGGATACTATCATTTTTGCGAAACAGTATCATGATACCATGTCGTCGCGCGAGGGCAGGCCATTACTCCAACAACCCCGGGATCTGAGGACACGTTTGGCGCCTGCCAGGGGGCTCCAAACAGAGCAATATCCTCTGGGTGTGGATTCGTTACTAATGGTGTGGTTATTTCGTGGAGCCAGTGATCTGGTAGTCTTTGTCGAAGCAGATGACCATGCCCTCTGATTCGGTGCGCAAGACCTTTCCTGTGACCTTGATAAGGGCCTTTTTATGTTCCTTTTTGAGTTTCACAAGGTTTTCGAGGGGAAGGACCAGGTCAATCTTAACCTGGGTGCCTTCAGGCAATGGCTGATTGGTGTGAAAGTATGCCCCGCCCGAGCAGATGTTGGTAGTCAGCAGATGTATCATCCGTTCATCATGGCGTTCATTGATGAGTTCGATTGCGGCGGGCATAACAAGATCGAATCGTTCTAATCTTCTTCTCTCTCCCATGGCGTCCTCTTTTTGATTGAATTAATAACCGATGATTGAGGTGAAATGCAATAAGAAGATAGTATGTTTTTTGGTCGTATTTTTTTGTGTGAAAAGGCTAATAAAAAAGTATTAGGTTTGTAATAGGGAAAAAAGGGAGATTAGTTTTGCTTCTCAATCCTAAAGATTTTTAGCGGCCCACAGTGCCGCCTGGAGTCGATTGGGCACATTTATCTTTTTGAAAATATTATAAATATGGGTTTTCACCGTGTTGGGGCTGATGAAGAGCTCCTCGGCGATGTGCTCGTTTTTTGCCCCTAACGCTATGAAGGAGAGTATCTCTATCTCTCGAGGTGTGAGCGTGTTTTGATCTGTTATGGTGATAATATCCCTGTCCCTGTTTTCCAAGATAGTTTTGGTCATAATTTCCCTTGAGACCCACAGCTCATCGTTAAACAGGGCACTCACACCCTTTGGGAGGAGCTCCGGTGGATCTTGCTTGTAGAAAAAGCCCCGGATTCCCTTCCTTAGGGCCTTTTTTTCGATCCCCAAGCCAGAGGATACGTTATAGAGCGCCACGTAGTGCCTGCACAATAGGTTTTTGTTACTCGCTGCAACCGCAACGAGATAGGTATCGAGCTCTTTTTCCAGGCAGTCCAGGAGGACCAGGATGGGTTGGGTTGTTTTCTTATCATCGACCACTGGAACTTGTCGGACATCATCACAGGCACGGCAGGTGGCGCCCGTTTCCCGCGTCAAGAAGGAGACCATGAGCTCATTCTGGAATCGCTGCGGGCCGATGATATAGATAACCTTGTCGGTTAACGATACAATGCCGCTCTCTTTTGAGGAGCCTTCAGGGGCCATAAGTTCTCTTTGTATGAAGGTGTGAGAACCTGTTACCAGACTCTAGCAATATAAGGTAATAGAAACACGGTGTCAATCAAAGATTCAGTCTTTATCTCACCAGGGGACCGGGATATGAGCATATCTTTCTAGTGCTCCAGAACATGTTCGGAATGACTGAAAAGACTCGGCCCTTACGGACAGGAAATAGGTCGAAGAGGGAATAAAACAAGAAATGCGCGTACCGAAAAATCTGAGGTAGGTTGATGGTCATCAACGCTCAAAAAATCCCGCCCATGAGGGCGGGATTTAACACCCTGTTAGAATACTCAAAGCGGAATAAGGGGGGGAGGATGGCCGGGTTCGTATTCCGCTTTTTTATGCAGGTTACGGTGACTCACCTGCATCTAACAGGGTTACTGCCTTTAACCTCTGCGTTGGAGGAAATGATGAAGCCATTGGCTCCAAGATAAAGGAAAGCAAGGAGGTTCCTCTTTTAGGTGACCGTCCTCATCCATTCATCGAGATCGGTGATCCCTTCTGCTGCCTTTCGGAAGCCTTGCTCCTGGAGGGTGACGAGGCCAAGTTCCTGCGCCTTGCTTGACATCTCAAGGGATGATGATCCTTTCAAAATCAGCTCCTGGATTTCCTCCCACATTGGCATTACCTCATAGATGGCAACTCTTCCCTTGTAGCCCGTGTTGTTGCACTCCTCACAGCCCTCCGCCTTGTAGAATCGCTGAGATGAAAGGGTGAATCCGTAAGTTTCGAGGACCCTTTTTTGTAAATCGGTGGGCGAGGTTTCCACCTTACAGCGCTCGCACAGCTTCCTCATCAATCGCTGTGCGATGATGAGATTGAGGGAGGAGGTGATTAAGTAGGGCTCAATACCGATATCCAGCAGCCTCGTGACCGTCTCCGGAGCACTGTTGGTGTGAAGGGTGCTCAGTACCAGATGCCCTGTGAGCGCCGCCTTTACAGCGATTTCAGCGGTTTCAAGATCGCGAATCTCACCCACCATGATGATATCAGGGTCTTGTCTCAAGAAAGCCCTGAGTGCCCGGGCAAAATCCAGACCGATCTTTGGTTGTATCTGGAACTGGTTGATGCCCTGCAGATTATACTCTATTGGATCCTCGGCGGTGGAGATATTCCTGGAACCCTCATTCATGGCCTGGAGCATCGAATAGAGGGTAGTGGTCTTGCCGCTTCCCGTAGGGCCGGTGACCAGTATCATCCCCTTGGACTTACACATAGAGGTCGACACGGTATCCAGGACATGGCTTTCCATCCCAATATTGTGGATATCCAATGCCAGGTTCGATTTATCCAGGAGCCTCATCACGACCTTCTCACCGAATATTCCCGGAAAGGTGGATACCCGAACGTCTACATAGCTCCCCTTAATCCTCACCTTGAACCTCCCGTCCTGCGGGAGGCGTCGCTCCGCAATATCCAGGCCTGACATCACCTTTATGCGCGATGCCAGCGCATTGGTAAACCTCACAGACTGGGTGAGAAGTGTGGTAAGGGTCCCGTCAATCCTGAATCGAACCCTCAGCTCGTGTTCGTATGGTTCTACGTGGATATCGCTGGCCTTTTTGGCGATTGCCTCTTTTAGAATGGTATTCACGAGTTTGACGACCGGTGCATCGGAGTCCTTCAACTCCTCCATGTGCGAAGTCGTATCTTCTTTTTCCCAAAGCTCGTCTTCTTCTTGCGCATCCTCCATGATCTGATTGATGTCCGGCGTGATGATCTTCACGTTGTAGAACTTCTCAATCGCAGTGAGCAGATAGTATTCAGCTGCGAGATGGGGGATGGGCGAATAGCCGCTCAAGAAGTGTATATCACTCAGGACATTGAGGTCGTCTGGGTTCATCGTGGCAATGTCGAGGTTTCCAGCCTCAAGCTTGAAGGGGAGAATCAGGTGGCGCCGTATGAATTTTACCGGCACAGTCTTCAGTACATATTCCGGGATAGTCCGCATCTCGGAGAGGTTGATGACTCGGCCTCCATTGTTTGATTGAGACAAGATATGCGTGAGGTCAGCTTCATCAACCAGGTTCAAGGCTCCCAGGTTGTATTGGAGGCTCTTGCCGTTTTTCTTTCTCGCCATCAACGCCTTCTGCAACTGGGATATAGAGATTTTATCGCTCTCAAGTAACTCGCCCCCTATGCTTTCGTTTATGAAATACTTGGCGATGCCGTTGTTTGAGTTGCATATCTTGTGGAGGTTGTCGGAGACGATCAGATAAGTATCGACATGGCTTTCCTGTTTTACCATCTTGATCAGTACATCTGCGATCTCCCGAAAGTTATCCTTTAGCTTGTGGAATTCATTCAGCGCACCGGTGATTTCTTGAATATGCTCTGCTACATTCTTCCGGATCTTCCAGGAGGTATCATCAAACTTATTTGATAGATCCCTGATGAGAGCCTTGACCTCGTTATTTTTTCCCTCAGAGAGAAGCCTGCTGATATCGTCCTTCAAATCCTTCTTCCCTTCTGCGATGGAAGAAGGATCGTGGTTTTGCTCAGAGACATTTCCTTCGCTTATTTCCTCTTCTTTAAAAAATAAATCATAGAGGATCTTTTCCTCATCAGGATTTTGAAGCCCACCCAACGTGTCCTTCAGGTGGGAGAAGATTTTTTTCCGCTCCTCTCGAGAGGGTGCTACGCTCTTAATGAGCGTCAGATCGAGGTTACCGTATTGTTTGTAGTCGCTGGCAGAGATATCCGCCAGGGTTCTATAGAAGAATTCCGTGACCAGGTCATCTACGATAGTGGTATCTCCTGTTCCCTTTACTCCCATTGTGCGCACTATTTGTGTTATCAGTTCTTCGTCGCATGCGGATAGGATTAAGGTCATTTTTTCCTTGAACTGACTCCAGCCTTCTTGGGTGGCCACCAACTCCCTGGCGATTCGATTCATAGACTCTGTTGCGAACTTTCCACGGGCTTCCTGATTGCCGGGATGATCCAAGACAGCAAGGGCATCTACCGCCTTCAGGAGAAGATCGGGAATCCGATGAGGTTCATCGTCGAGGACATGGAGGAATTCAGCCCTGCTTACCCCCAGGGTATCATCTTCGCCACTGAGGTATTCCCGGATAGTGCTCTTATTAGGCTGTTCTGAATCTTCGTCTATTTTCCCATACTTGGTCTCATTGAGCTGGATGGTTGACACGTCATGCTCACGCAGAATAGATGCCACACCTGCTTCTTGGTTCATGATAGTGGGACTCTTTACCATGGCATCGAGAAATGCCCTGAAGTCGGTGAGCGTGAGCCCCCGATAAAAGGTGATGCTGTCGATTGCCCTTTGATCGAGCTCCTTTGCAAAATTGATTGTTGCGCGGGTTTTTCCATCGATTGGTATATCGTCAACTAGCAGCTTGTTGCCGTAAACGCTCACCGTTATGGCGGCCTCTTCATCAAGAAGGCTCATAAGGGCTTTGTATGATTTCTCGGCAGCCTGGGAAAGAGCGGGGTGGTCCCCTGGATAAGAGGCATTGTTTTTAATGGCAAGCTGTATTCCCTTGATAGTCTCGGCGAGAAAATCCTGGCGTGCTCCTTGTATTCTCATCGTCTCATCTCCCTCCCATCTTCCCAATAAAGCGATGAACAACAATTGCTAGGGGTAGCACGAACCTTCATTATCGCGGATAACGCAATGATGGGCTGTACCCCGAAGACTATTAAGCCGAAATGGTTTGTGAAATTGCCTGAAAAATGAATGAGCTGTCCTCTACAAGGCCCCTAACAGAAATGAATTCTGCTCGGAGCTGGATAGTCAATATGTAATATGCATGATGTATGCCTGAATAGAGGTTCCAGGATTAGAAGGTAAGATCTCTGTTTGCGACATATAACATCTCATTCGTCAAAAATCGTACGCTTCCCATTAAGACCTCACTTTCTTGATAGTACATATATTTTTTTTTGAAGATAAAGACAATCAGTCAATGGTATTGTTTTTCTTCGTATTTTTGAGCTCTGGATCTCTAAGAAAATAGTGCTAGGAGAAAATTATCCTCATACTTTCTTCCTAATACTTTCTTGCTTCTATGATGGCCTTATCCTGGGGCTTGGTATCCCTGATGCAATAATAGAAGTGGGGAAAGCAGGTGAGGTTGTCTACGCGTTTCCACTGCGCTAGTCCTCATGGGAGGATTTACGCCATTTCCAGGCTAGGTAATTCTTATTCAGGTAGGTCGGCTGAGGGGAAAGGAGAGGAATGACAAAGGCGTAACGAAGAGTTGCTTTAATGGCCTTTCAGTTGGCCTAGTTCAAGCAGGTGGTACCCCCTTTGATTAAGAAAGGCTGCGACCTCAACGGGAAGTGGCGTATCGGCCGCCAGGATCTTTCGGTTATCTTTGTCTGAAAAGCTTATCCCTTGAATGGTGAGCGTGATATTTCGTGCTTCATCCCGTGATGAGACGGGGAAGTCGTGGGGCCTTGGATCGAATTCCATGTCTAAAAAATCAAGCAGGAGCTCGGTAATCTTGCGGGGGTCCTTTTCACCTGCAAGGGTGAGCACGCGGAATCGGTGCTTGGTAAGCAGTTCTATAATATCAGGCGACAGGCCGGTGGTGTCGATGATGCAATCGCTGCCCGCCCTGCTGAAGAATATGTCCGCGTGAATTGTGAGGCTGAAGCCGGTCTCCCCGCTTTGGTACACGGGGATCTTCACATCCATTGAGAAGGGCTGTCCCGAGAGATGCAAGAGGAGCGTCGGGAGGGAAGAGCGGCTCCTCTTCTCGAAAGGTATCTTTTCTGGGGGTGTCTCCTCTTCCGCCTTTCTGGAAAGAGGGAAATCGGGGTAGTCTACTACCGTCACCCTCAGCCTTTTGAGGTATCTCTTCACCACCAGCGGTGTCCGTTCCATTGGAGTGCTTATAAGGGTGAGGACTATTATGTCCTCAGGGGTGTCCCCCGCTGCCTTTTGCGGGATAATAACCCAGTCGCCTGCAAGGGTAATATCGATATCGCTTCGGAGTTTCAGCCTCTCTCCTGTCCCCAGTACATCGTGATAGCCGCTGGCAGCGAAGAGCTTATCCAACGCCGCTTTGAGATTTTCATGGGGGGCGAGGCGCACGATCTTGTAAGCCTGCCAGTCCGATTCAATCAACCTGGCGATGTCCTCGGGGAGCTCGTTATGGGAGTCGATAATCAACATCCTGCCATTGCGCAGGTTTAGCGTGGGAAAGGAGTCGGCCTTGAGATTTACGTGTCCTCCTGATTTTAAAGGGATGAATTGTTCACCGGAATCTACCCATTCCTCGCCTATTTGATCGAAGATATCCCTAAGCTCCCTTCTCAGCGGAAGGGTTTTTGGAGATTTCTGTGACCGCGCAGTAACTACGGGCTCGGCCATCTTGCGTTTTGATTTCAGAGGTTTTTCAAGAGGCACCCTGACGATCTCCGGCGAATAGATTGGGAGCCTTATAACTTGATTTGGGTAGATGAGATCGACGTTTTTCATGGTGGGATTAAACATGTGGACCAGATCGAGATATTCAGTATAGAGATAATGAGGGGGTATCGTATACTTGCTCATGACGACCTTGGAGATGTTATCGCCTGGTTTTACCCTATAGTTTTCCAGATTCACTCCCTCGAGCGAGGAGAAACCCATCACCGATTTCTGGAAAAACTCGTCCACCTCGCTCTCATATGACTTCTTAGGCACTATCTTGAGCGGGATGAGAATAGTCTGCCCCGGATGAATAAGATCCAGGTTTTTAAGCGACGTATTCATGCCCTTTATAGCGGAGAGCAACTCGCTGATATCCGGGCCGGGGATAAAGCCCTTGTCGCGGAGGATCTTCCAGAGGTAATCGTCCTTCTTTACCGTATATCGTTCATAGGGAACCCCGCTCACATCGTCCTTCCTCACCGTAGCCTCTTGAACGAGAGAAATGGAAAAGGAGTCCCTCTCAGCTTCCCGGGCATGGGAGGCGAAGGGGAAGGATAGGGATACCAGCAAGGAAAAAACAGATATCATGCGCGAGATAGCAACTATCTTTATCCTGAGGTTCACACAGCCTACCTGTAAAAAAAGGATGATTAGAATGTGGTGTTATATTAGCCAGTTAAATATAGTCTTCGTATATTAGATAGTTTGTTCAGGGTATGTCAAGGACTTTTCCCATCAATCTATATCCACAATATGTTGCCACATTATATAGTAAATATACACCATATAGTATTTTTCCCTTTACAGTTTTATTAACATCTGCTATACATCAGACGCCGAGAATAGAGGGAGGCGGGAAGAGATGCGGATAAAAACTATCTATATCCAGGGCTTTAAATCGTTTATGGATAAATTGAATGTCAAGCTCTCGCCGGGAATAAGCGCATTTGTCGGCCCGAATGGGTGCGGCAAGAGCAACATCGTTGACGCAATACGGTGGGTCCTAGGCGAGCAAAGCCCAAAGAAGCTGCGGGGAAGGCAGATGGAGGACATGATCTTTTCCGGCGCAACCTCATCGAGGCCGCTTGGTATGGCCGAGGTGACACTGACATTTGAGAATGGCGCGGGACCACATGATTCGGATGAGATTTCCGTTACCAGGCGCCTCTTTCGATCCGGCGAGAGTGAATACCTCATCAACAACGCGCTGTGCAGGCTAAAGGATATCCACGATCTATTCATGGACACCGGGTTGGGCAACAGGGCATATTCGGTTATTGCCCAAGGAGAGATCAGCACCATAATAGAACAAAAGCCCGAGGAGACGAGGCTTCTCTTGGAGGAGGCAGCCGGCATCTCTAAATATAAGGTCAGAAGAGAGACATCGTTGCGGAAGATCGCATTAACGAAGGATAACCTCAGCAGGATAGAAGACCTGCTGGTTGAGATCAAAAAGGAGATGGATACGCTCAAGAGGCAGGCAGGAAAGGCGAGGCGGTTCAAGGAGGTGAGCGCTGAGATCCGGCGCTTGAATCTCGTGCTGAGCGCCCACGGTTATGAGGAGCTGCGGGCTGATAAGGCTAAAAGACATAAGACCATTGAGGAGATCACAGACAGGGCAAAGGGCTTGGAGAATCGCTTCTCCGAATCCGAGAGCGCTATCGAGGTGAAGAACATCGAATTAATTCAAAAGGAGAAGACGGTCTCCGCCCTCAAGGAATCGGTCTATTCCCTCAGGGAAGAAGCAAGAAAACACGAGGACGCTCTCCAACATCTTTCCAATGATCAACGGAGATTTCTTGAGACGGATGCCGTACTTATCAAGGAGAAGGATGAACTCGCGAAAAAAGCAAAGGGATTTCAATCCGAGATCAAGGAAATAAACTCCAGGTTGACGGAGCTGCAGGGATCCATCCAGGAGGTCTCATCCCTTCATTCCGATTGTGAGGCAATCTTACGGGAAAAGACGAAGGAATTGGGAGGGAAAAGGGAGATTGTGGAGGAGGAGAGGGCAAGGCATATCGAGTTGACCACCAAGGAGGCGGGTCTAGAGGGTGAGATACGGAATCTCTCCGACATGATTAGTCAGTCAGAGATAAGAAGGAATGAGCTCGAGAGGGAGTCGGGGCAGAGTGCACAAAGGATCGAGACACTATCGGCCTTGTTGCGTGAGAAAAGGGAAAGACAGGAAGAGTTCTCAGGCCGAATTGGCTCCCTGGTGAAAGCGATACAAGAGCAGGAAGCGGCACGAGGACGCTTAGAGGAGGCAAGGAAGAAAAAAGAAGAGGCACGGTTACAGGTAGACTCGGAGTTACGTCTCCTTGGAACGCAATTAAAGACCATACGGGGCCTTATCGAGAACTACGAGGGGTATAGATCGGGCGTTCGGACGATCATGAACACATACGGGCCGAGGACGGGCAACCGTGGCAGGGTCTTGGGTGTGCTGGCGGACTTCATCAAGGTTGAGCCTGAATTCGAGGCAGCCGTTGAGGCAGTCTTGGATGAGAGGTTACAATATGTGGTTGTGGCTCATCAACGAGACGGCAAGGAAGCGGTAGAGTATTTGCGTTCCAGGAATGTAGGCAGGAGCTATTTCGTTCCACTGGAGGAGTTTACGCGGGACCAGGCCCGCGGAGCGGAAAGATTCAGCAACAATGGGTTCCCCCTGCTAAGAGATCACATATCCGTGTCTGAAAGATTCAAGCCGGTGGTCGAGTTCTTTCTCGGTAACGCTGCATTGGTGGAGAGCCTATCAGGGGCCATTGCTGCATGGAACAATGGGAGAAGAAAACAGACCTTAGTTACCCCTGAAGGGGATCTGGTGGATGAGAGGGGCGTCATTATAGGCGGCAGATTTGGAAAGGACACCGTAGGGCTGCTGCAAAGAAGACGTGAGGAGCGGGACCTGTGCGCAACCATAGAGGAAAAGGAACATCTCCTCATTTCCCTCCAATCAGAGCTCAATGATATGAGGCTCGAGGAGCAGAAGGTAGATGGCATCCTTGTACAGCTACAGGGTGAGCGGGAGGCATATATAAAACAGGCAGAGGCATTAGAGAAGGAACTATTCTTATTGGAGGGCGAGGCAGAACAACACACGCATCACGCTCGGTATGTAGCTGACCAGCTTGAATCCCTGAGTGGAGAGGCAGATGGAAAAAGATCTCGCATGAAGGGCCTTGAAGCAACACTCTTGGAGTACCGCAGGCAGAAGGAAGGGGTAAAAAGGTCTGTCTCTGAGAGCGAAACCGTGCTCAAGGAACTAGAGTTCAAGGTGAATGATCTGAGGGAAGAGCTCTCGCACATAATGCTCCGATACAACGGGAATAAGGAAGAGGAGAGGGGATTGACCAAGGACAGGGAGAGGATCGAGCAATTTCTCGGCGAGATGGGCGAGAGGATCAGCAAGACAGAAAAGGAGATTCAATCGAATAGAGATCGATACCAAAAATCCCTTGTTCTCGAGAAGGAGTTGAAGGAAGCGCTGACGGCCGCGCATGAACGACAGAGAGAGCTCGAAGCCGAAGTCAACGGGAGCGAACAAGGCATGGATGCAATCAGGCAAGAGCTTAGGGACAACGAGAAGGAGGCCGCGCTTCTTCGAGAGCGCATAAGCGAGGCAAGGGATGAGATCAACGAGCAGAGAATAGGGGAAGCCGAAGTAGATTTTCAGATAAAAGGTATTGTATCCCAGGTTGGCAGGGATACGGGGATTAACCTTGAGTCAGAGTATCAACGATATCTGGAGAAGGGCTTTTCGCGGCCGCATTATGAGGCGAAACTCAACGAGAATATCCGCATTAAGGAGCGGATTGGGGAGGTGAACCTGCTGGCCATTAACGAGTATGAGAAGCTGAAGGAGCGCTATGAATACATCAAGGCCCAGGAGCAGGATTTGCTTTACGCAATCGATTCCCTCAACACCGCAATCAGGAGGATCAACAGGGTCTCAAAGGCGAAGTTCATCTCCACCTTGAAGGCCGTTGACGGGAAGCTGAAAGAGGTTTTCCCCATCCTTTTCAATGGGGGCAAGGCATGCCTGAGGTTGATTGATGAAACTCTTCCCCTCGAGAGCGGCGTGTTGGTCGAGGTGCAGCCTCCGGGAAAGACCTTGGTCCACATGGGGCTTCTGTCAGGCGGGGAAAAGGCGTTGGCAGCCATGGCGCTGCTGTTTGCCATCTACCTTGTCAAGCCGAGCCCATTTATGATCATGGATGAAGTCGATGCACCTTTTGATGAAGCTAATACGGATCGATTCAATGAGCTGTTGAAAGGGATCGAGAAATCCTCACAGGTGATCATGATTACACACAATCGAAAGACGATGGAGCAGGCTGACCGCTTGTATGGCATAACCATGGATACGAGGAGCGTTTCAAAAATTGTCTCGGTAGATCTCGAGCAGTATCATGAGCCGTTGTCATAGACAAAGATCGTAGCCCTTTTCAACCGCAACAAAAGAGAATATCCTCTCGAGAGAACTAACGGATTAGGGAGCGTTGGTTTTCCTCAAAAAAGCTGCAAATATCCGGTGCGAACGTTCAAAAGAAGGAGAAAGAGTCCTTGGATAGATCAGGTTCATCTCATGAACGTGGGCTCAAAGGCAGCGGCCTGTGGGGCAAGCTTTCCAAGACAAGGAAGCGGCTCTCAGACGGGCTCAATCATATTCTGGGCGGCAAGAGGGTCATCGACTCATCCCTGCTTGAAGAGCTCGAAGAGGTTCTCTTCGCCTCTGATATAGGGGTGGAGATCACGGAACAGCTGGTCGAGGGATTGCGGGAGAAGGCACATAGTAAGTCCCTTGAGGGTCCGGAACAGGTAAAGGCCGTATTAAAGGAAGAGATGATATCCATACTGGAGGCAGGCCAAGGCGGTTCTCGTGTGGGCCCCATTGATAAGGAACATACAGGCATCCCGGAGGTATTCATATTCGTGGGGGTCAATGGGGTTGGAAAGACGACCACCATAGCCAAGGTGGCCCATTATTATCAAGGCCAAGGACGGACCGTGCTGTTGGTGGCAGGGGATACCTTCCGCGCCGCTGCCATCGAGCAGTTGCAGGTCTGGGGGGATCGGCTGGGTGTAGAGGTGCTCAGCCAGAAAAGGGGGGCAGATCCCGCAGCGGTTGTCTTCGATGCCCTGTCTGCAGCAAAGGCCAGGAACATAGACAAGGTGTTGATCGATACTGCGGGAAGGCTTCATACGAAGTCGAACCTGATGGAGGAGTTGAAGAAGCTCCAGAGGGTAGCTGGGCAGCAGGTTCCAGGGGCTCCCCACAGGGTGGTCCTCGTTCTCGATGCCACCACCGGGCAGAACGCGATAGCCCAATCACGGGTGTTTGCCCAATCACTGGGAGTGACGGATATCATACTTGCCAAGCTGGATGGCACTGCCAAGGGTGGAGTGGTAATCGGCATTTCACGGGATCTCACCATCCCCATTTCCTTTATAGGCACCGGTGAGAACCTGGAGGATCTGGAGCTATTTAACCCGAAGGTGTTTGCAGAGGCGATATTCGATTAGAGTCTTGTTTCTAGGGGTATGGCGAAGATCTTAATTGGAACATCCGGTTTCTCGTATGATGATTGGAGGGGTATATTTTACCCCGATGGACTTGCGCGCAGCGATTTTCTCTCCTTTTACTCACAGGAGTTTCCCGTAGTTGAGCTCAATTTTTCGTATTACAGGATGCCCGATCCAGCTCAATGCATGCGGATGTTAGAGAAATCGGCCTATAGGATTGAATTCGTTGTCAAGGCATTTCAGGGGCTCACCCATGAACTTACCGGTGAGTCACTATCCCAGATATTGCCGAGGTTTAAGGCTTCAATAGATCCTTTTTGGCGCGAGGGCAGGCTCGGTGCCGTGCTTCTCCAATTTCCCCAGGGCTTTCACTATAGGACTGAATCCAGGATTTATCTCGAATCCCTTATCAAGGGATTTCACCCTCTTCCTCTATGCGTCGAGTTCCGGCAGCGAGATTGGTTGAGAGACTCGGTGTTTACCACCCTTAAGGAGCTTCAGGTTGGCTTCGTGTGCGTGGATGAACCGCCCCTCAAAGGTCTTCTGCCGCCTGTTGCGGAGGCCACCTCTCAGATCGGTTATATCAGGTTCCACGGTCGCAATCGGTCGAAGTGGTACACGGGCGATACAAAGGAGAGATACGATTATCTCTACCATGATGACGAGCTCAAGGAGTGGCTCCCGAGGGTCTCCACTGTAGCGGAGAAGGCGGAAAAGGTTTTTATATTCTTCAACAACCACAGGAGAGGCCAGGCAATAGCCAATGCGAGATTGATGAAGGATTTGCTGAGCGCACACGGTGAGGGTCATGAGCTTATCTGAGGACGGTTGGCACCTCTATCGTGCCTTTGCAATCCCGAAACGGAACTAGCTCCTCTCTAACATAGCCCGCAATGACTCGGTAACCCTTTCTATGAGTGCCGGCATTTGTTGTTTCCTGAAGTTTTTCGTTGGTATGGGCCTTGCCACGGTAATCCTGATAACCCCCCTTTTTATCTTATAGCTCCCCTTTGCCATGATCTCGTTGCTGCCTTTAATGGCAACCGGGACGATGGGGGCGCCGGATGCCATGGCAAGCTGGAAGGCGCCCCTTTTTAGCGGCTGAAGGGCGCCGTCGCAGCTCCGCGTGCCCTCTGCAAATATGACGAGGGAGGTTCCTTTCTTGATCATGTCGATCGCGCCCTTAAGGGTTTTCCTGGCCCTGGCTGGAGAGGAACGGCTTATGCTTATGTATCCGGCCTTCCTCATTGCCCAGCTGAGAATCGGAAGGCGCATTAGTTCCTCCTTGAGGATGAATTTGAAATCAACGGGAAGGTATGCCAGGAGCGAGAATATATCAAAGAAACTCGTGTGGTTTGGAATGTAGACGTAGGCAGTGGTTGTCTCTATTTGGTCTATGCCCTCGGTGTAAACCCTCACGCCGGATATCCTTAGGAGAGCCCGTGACCACGGTGCCGCACATCTAAAATGGATCTGTTTGCTGCTTGCCGATAAGGCAGCATAAACAAGTGCGGCGATAGCCCAGCCTAAGGTAGCAGCCAACCCTAATGCCCATATCGCTACTGATCGAATCATAATCTAAAGTAGATTTAGAAATAGCTGTGTAATCCGGGAAGGAGATTCACGCCAAAGTAGGTGAAGAGCACCGAGGCAAAGCCAATGATGCTCATTATCGCCATCCGTTTACCCTTCCAGCCCCTGATGAGCCTGGAGTGAAGCATGGCTGCATAGATAAGCCAGGTTATCAGAGACCATGTCTCCTTGGGGTCCCAACTCCAGTAGGAGCCCCACGCTGAATAGGCCCATACAGAACCGGTGATAATACCCAAGGTGAGGAAGATAAAACCGATAACGACACTGTGGTAGGAGAGCTCATCCAGGATATCCCTATTCGGCAGGAGCTTGAAGAATGCGCTCGATCCCTCGGCCCTGCCAAGCCCTTTTATGAGGTACATGAGTGCAAGACCGCATGCTATGGCAAAGGCTGCATATCCGAAGAAACAGGTAATCACATGGGTTATCAGCCAGTTACTCTGCAAAGCGGGGATGAGCGGTTGAATCCTGCTGGTGACATTGGGAGAAAATGAGGCGTAGGCCATGGCGATAAAGGCAAAGGGCATTACGAAAGCGCCGAGGTTTCTGCTCTTAATCCTCCATTCAATGATAAGGTAGAGCAGGACTATGGTCCATGAGAAGAAGATGAGCGATTCATAGAGATTTGAAAGGGGAGCATGCCCGATTCCCATCTTGTATGACTCTATCCACCTCAAAACCAGGCCTACGCTCTGGGCAAGCAGGCCGAAAAGGGCGATATAGGATGCGGGAGGCCCCCAGAATTCCTTTCCGGTGACCATCCTAAACAGATAGAGGGTAGCCGATCCGAAGTAGATGAATGTCACCCAGCTCAGTATGGTGGTATTCAGAACCATCTTACTCCCTCAACGAAGAAATATGTTTCATGAGATGTTCTACCTCTCGCTTGAGGCCGACAGGATCCTTGTTGCTGGTTGCCGATATCGAGATCCTGCTATTTTCTCCTTGCTCATCCACCCTTATCCACAATCTTCTATGGGCGCTAAAGAAGGTGATAAAAAAACCAAGTATGACGAAAAACGAGCCTGCTGCCACGGTATAGACCCCTGGATCTCTGCTTATCTGTAAACCTGTGTAGTATCTGCTTTCAATCCTATCGAGACCGAATAGGTAAGGCCTGAAAAGGCCGGGATTGAATTTCGGGACCTTCTCTAAGATCCCTGGGAAACGGTCCATGATTTTTTCGATATATTTGAATACCCAAAAGCTCGTGGAACCTCCTGGGGATGTGATTTCCAGGAGCACGGCCGGTCCCATGGACATAAAATTTTCCTCTATCCTCACCACCTCAACACGTGCATCCTTGTCATTCAGAGAAAATGGATCTTCTGCCCTTGCCGTCCTGGAGACCGTTTCACCATCGCCTTTTCGTATCGTGAGATAGACCTCGTCTCCCGGAATGCTCCCATAGCTTGCCTGATAGAACCTGATTCCGTCGATCGTGATCGGGTGATTTACCAGGAGGGGCCCTTGGAAGATCACGGTGTTGTCCTTGAGGAAGCTAAGCTGAGAGCGATATTCCTTGGGCATTCCATTGTCGTAGTAGGAAATGGAGAATCTGTCGCACCGCACGGTGAAGCCCAATTGCTTGATCCCATTCTGTCGTATCAGTCTCACGGCATTCGTCGATTCACCATCTGGTAGATTCACGTATGCATCAAAGCCCAGGAGGGAGCCTACTATGGCGCCTGCTATCACCACAAGGACGCTTGCGTGGGTGATATAGACGCCAAAACGGGAATATGCGCCCTTTTCTCCATAGAACACAGCGCCTCTTTCCGTATCCCTTTTTCTGACCCTTTTGTACCTCTTGAGCAGGAGGGGCTCCAGCTTACCGATAATTCCATGAGGTTTCCCCTCGACGGTGACGATCCTTTCGGGGGGAAGATTCTGAAAGGGCTTGTCAGTGTCAAGGGAAGGGATTTTCTTGAAGAGCTTCCAGGAACCGGGGAACCTCTTCAAGGAGCAGGCAATCAGGTTAGCCGACAGAAGGCTCATAAGGATTATGAACCAGATGGAGTGGTACAGATCGAACAGCTGCAAAGAGTCGAAAAGGTCTCTTAGCCCAGGGCTGAGGGTGCGGAAGGACTCCACGGCGCCATACTGTTGGGGGATGACTGTCCCCAGAACGGAGGCGGCTGCGATAATGATCAGAAGGGCTATGGTTAATTTGAGGGAGGAAAGAAAGGCGATAATTGTCTTTATCATCTCTGCTGGCACCTTACCTTTCCTCTATCTCCTCGTCGGTGAGATAACAGGCCGGATCCTCGCCCCATATATGCCCGGTGACTGCCTCTGCCCTGGCACGGAAGTTACCTCCGCAGATATCGAGCCACCGGCACGTGGCACATCTTCCCCGTACGTGCCTTTTTTTTTCTCTCAGTCGCATGAGCAACGGGTTGGAGAGGTCGGACCATATCTCACTGAACGGCCTTGAAAGGACATTGCCGAATGAGTGCTCGCGCCAAAATTGGTCGGCATACACGGTGCCGTCCCAGCTCACACAGGCGATGCCTTCCCCTGAGCTATTCCCCCCGTTCATCTTGAGCAGTTCCAATACATCCTTTGCTCGGGGGTTCCCCTCCTTGAGCATCCTCAAATAGAGATAGCAGCCATCGGCATGATTATCTACGGTCAAGATCTCTTTTTGAAGTCCCTTGTCATGCATTGCCTTTGTCCGGTCGATGATATAATCCACGATCCGCCTTGTATCCTCGTGAGAAAGGTCTTGATCCCTTAAGGTTGATCCCCTGCCGGAGTAAACAAGGTGGTAGAAACAGGCCCTCTCGATATCCATCTCCTCTATGAGGTCAAAAATGCCCGGGACCTGATCGGCGTTCACCTTGCTCATGGTAAACCTCAAACCCACCTTGAGCCCTGCCTTCTGGCAGTTTTTGATCCCATTGAGCGCAGCCTTAAAGGCCCCCTTTACACCTCTAAACCGATCGTTCACCTTCTCGAGTCCATCGATACTAATTCCGGCATATACGATACCGGCATCTCTCAGTTTGATGGCCGTTTGCTCATCGATAAGGGTGCCGTTTGTCGAGAGAACCGCCCTTATGCCCTTGTCAGCCGCAAACCTGGCAAGCTTCAGAAGGTCTGCCTTCAGAAGCGGTTCCCCACCCGAAAAGAGTATCACCGGCGCCCCATAGGCTGCCAGATCTTCGATCAGAGTATAGCCCTGCTCCGTGGTAAGTTCGTGCTCATCACTCTGAGGCAGCGCGCTGGCATAACAATGTACGCAGCGCAGATTACAGGCCCTTGTGGTATTCCAGACGACTACCGGCTTCTTGTCAGAGGAGAATTGGAGAAGGTGGGAGGGCAACCGCCCCGTGCGTCTTCCATACCGAAGGGCATCGGATGGCTCCACTGTTCCACAGTATAATTTTGATATGCCAATCATCGGCTCCTTCTCATCTCTCGATTTGTGAGATCCTTTTATTTCATGCACTTCATGACACTGTCAAGAACTTTATCTGCCGTAGTACTATAACCATTGCTCATGAGAGAATCATCCCTTATAAGGAACTATTTCATTACTACTCCGAGTGAAACCGGTTTTTTCTCCCTGGAGTATATTGATAAACGGATAAAATCCATGTTGATAAACGACGAGTCTGCTGGTACTCTCTGTAAAAAAAGGTTCCGACTTGTAATCATAGAGCAAGGAGGTGACAAGATGGCGATCAAGGTGATAATAACCAGAAAGGTGGCCGGCGGTAGGGAGGAGGATTTGCTTCCCCTTTTGTGGGAGCTCCGGTCAAAGGCTATGGAACAGAAAGGCTACATTTCAGGCGAAACACTGAAGGGAATCAGTGATCCCGATGAGTTCATGGTGATCAGCACATGGAGAAGCCTTGAAGACTGGAATGTCTGGAATAGCAATCCTGCCCGAAGGGAGATCCAGGACAAGATTGATGCGCTCTTGGAGCAAAAGACGGTAGCGAAGGCCTACTATTACGGGTAAGGCGCCTTTATCTCCGTGAGGCGAAGAGATTATTGGATATCGTAACCTCCGCTATTCCGCGTTCACCTCAATGACCTCTATACCGTTGCGAAGAAGGAGGGCCGCGGTAACGCCGATACCATATCCGGTATCTGACTCACAGTAAGGTGTCTGAAGGCCGCATGAGGGGCTTTTGCCTTTGAGAAAGGCCTTTTGTGCGCCTGTAAGTTGTGCGAGCGCAAGGGCTTGAAGGGCTCCCTTGAGAAATGCGCCTGTGACGTCCTCGCCCCGGTCATTTATTACCTGTGCACGTCCACGGAGCACATCCTCTCCATCGCCGTTTACGATGATGGCAGGGGGTCGCGGAGTGGATAAACCGCCTAACTGCTCGGGACAGATAGGGATCATGTGCATTTGGCGAGCCTTTCCTGCGATCTCCTCAGCAAGGCTGTGATTGCCGTCATAACGGCACTCAACACCCAATAGGCAACTGCTCACCAACACAGGCACGGACACCGCCTTAATCGATAAATTTTATTGCTGAGTTTTTACCCCTTTCCTCGATCCATCCTATGGGGTATGCCTTTTCTCCCATCGCCTCAATCTGCTGCATCACATCCTGTAGAGCCTTTTCAGCGACCACAAGGATCAGGCCGATTCCGTTGTTGAAGGTCCTCATCATCTCCTCATCGGTGATATTTCCGGCCTTCCTTATAAAGTGAAAGATGGGCTGGGGGCTCCACGACGATCGGCTGATTACGGCCTGACAATTCGAGGGAAGGATCCTGGGGAGGTTTTCAATGATCCCGCCACCGGTTATATGGGAGATTCCGAATATTTGAAAGTTCTTCACCAGGGAGAGTATAGTCCTTACATAGATCTTCGTAGGCTCGAGTAATTCCTCTCCTATGGTACGGCCGAGCTCCTCGACACGATCATCAGGGGACATCTTGAGCCCCTCGAATATGATCCTTCGCACCAAGGAGTAGCCGTTGCTGTGCAGGCCGCTGGAGCCCACTCCGATCAATTGATGTCCGACAGCTATCTCGCTGCCGTCGATGATCTTGTCGGCATCCACGATTCCCACAGAGAAGCCTGCAAGGTCGTACTCGTTCTCAGCATAGAATCCCGGCATCTCCGCGGTCTCCCCACCAATCAAGGCGCAGTTCGCCTCTGTACAACCCTTGCTGATTCCCCTTATAATCTCAACCGCGGTGTCATGGTTGAGCCTACCCATGGAAAGGTAATCCAAAAAGAAAAGCGGGGTGGCGCCCTGCACGAGGATATCATTCACGCCCATGGCCACCAGATCTATCCCGATGGTGTCATGCTTATCGAGCATGAAGGCTATCTTTAGCTTCGTGCCCACACCGTCTGTGGAGGAGACGAGAACGGGATTCTTGATAGTTCCCAGATAAAGGGAGAAGAGGCCTGCGAATCCCCCTAAGTCACTCAACACATTCGATTTAAATGTCTTGCTTACAATTGGCTTTATCGTATTTACGAACTTCTTTCCGGCCTCAATGTCAACGCCCGCCTCTGCGTATCTATCCATGCTCTTCCCCTCCGCCATGGTCGTGACCCCTGTCCTAATCCCTCACCGTGTATTTGAGTATGATAAAAAAATTCTATTACTCGATTTTTTGATAAAATTCAACTAGTATCTGTTTCCATATCGAAAAAGTATCTGTCTTTGAGTGTGAGCAGAACCGAGGGACCATGGTTGGAATTCAGCAGCAGGCTTTTTTCATCGCCAGAGCCGAAGGGTTGGGTCTCTATGGAATGGAAGAATATTTTGACTATGAAAGATCTTCTGTAGTATAAAAATAGACTTTTACAGGGGGTAGAAGCGATGTACAACTTTCCAAGGATAGACCGGTTGCCTCCCTATGTCTTTGCCACTGTAGACGAGCTAAAGATGGAGGCGAGGAGAAAAGGGGAGGATATCATTGATTTGGGAATGGGTAATCCTGACCTACCCACCCCTCAACACATCGTAGACAAGGTAATAGAGGCGGTGCAGAATCCAAAGAACCATCGGTATTCCGCCTCCCGGGGTATTACCAAACTCCGGGATGCCATGGCAGATTGGTACAGAGATCATTTTGGGGTTGAGTTGGATCCCGATGAGGAGGTCATTGTCACCATAGGTGCCAAGGAGGGAATAGCCCATTTGGTCCTGGCAACGATAAGCCCGGGCGATGTGGTGTTTGCACCGAATCCCACCTATCCCATTCATCCCTATTCCGCAATCATTGCCGGCGGTGATCTCAGGGGGATACCCATCAGCCCTGAGAGGGATTTCTTCGAGGACCTTTTAACGGCCACCAAGCAAACGTGGCCAAAGCCAAAGATGTTGATAATCTGCTTTCCCCATAACCCTACCACCAACGTAGCGGATAAGGATTTCTTTGAAAGAATAGTGGAGTTCTGCAAGGAACATGAGATGCTCGTCATCCACGACTTCGCGTATGCGGATCTGGTGTACGACGGGTATGAACCCCCGAGCTTTTTACAAGTTGCAGGGGCAAAGGACATAGGCGTGGAATTCTACTCCCTTACCAAGACCTTTTCTATGGCCGGCTGGCGGGTAGGTTTCTGCGTCGGCAACAGGGAGATGGTCGCAGCCTTACGGAGGATCAAGAGCTACCTGGACTATGGGATATTCCAGCCCATACAGATTGCCGCAATTATTGCCCTGAAGGGGCCGTATGGACCTGTGAGGGAGAACGCCGAGGTGTATCGAGAGCGGCGGGATACACTGATCTCAGGCCTGGAGAGGATTGGCTGGCACATAGAAAAACCCAAGGCCACCATGTTTGTGTGGGCCAAGATACCGGAGGTTCATGCAGGGATGGGTTCCCTGGAGTTCGCAAAGCTGCTCATAAACGAGGCCAAGGTGGCGGTGTCGCCGGGCATAGGGTTTGGGCAGTACGGAGAGGGTTATATTCGATTTGCACTGGTTGAGAACAAGCACAGGATCAACCAGGCCGTAAGGGGTATCAAGAAAATTCTCTAATGCTGTAGAATACCAGGAATTACACAACTCAGAAATCTAGTGAAGCTTCGAATTGCAAAACAATAAATGCAAAGTGCAAAAGTTAAAATTGCTTTTCCTTACCTGTTTATGAAGGCAATCTCCTGCTTTTCTTTTTGCATCTCTTAATTTGCATTTTGCAATTTGCAATCTGCATTGAGGCCTTCAAGAACCCTGGCCCAGACCTGGATTATGGGATTAACAGGCTGGTATGAATACATAGCTCCATCTGGACCTAACGGATGATTAGAATATGGCGCGCTTGACAGAAATTTTAAGATCTTAGCTCATAGAAACGGCCAGGGAGGATAGAGATATGCCCGCGTTGCATGTTGGCCTGATCGGCTTCGGGACCGTAGGGGCAGGTATGGTGGAGATCCTCCTCCACAATCGCCAGTTGATAGCGGATAGGGTTGGCGGGGAGATTGTGCTGAAGAGGATTGCAGATCTGGATATACACTCTGATAGGGGTGTAAAGATCGATCCGGCTATCCTTACCACCGATGCCATGGAAATACTCAATGATCCGGAGATAGAGGTCGTGGTGGAGCTCATAGGCGGCTGCGATCAAGCGCTGGATTATATATCAATGGCCATGAAGAGGGGGAAACACGTGATCACAGCCAATAAGGCCCTGATCGCAACCCACGGCAGGCAGCTCTTCGAGATGGCCGAGAAATACGACGTTGATATCGCCTTTGGGGCAAGCGTTGCAGGCGGCATTCCCATCATCAAATCCTTGCGGGAGGGCCTTGCTGCGAACAGGATCCAATCTGTCTTGGCTATCCTGAACGGAACCTCGAACTACATCCTGACCAGGATGACACAGGAAGGGCTCTCCTTTCAGGAGGCACTCTCCACGGCTCAACGGTTAGGATATGCGGAGGCGGACCCCACCCTGGATATCGACGGCAGCGATGCTGCCCATAAGCTCACTATCATTATCTCCCTGGCCTTCGGATTCCCCTTCTCCTATGAGGATATCTACAAAGAGGGGATCGATAAGGTATCTCCCGAGGACATACGGTTTGCCGGTGAGTTCGGCTACTGCGTGAAACTATTGGCGATTGCGAGACGCTCTGGCGAGCATATCGAGGCCAGGGTGCACCCTGCCTTTGTGCCCAGGGATCACATCTTGGCAAACGTCAATGAGGCGTATAACGCGGTGTATGTGGAGGGTGATTTCGTGGGGCCGACCCTCTTCTATGGCCTCGGAGCCGGGAGGAAACCAACGGGCAGCGCAGCAGTCGCCGATCTCGTGGATATCGCAAGAAATCACATCAAAGGCATCACGAGGAGGGTTTCACCCCTTTCCTTCGCGCGTTCCCCGTCAAAGGAGCTCTCTCTCAAACCTATGGATGAGGTAAGGAGCGGTTATTATTTTAGGGTTTCCGCCTTAGACAGGCCAGGAGTGCTCTCAAAGATATCGGGAATCCTTGGTGAGCACAACATCAGTATTGCCGCTGTGATCCAGAAAAAGAGGGAAGCTCATGGCCCCGTCCCCGTCGTAATGCTGACCCATGAAGCAAGGGAGCGGGATGTCAGGGAATCCCTGGAGCTTATTGATAAACTGGATATGGTAGCCGGGAAGACGGTGGTCTTCAGGGTAGAGAAAAGAACGGGCATCTGAAGGGATTTTCGAATCTCGATTGTCAATTGGCGATTAGAGAGATCGAGTTGTTCGTTACGAGTTTTACCGAACCAATGATAAACCATAAAAGACGAGTGGCATCCTCATGGCAGTCCATCGCAATACAAGGAAATACCTCCTTCTTATAGGAGATGGGATGGCCGATTACGGCCTGGAGGAGCTTGGCGGCAGGACACCGATTGAGGTTGCCGAGACACCACACATGGACCGCATTGCCACATGCAGGATTGGCCTCGTGAAGTCCGTCCCTGATGGCATGGAACCGGGAAGCGATGTCGCAAACCTGTCTTTGTTGGGATACGATCCCCGAACCCACTATACCGGTCGCGCTCCCCTGGAGGCAGCCAGCATGGGCATCGCACTCAAGGCCAACCAGGTAGCCTTCAGAATGAACCTGGTAACGCTGGATTTCAGATCGGATCAAGAGATCATCATGAAAAGCCACAGTTCAGGGGATATCTCAACTGCGGAGTCAGCGTCGATTTTAGAAACCCTCGGGAAAGGATTGAGGTTTCCAGGCGTTGAGATCCACGGGGGAGTTGCCTATCGGCATTTGATGGTGTGGGAGAACGGCCCTGAGCATGCACACACGATCCCTCCCCATGATGTGCTGGAACAGAACATGGCCGCGTACTTACACGACCGGTCGGAGAACCCAGTGCCCGGCCTCATCAGACGATCATGGGATATCCTGAGGGATCACCCCACAAATCTCCATCGTAGAGAAAAAGGGCTTGCCGAGGCCAATTCCATCTGGCTCTGGGGACAGGGCAGGGCCCCGCAGATACCGTTGTTCAGGGAAAGATATGGTATCGATGGGGCGGTCATCTCAGCAGTGGATCTCGTCAAGGGCATAGGGGTGTGTATCGGGCTTATGCCCATCAATGTCCAAGGGGCCACGGGGTATCTTAACACCAACTATCGCGGTAAGGCCGAGGCAGCCTTGAGGGGCCTCAGGGATTATGATTTTGTTCTTATCCACGTGGAGGCACCCGATGAAGCAGGGCATAGCGGCAATATCGGGGAGAAGATAGAGGCCATTGAGAATTTCGATGAAAAGGTGGTGGGTCCCATACTTGAAGGGCTGAAGGATTTCGAGGACTATCGGATCATGGTGGCCAGCGACCACCTCACACCGATACCGAAAAGAACCCACACCGATGAGCCGACTCCCTTTGCATGGGCTTCAAAGGGGGAACTCGAATCTCATCCCAAGGGATCCCGCTTCTCAGAGGCTGCCGCACGGGAAAGCGGGCTCTTCTTTGGCGCGGGATATGAGCTGGTTGATTCTTTCTTGTTTGGGGAATGAAGAAGAATATCGCATACTATCGGGTTATCTACGGCGATTGTGATTCAATGGCAATCGTCTACTACTCGAACTACCTTAGATTTTTCGAGATAGGGAGAACCGAGCTGCTTCGGGATATGGGACTTACCTACAGGGAGGTTGAAGAGAAGGGATTCTTTTTGCCTACCACGGAAGCCTACCTGAAATACCTGAAACCCGCCCGCTATGATGACCTGCTAACGATCGAGACAACCATTGGCTTTGTAAGGAGGGCGAGCAGCAGATTTGACTATACCATTTTCAGGGGAAGCGAGATACTCGTACAGGGTTATACGGTCCATGCCTGCCTGGATAGGGATAACAGGATCGTCCGGTTCCCTGATTTCCTCATCAATCTCATGAAAGGAGACTAAACAATGAATATCCTTTTCTTCGGGCCAAACGGAAGCGGAAAAGGCACCCAGGGCGCCCTCTTAAAGGAGCAATACCGCATACCCCATATTGAAACAGGTGTGATATTTCGTGAGAATATCTCCAAGGGAACCGAATTGGGGAAACAGGCAAAGGCCTCTATAGACAGAGGAGAATTGGTCCCGGATGAGATAACCATCCCCATGGTCCTTGACAGGCTTAAGGGATCGGACTGCGAAAACGGGTGGCTTTTGGATGGCTTTCCGCGAAACATAACCCAGGCCATCAAGCTGAATGAGGTCCTCACAGGGGAGGGCATCGATGTCCACGTCCTTGTTGAGGTCATGCTGGATCGGGAGATCGCGAAAAAGAGGATCATGGGCAGAAGGCTCTGTGTGAATGATAACAACCACCCCAATAATGTGAATATCGATGCCATAAAGCCGGATGGCGATAGGTGCAGGATATGCGGAGGTGAGTTAAGGAAACGGGATGATGATCAAGACGAGGAAGCCATTGATCAGAGGCATGATATCTATTACGACGCTGAACAGGGAACCCTCGCAGCGGTACAGTACTTCAAGGAGCTCTCGGGCAAAACAGGAAGGCCGGCGATTGTGGAGGTAGGCGGCAAGGGCAGCGTGGAGGAGGTTACAGCTGAGTTGATCGGGAAGTTGAGCAATGTAAGGCTAAGGGTACTAAAATAAGGAGCCGGTATGGACTATTCAATCAGCCCGGATGGCGAGAGATTTGCGCTTCCCGGTGAAGATGAATACGCGAGAGAGTACGAGAGGCTCTCGAGAATCGTAGCAGAGCAGAGAGGCAAGGGCCGGGAGATCGTGGTTGTGATGGGGCTCGGCTTTGTCGGAGCGGTGATGGCAGCGGTGGTTGCGGATACCG
>CAYMFC010000004.1:0-40650 GCA_964389665.1 uncultured Desulfobacteraceae bacterium | reverse complement strand
AGAGGAAGCCGGATAGTCAAAGTATAGTGAACGATACAAGAAAGGAGTCATTGCGGCAATCTATTGAGCCCGTTACGCTGCACTCGCTCATGCACTTCATGCCGATCATTCTCGTGCGGATAGCCTTTAGAGAGATCTTCATGAGCGTTTTTCATCCAAACGAGCAACCACCTTCTTCTCTAAGTCATCAATGATAGACTTCAGGACCGCGCTTTCCGTGACCGGCCCAGAGTCTTCCCAGCCCCTGAGGAGAGCATCCTCCTTTTTCTGGATGAACTGCTCGACGCTTGTTACCAGCGACTCCCATGCGAACAGCTTCTGAACGATGTGCCTTTCCGCGGCAGTCAAATGCCTGTCGGTATCAAAGGATCTCCCGCTCGATGTTTTGATAATCATGATTCCAGGTCTTTCTTTCTAAATATCCCTGCATCAAGTCGCAGGGAACTATCACGTTACCTATTCTGAGCGATTTCTACTACCGGTGGTGAGGGAATTAGGATATTCAGGGCATGACGTAGCGCGGCATCTTGGAGTTCCTCATCCACGTGTGATACGCTTGGCCTCAGCCGGGAAGGCTCTTCCCGGCAAGAAGTATCTTGGAAACAGTATGCGATCTCCGCACGATTGTCCGCTACCATGTCATGGCCCGCTGCGGTCAAGTGGCCTTGCCTTGATGCTTGCGCCGGATGTACAGGGTCTTTTTGACCCGCGCCACCAGTTCTCCTTCTGGGCCCACAATCTCGACGCTAAACTCGGGCAAATATTTCCGGCCGTCTGCCGTATGTGCGTAAATGGCCTCCAGGTCTGCTTCGGTCAGACAAAACCTGGCGCGCATGGTCCCTGTTCCGGGCTTGAAAAATTCTATGGATGCGGCCTGGTCCCAGATGATGTAATCCGGCCCCAGGACGTGTATCAACATCACCATGTAGAACGGATCGGCCATGCTGTAAAGGCTGCCGCCGAAATGAGTCCCCACATAGTTGCGGTTGTACCAGCGCAGGGGCATTTCGACTTCGATCTGCCGAAAGTCGGGCGACACCGAGCGCACCCTGACCCCGGCCCCCAGAAAGGGAGGATAAATATTGACCAGCCGTTTAAAGGATTTGGCCTTCATCCAGGTCCCCTGGACTAGTTACAATCCATCCGGAAGGCCTTGAACATGATGCCGTGGCGCACCATGCCGGCACCGTGGAAGATAGCGTCAATACTGTCGATATCGGTCCAGCCAAGGCCATGGAGCCGGTCGATATCAGCCAGCCCTGGTGCCTCCGGGCTCGGAATCTCCTCGCATGCAACCAGCGGCATGGCCTTGTCTTTTCCCTCCACGTCGGTCTTTGATAGCCTACCTTCCCCGCCGGTTGCGAATCGTCACCCTGAAGCCTTACTCCTTGGGTATGGCATGCTCGACACTGACCGTTACGATGGTACCCTTCGAATACTTCCATATCTCGATTGGAGTAATAACATCCCCGTTATGATCGAAATCGTTAGATCCGGATGCCCCTTCATAGTTGATATCCTTGCCTGCTTTAAGCAAAGCAAAGGCCTTTTTGAATTCACCCGGTTTTATAATCTCCCCCGGGGGACAGGCAACCTTCCTGAGGTTATCCCTAATGCTTTTTGAGGTCATGGGTAGCCCGTTGACCTCAGCAGCATAAGCAGCCAGACCAATAACGGCCACGGCATCGTAGGCGTTGGTGATGAAAGGCAAAGGTGGAAGTTCACCAAATTGGTCTTTGTAATCGGTATTAAAAAGAATATTAGCTTCACCCACTGCGGAAGCAGGGACGGTCCCGTACTGGCCCTCAAGGGTTTTCGCCCCTACAGAGTTTACGATATCCTGGGATCGTGTTCCATCACAAAACAGGAAGCTCTTATAGTTAAAGAACTCGACCGCCTCCTTGAGAAAGATCTTTGCATTCCCCGCCCAGCTGAAGGCGCACAGCACCTGGGGATTATCCTTCAAGGCCCTCTTTAACTCAGCCGTATAGGATTCGGCCGGCTTTTCATCATGGGGTATCGTTGCAAGTACTTTACCGCCTCGTTTTGTAAAGGATTTTGTGAATGTTTCGGCAAGCCCCTGGCCGTATGGGTTATTCACATAGAAAATGGAGGCTGTCTTGTAGCGACGGGATGCGAAGATACCGGAGACGACAGCCTGCAACGAATCAGATGGACATGTTCGAAAGACCACATCCTTCTCCTTGTCTGCCGGGAGCACAGAGATAAAAGGTGCGGTTGCAGAGGGTGAGATGATAAGCACACCCCTCGCACAGGTGACGGATTCTGCAACCGACACGACACCAGGGGTTGTCATAGGTCCCACAATGGCAAGGACACGGTCAATCTCCACAAGCTTCTTGGCTGCATCTGTGGCTGCAATGGGAGATGTTTCCTCGTCTTCATGGATGAGATTAATCTTGAAACCAGCCTCATCCATCTGTTTTTCAGCCAGAACAGCTCCATTGCGAATATTGGGGCCAAACTCCATGAGAGGCCCCGTATAACAAAAAATCGTCCCCACCTTGACCTCTGCCGCAGCCAAACCTGGAACCGCAGAGATCCCTACCAGCATACCGATCACCACACATATCGCCCTGATCAAAACCCCTTTCATAATGAGCCCCCTTTCTCTTCCTTGCCCAGGCTGATATTTCCCTGGCCTGAGTGCGTGTTAAAGAAAAACCCGTGAAAACCTGAATACCTATGCTTTGCCAGCCCATAACACTCTTCTAACTCAAGCGGGCAAGATATACCATGGATACGAGATGTCGTCAATGATCTTGCTCTGATATTGCTCCTGGAGATAGAATCGGTTTCCTCTCCTCCGGGAGGAGATCCCAGTAGTAAAATGAATGTAACTTCTCAATAAGTTCGTCTGATTGCATGCCGTAGCCATGTACCGTCATTGCGAGGAGTCCTTCGGCTATGCTCAGGATAAACTCCACGACGCGGCAATCTCGTTGCGATAGTTGAGATTGCTTCGCTACGCTCGCAATGACAGAACTCGAACTTATTGAGAAGTTACGAACAAATACCTGAAAACCACCTCGCCCACGGATACCTTTATCTTCTGCGTGCAGATCAGTGTATGAGGGGATTTACCTCTTGCTGTCATTGATGGCCCGCTTCGTAACATGGCGCACTAATCTTGGAGTCAGGATTCCCCGTAAATTGATGTGATCAAGCTCCGGCAGCATCTCGCCGTTATAGAGGAGAACCAGACCATCTATGAGGGGCGTGTCCAGGTGTGGTTGCATAAAGGTTGCAGCAAGGATAGAGAAGGTTGTCTGGCCGCCACCAGATCCTTGAAAAAAGTACTTCATTGCGTACCCGCCAGGATCAACCATATTCACCGTAGCTATTCGAAGGGGGAGGGAAGGATTGCCAATATCATCTATTCCCATTACATCAAACTGAATATTGGTTATCTCTTCCGTGTACGTGCTTTGGAAATAGGTCTCGGCGAGATGCCTGCCCAAACGATCGAGCGCGTCCCTGCGTGAGGTGCTGGGAGGCAAGGTAAAGGGCTGGGCATTGCTCAAAAAATGCTGACGATCAGGGGAAAACGTGTAGAGCTCCAGCTCTCCAATACCTTGAGATGGTTCCCTGGCGGCCTTCTCACAACTGCTGAAAAGACCCATGCACATCACGAGCGTCGCTGTGATCAACAAAGAGAAAACCGGACGTCCCATCATATAACCTCCTCAGATCATCCAGGATCTCCTCCCACCGTGGAGAACCCCGGTGTTACCCATACATCGAACGGTCGGCAAGATCGCGCGATTGATCATCCCTGCCCAAGGGCCTCCCGTAGGGCTGCCCTCGCGAGCAAACGCGTGGAATCGAGTGTTGGGAGCTGAGAATCGTCCGGGTTTACGATCAGGGGGATTTCCGTGCACCCGAGCACCACGGCATCACACCCGCGGTCCCTGAGCTTTCCTATTACCTCCTTGAAATACAGCCGTGATCTCTCGCGAAACAGGCCGTTTACGAGCTCGGTGAATATGATCTCGTTGATATGCTCTTGGTCGTCCTGGTCCGGGATCTCACTGGTGATATGAAAGGTCTTGAGGGCATCGGGATACACGGGCCCCGCCATGAGATACCTGGTTCCCAGGATGCCGAGGTGTTTGAATTTCCTCCTTTTGGCCTCCTCCCCCACTGCCTCAGCGATATGGAGCCAAGGAATCGTTGATCTGGATTTCACGATATCGAATGCCTGGTGGATGGTGTTGTCGGGGCACACCGCGAAATCGGCTCCAACCCGTGCCACCTTCTCTGCCGAGGAAATCATGAGCTCCGCAACCTTATCCCAGTCCCCGGCCCTGATATGGACCATGTAGTCGGAGAGCGGATAGGTATGCATGGTTACCTCTGGATGCATGTGTTCGCCCATCTCTTTCGGTGCTTCTTTACAGATAGTCCGGTAACACAGCGCCGCTCCCTCTGCGCTGCACGCCACAATGCCGATGTGTTTTGCCATTGTACATCCCTCCTTTGAAGGCAATGTCAGGAGAGCTCATGTACCTCATTGCACATGGGCCTTCATCCTTGGGAATCAGGACTCAATGGTAATACTACCCTCCATATACCTCACTGCGCGGCCTGATATGATCACTCTATCACCACGATCGGCACAGAATAACTCCCCGCCTCGCCTCGAGACCTGATAAGCGTGTAGATTATCCTTACCCAGCCTCCGTGACCAGTACGGTGTCAAGGCACAATGGGCAGATCCAGTCACGGGATCTTCATCAATTCCTAGTGCTGGGGCGAAAAATCGGGACACAAAGTCCACCTCGTCTCCCGGCGCTGTTACGATCACCCCTCGCAGGTCCAATCTCTTGAGGGTCCCCATGTCTGGAATCAACCCTCGTACATCGCGTTCGCTTTCGAACACCATGAAATAATCCTCAGAACATAAGGCTTCCAACGGCTCTGCTCCCAGCCCATCGAGAAGCTCTCTGGGTGGTGAACATGATCGGGGTGGCTGAGAAGGGAAATCCATGGAGAGCAGACCCTCCTCCCTAACTACCCTGAGCGGCCCGCTTCTCGATTGGAAGGTGATCCGGCCTATCGTCAAATCGAGGTAGTTGAAGACCACGAATCCGGAGGCCAAGGTGGCATGACCGCAGAGGTCAACCTCGGCAAGGGGAGTAAACCAGCGAATCCGGTAGTCTTCCTCCTCCTTAACGAAAAAGGCCGTCTCGGAAAGGTTGTTTTCTTGAGCGATTGCCTGCATCAGCGAGTCGTCCAGCCACTGTTCAAGCGGACACACTGCTGCGGGATTGCCGCCAAACACAGAGCCTGTAAAGGCGTCGATCTGGTAAACAGGGATCTTCACTATGGGGCCTCCATACCTAAACCCGGATCGTTAACGCTCAAAGGCCCGTTGGTTCTTAGAGCCCGATTCTTTACTAAATACCGCCCAGGGATCGGGGCTCAAAAAAACAATTGCACCCTGAACCCTTGTTACATAGAATACCCACACTGGGTGAGCTAGGTCAAGCTCGTATCTCCTCAGAAACTATATGCTAAAGAGTATGAAGATGTCTTTTTTTATGGTATGCCTTTTAAACAAAGGTGATTGCAAGGCCCTGAAGCGAAGCACCATGATCGTGCGCTAGCAGGATGATCCGTAGTTTGAACAGAAGATTCGGCTGCGCGGATCTTCTTTAACCCGCAAGATCGAGGAGGTATCCTGTTATGACTGAAGACAATATTTATCGAATTCCCTATGGTGACGGCACCCTTATGGCCGAATTACCCAAGAGGACGAGGATTATTCGCCAGGAAACGAGGCCACTGCCTCGGCTGACTGACCCAGCAAAGGCGGTGCGTGCTGCGCTCAACTCTCCTATCGCACATGAGCCTCTCTCCACATTGGTGAGCCCAAAATCCAGGGTTACCATCGCCTTTGACGATCCCATAGGGTTCGTCCCGATCCAGAGAGAGCCCGATTTTCGCGGCTTGGCAATAAGAGTAATCTTAGAGGAATTGGACAAGTTAGGGGTTAAGGACAGCAATATCAGATTGATATGCGCCGTGGGTCTCCATCGAAAATGGACTATACGAGAACTCAGCAGTATCCTCGGCGAGGACCTTCCTTACCGTTTAGGGCCAAGTAGGCTTCGCAACCACGATGCCGAGGATAGGGAAAACCTGGTCTTTCTCGGGGAGACCGATCGCGGTCAGGAGGTGGAGGTGAACCGTGCTCTCATCGACTCGGACCAGGTCATCTACGTGAGCAATCCATGGTCCCCGTTTAACGGCGGTTGGAAGTCGGCTGTGGTTGGGTTGGGAAGCTTCAGGAGCATCCGCCATCACCACCGTCCCTTTCCCAAGGCCTCGGGAAAATCCACCATGGACGCAAAGCGTTCCGCTTTCCCTAAGCTGCTCAACGAGATGGGGAAGATCATCGAGAAGGAACTTGCAAAAAAGGGGCGCCGGTTTCTCATTATCGAGGGCGCCATGAACAACGCGTACCCCCAGGAGGTGGTGCAGGTGGTGGCTGGGCATCCACCTGAGGCCCATGAGAAGACCCTGGAGATCCTCCAACGCCAGCACGTCGTTGAGGTGAAAGGACAGTCCGATGTGGTGGTGTACGGGATGGGCAACAACAGAGATCCCTACAGCAAAATGTCCCTTGTCAATCCAATCCTGGTGAGGAACCTGGGTATGTCCTATAGCTTCGGCCTGTTTCAGAATATTCCTCTGGTAAAAAAAGGGGGGGTTATCATCCTCGTTCACCCCTGCAATAAGCAGTTCGATCCCGTGAAGTACCCTTCTTACGTGGAGATGTTCGAGAAGCTCATTCCTGAAACCCAGGACCCCTTCGAACTGTGGGATCTCTACGCGGAAGAGTACGCCCATCGACCTGAGTTCGTCCATAAATACAGGTATGGGTTCGGCTTCCACGGTGTCCATCCCCTTATCCTGTGGGGACAGGGAGCCTATGGTTTCAGGTACCTCGGCAAGGTCTTTCTCGCCGGGGCCACGGACTTCGAGGTGGCGAGATTGCTCGGTTTTGAGCCCTTCTCTACCATGGAAGAAGCAATAGGGGAAGCAGAGAGGCTCATAGGGAAAGACTGTTCCATCGCCTACCCCGAGATGCACGACAGCTTTATCTGCAATGTTGAGGACTAATCCACTTCAAGGATAGGGGAAAACGTTCATCAGCGGCTTTGACTCACAGGCAACACTATATTCCCTTATGCACACCGGCAGCTAGCAGATGAGAAGAAAGGATTTTGAATCGAAAAAGAGGGCCCTGGATATCATCATGCAGCATTACTCCGGCACTCCATCGGCCTACAACGAGGAAGCTGTCCATAAGGCGGTGATTATCAAGGTGAAAATCGAGCATATGACCGGAAAGAGCTCCAGGCTCTAGGCATAATCTCGATCTCTAACACTGCAGGGCTTCCCTCCCACAGCAATAAACAGCACATAACTCTTGAAAGATACGAGCGCTGTCTATAGTATGAAACGACGATGTAATGGAATGAGCGATTTTCCGCCGTTGCCCTGATACACCTGGCAATGTTAGACATCGAGGCCTTCGGAAATGAGATTGCTGTTTTGCCTTTTGGGGCTCGTGTTGATCCTCGAGGGGTTGCCCTACCTGGCATTTCCCGACAAGATGAAGAGGTGGCTCAGCCAAATCCAGCTCCTTTCCGATAACCAATTGAGGGTGATCGGCTTCATCGCCATGGGTTGCGGACTGCTTTTAACCTATATCTTTCGGTAACAAGGCAGATGTATAGCCTGGAAGAGTACGATTATGATCTCCCCGAAAAACTCATCGCCCAAGAACCGGCTCAGAGAAGGGATGAATCAAGACTCCTGGGCGTTGAGAGGTCCACGGGTGGTCTTGCTGATCATCGCTTCTTCGATCTCCCCTCGCTTTTAAGAGAGGGTGACCTCTTGGTGGTTAACGATGTCAAGGTGGTTCCTGCCAGGCTCTTCGGCAGAAAGCAAACCGGGGGCCGGGTGGAAATCCTGGTTCTTGAGCACCCCGCTCATTTGCCGATGGGGGAACCTGATGATCGATGGTGCCTGCTCAGGGCATCAAAGAGGCCGAAGGAGGGCAGCACAATACTGTTTCCCGATGGCCTAAAGGGAACCGTGACACAGCGTGGAGAGGATGGGAAGATTCGGCTCCGCTTCGAGGGCGCCCACCCCCTTACCTACGTGTTGGAAAAAAGAGGTTGCCTTCCGCTGCCTCCTTATATTAAAAGAGACGACAAGGATAGAAGCTCCAAGATCGACGAGGAGAGATACCAGACCGTCTTCTCACAGTTTCTTGGTGCAGTGGCCGCACCGACGGCTGGTCTTCATTTTACCCAGGAGTTGATCGACTCCCTTCAGGCCAGGGGTGTAGGCATTTCGAGCATTACCCTTAAGGTGGGGTACGATACCTTTAAGCCTGTGAGGACAAAGGACATTCGGGAACATAGCCTTGGAGAGGAGGAATACTCCATAGGTTATGATGCAGCCACGGTAATTGAGGGCACAAAACGCAACGGGGGACGGGTCATCTCCATAGGCACCACCGTGGCGAGAGCCCTGGAGACCGTGTTTCAGAGAAGAGGGGGACTTGTGCCCGATTCCGGGGCAACGGATCTTTTGATTTATCCCGGATTCACGTTCCAGGCGATTGACGGGCTTCTCACAAATTTCCACCTGCCCCGTTCCTCGCTGCTCTTCCTGGTGGCTGCCTTTGCCGGATATGAGCTGACCATGAAGGCCTACCGTTGGGCTGTGGAAAACAGATATCGTTTCTATAGTTACGGGGACGCAATGCTGATAACCTGAATAAAAATGTCAAAATTATTCCTAATTACTCAGGTATCTTGCCACAAAGGCACCAAGACACCAAGATTATAGAATTATTATTCAATACTAACAACAAAAGGCTGTTGAAGACCTTGAAATTCATCGTTAAAAAAAAGTGTGCATCCAGCAGGGCCAGGCTGGGGGAACTTGTCACAAACCATGGAACCATCGAGACCCCTGTCTTTATGCCTGTTGGAACATTGGGCTCCGTCAAAGCAGTAACCCCTGAGGAGGCCAGGGACGCAGGCGTTGAAATCATCCTCGCAAACACCTACCACCTGTACCTGAGGCCGGGTCATGCGCTGATCGAGGGGCTTGGCGGTCTTCACCGCTTCATGAACTGGCCAGGCCCCATACTCACCGACAGCGGAGGATTTCAAACCCTCAGTCTCTCCAAACTCAGGACCATCTCGCCCGAAGGGGTCACCTTCCGCTCACACCTCGATGGATCGACCCATTTTCTCGGGCCGGCCAAGGCCATGGAGATTCAGAAATCCCTCGGGTCAGATATCACCATGACCTTAGATGAATGCGCACCAGCCGGCGCCTCTCACGATTACGTGCGAAACTCCGTACGGCTCACTGAACAATGGGCCCGGCGATGCCTCGATGAGAGGAAGGACGACTCACAGGCCCTGTTCGGTATTGTACAGGGCGGGATCTATCCTGATCTGAGGGATCTGAGCACACGGGGTTTGGTACGCCTGGGATTTGACGGATACGCCATAGGAGGCTTGGCCATAGGGGAAGATACGCGCATCAGGGAGCAGATAGTACGGTTGACGAGGGAATTTCTGCCCGATGAAAAACCCGCCTACCTCATGGGGGTGGGAACACCGGAGGATATCATCGAGTCTGTGAAGATGGGCCTGGATATGTTTGACTGCGTGCTGCCTACCAGAGGTGCCAGAAACGGCATGCTCTTTACCAAAACGGGGAAACTGATCATCAAGCACTCCCGGTACGCACAGGACGACTCGCCCATCGAGGAGGATTGCGGGTGCTACACCTGCTCTCGCTATTCCCGGGCCTACCTGAGGCACCTCTATCTCTCAAGGGAAATACTGGCCAGCACCCTGAACACCATTCATAACCTTCACTACTATAGCCACCTCCTCTCAGGAATACGGCAGGCCATAAAAGAGGACAGGTTGGCTGAATTCAGCCATGATTTCTATGCCCGGAGGGTAGAGAATCGAGATCAGAGCGAGGCAGAGTCTTTATAACACCAACAAGGAGGAATACAGATGTTTGATCTAGCGTACGCCATGGGAACCGGGGGTTCCGGAGGAGGACAGTCAGGCGGTTTGGGTGCATTCCTGCCCCTGATTATCATCTTTGCCATCTTCTACTTCCTGTTGATCAGGCCCCAGCAGAAAAAGGCAAAGCAGCACAAGCAGATCCTCTCAGCGCTTAAAAAGGGGGACAGGGTCGTGAGCTCGGGCGGTCTGCATGGGGTTATCACCGGATTGTCCGATGATGTGGTTACCATGGAGATATCCCCGAAGGTGAGGGTTAAGGTATCGAGGGCTTCTATCGCAGGGGTAGCAAGAAAAGCAGAGGGCGAAAGCTAAGTGCTTCGATGAGCTAATATGATAACATATTGTTATCGAAAGAGGTGTGGCTTGTACTTGCTCAGCGCTAAGTCCTGAGTGAGTAAATTCAGAAGCGAATGTATGAATCGATGGACTAAGGAGTAAAAAGGTGTCCAAGAAACTAAAGTGGCGAGGGCTCATCGTTCTCGTGGTATTGGTTATCGCGTTCATCTATCTCTTGCCGTCCCTCAGTACAACCCTGCCCGCGTGGTGGCCGAACATCCTGCCCGAGGACAAGATTCACCTGGGGTTGGATCTCAAGGGAGGTATGCATCTCATCCTGGAGGTGCAGGTCCAGAAGGCGGTGGAGAGCCACCTGGAGCGGATGGTTGAGGATATAAAACAGAGCCTCAGGAAGGCCAAGATCAGGTATCAAGAACTGAAAAGAAGCGGGCCTGACAGGATTGAACTTATCCTGCTGAGGAGGGAGGATATCAAGGCCGTTGAGGAGATGGCCTCGGACACATTCTCCGATATGTCCGTTGAGATTGGCTCCCTAAGCGAGGGTCTGCCTCGCGTGGAATTAATCCTCTCCCAGCAGGCACAGCATCACATCAAAAAGATGGCGGTGGATCAGGCGGTTGAAACCATCACCAACAGGATCGATCAGTTCGGCGTGACCGAACCCGATATCCGCCCGCAGGGCATGGACAGGATTCTCGTCCAGCTTCCCGGCATCAAGGACACACAACGGGCCATCGATCTCCTCGGCAAAACCGCCCAGCTGGAGTTCAAGCTGGTTGACGAGGAGAACAGCGTCGAGGAGGCGCTCAAGGGAACTATACCGCCGGGTGACGAGATCCTCTACCAGATGAAAGGAGAGGCAGGTTACCAGACGAAGATCCCCTTTCTCCTGAAAAAGAGGGCCGTGTTAACGGGCGAGTATCTGACCGATGCGAGGGTCCAGATCGATTCCCAGTACAACGAGCCCTATGTCTCCCTTACCTTTGACTCAAGGGGCGCAAGGCTCTTCGAGCAGATTACCGGTGCGAATATCAAGAAGCGGCTGGCCATCGTCCTGGATAACGTGGTCAACAGCGCGCCAGTCATACAGGACAGGATCGCCGGGGGAAGGGCCCAGATAACCGGCAGGTTCACCATGGAAGAGGCGAAGGATCTGGCAATCGTGCTGAGGGCAGGAGCGCTGCCTGCGCCGGTGAAGATCATCGAAGAGCGGACCGTGGGCCCCTCCCTGGGAAAAGACTCCATTGACAAGGGGCTCAAAGCGACGCTAATCGGGGGGCTGATCGTGATACTGTTCATGGCCTTCTATTACAAGTTCGCGGGAATTCTCGCAGACCTGGCCCTGCTGCTGAACATGGTGCTCATCGGGGCAGGGCTTGCCTTCTTCGGCGCTACCTTAACGCTTCCCGGCATCGCTGGCGTCATCCTTATCATCGGTATGGCCGTCGATGCCAATGTCCTCATCTTCGAGAGGATCAGGGAAGAACTGAGGTTGGGCAAGACCCCCCGTGCTGCGGTTGACGGGGGTTACAGCAAGGCCCTGTCTACGGTCCTTGATGCCAACATCACCACCCTGATCGCAGCCCTGGTGCTCTTTCAGTTCGGCACGGGCCCGGTAAAGGGATTTGCCGTGACCCTGAGTATAGGCATTATAGCCAGTCTCTTCACGGCGATCGTGATCACCAGACTCATCTTCGACTACCTCATCATCGAACGGGGATGGAGGAAAATAAGCATCTAGAGAGGACAGAGCATGGAATTCATTAAACCGGATATACATATCAACTTCGTCGGCCTGCGAAAGATAGGCTACCTGGTATCTGGCGCCCTTATAGCGATAACCTTTGTCCTGCTGATCGCTCGGGGCGGTCCCAACTACGGGGTCGATTTCGCGGGAGGCGTCCTGATCCAGGTACGGTTCAATCAACAGGTCACCACCCATGAGATCAGGGATGCCCTGCGAGCAATCGCCATGGGGGACAGCTTCATCCAGAGGTTTGGCGAGAAAGATGAAAGCGAATACCTGATACGGGTGAGCAGGGGCGATATAGAGCTGAGCGGACTAGACAAGGAGGTCAACCAGGCCCTGAATAGCGCCTTTGGGGAGCAGAATGTGGAGGTCAGGAGGGTTGAGATGGTGGGTCCGAAGATCGGGAAAGATCTAACGGAAAAGGCCCTTTTCGCCATCTTCTATGCGATGCTCTTCATGGTTATCTACATCTCCGGCAGGTTTGAGTACAAATGGACCGTGAGCATCATCATGGCTGCCTCACTCGCATTCGGCGCTTACATCGTTGCCTCGGTGGGATTAAGCGTGCTCTGGCTCATCGCAGTCGCGCTTCTCATCACCATCGGGATGTGCTGGTTTCTTAAGCTTGAATACGCCCTCGGCGCCATTATCGCCCTATTCCACGATGTCATTATCACCATGGGGGCATTCGCGCTCACCGACCGGGAAATCACCCTGCCCATTGTGGCTGCGCTTCTCACCATAGTCGGCTATTCCCTGAACGACACGATCGTGGTCTTCGACAGGATCCGGGAGAACTTCAGGCGGTATCGAGGCCGCAACTTACCAGAGCTGATAAATCGCAGCATCAATGAGACGCTCAGCAGAACCGTGCTTACCTCACTTACCACCCTTATCGTGGTCGTATGCCTGTTCATCCTGGGAGGCGGCGTCATCCACGACTTTGCCTTTGCACTGCTCATCGGCGTCATTGTCGGCACCTACTCCTCCATCTTCGTGGCAAGCCCCATACTGCTCCTATGGAGCGGAACACCGTGGGAAGCAGGCGGTGCCCAGAGCAAGAGGAGGGGAAAGAAAAGGTAATTGGCACAGAGGGAAACGCCATACCGAAAAAAGCAAAGAAGGACAAGGGCTATCCTCCTGGGGGCAGCCCTTTTTTTTGCCGCATTGCTCTACCTCCTCTTCGGTGGCCCAGGCAGCACCCCTCTCAGAGATCTGCTGCGGCATTTCCTTAACCCGGCTCCGGTATTTCGCCATATGGTGATCTCACACAACGGGACCGAGAAAAGGCTCTTCCCGGAACAGACCCTTTACGCCCACCCGAACGATAGGCTCAGGATCCTCAAGGTAGATACCTCAGTGCCCTTTAACAAAGGCATCAGGCTCTTTTCCCAGGGTTTCGACGTGAACGCCTTTCAAGAGGAAAGGGCCCTTGCAGAACTCCTTCCAGGCGGGGATATCTTCCACCGCTATACATACAGCATACAGGTGAAGCACCACAATGAGGTCATCGGCGAATTTGTCCTTACGATCGCCCCCATGACCGAGGATTGGTTGGAGAGGGCAAACAGGATAATCGATGACAAGAAAAGGCTGTCCTTCCTGGAGTCGGCGGTCGAGCAAAACGCCGATGATATGCGCCTCAAGCTCAGGCTCGCCGATGAGTATCTGGCCCGTAAGAGGTGGAAACAGGGGGCCCAACTGCTGGAGGAGATTCTCAAGACAAAAGACGATCCACCCCTCATGAGAAAGCTGGCAGAGGCCTATGAACGCCTTCGGCAATATGATCAGGCAATCACCACCCTGAGAAAGATCATAGCGAAGAGCCCCGATGACCTGGGGCTCAGAGTGCACCTTGCTGAGTTATTGGAGAAAAAAGGCAGGACCAAGGAGGCCATAGCAGAATACACGAGGATGCTTCCCCGATTAACCAAGACTGAACAGGTAGTTGTCATGAAAAACCTTGGGTACCTCTCATTTCAGATTGGACAGAAAAAGGATGCCCTCGAGTGGTATCTCAAAGCAGCCCAGCATGACAGGAATGATCCAAACCTTTACTACAACATCGGCTCCCTCTACGATGATCTCAAGGAGCCGGAGCTGGCCGAGAAATACCTGCGCATGGCGCTTGAGCTCAGAAAGGGGGATATCGATGGCAGGCTGCGGCTGGCCCACTCACTCTTTAACAAAGGAAAGCTAAAAGAAGCAAAGAACTATATCGAGGAGATCCTCGCACAAGACCCCAACCACCTCGAGGCCTTAACCATCTATGCGAATATTCTGGAAAAAGAGGGGGACAAGAAGGCCCTGAGGGCCACCTATGAGAGGATACTGGCCCATGACAAGAAAAACACCACCATCCTCTTTAACCTTGGAGTCCTGGAGGCAGAAGCAGGCAACGCGGAGAAGAGCATCGCCCACTTCGAGAGGCTCCTCACGATCAACCCCAAGGACATAGAGGCCAGGGAGGAGCTCTTCGATGTGTGCAAGAGGTTCAATAAGGCTGATCTCGCCTATGCACAGGCCCTGGAGTTGATCAAATCAAGGCCGGAGAAGATCGCCCTTTACGGGTATGTCTTTGATTACCTCATGACCCGTAAACAATTCGATGAAGCAGCCGGCTCCATGCGCAAGGGTGTTGAGGCGAATCCGAAGAACTACGAACTCCGTCAATACCTTATCCTGGCATACCTGAGCGCAAAGAAACCCGAGCTTGCGGAAACGGAGATGGAACAGGCCCTCGCCTTGCGACCTGAGGACACCAAGCTCCTCCACCAGCTGGCCACGCTCAAGGAGCGAAAAGGGGAGCCGGAGAAGGCCTTTGAGCTCTACAAGAAGATCATTAGAATCTCCCCGGACGATGAAAAGGCAGGCGAGGCATACCTCAGGCTCAGGCTGGAACTTCTCAGAAAGGGAAAACAGATACCTGAATGATGTCCTTGGAAACATCAGGAGAAGCCAAAGATCCTCCTCATCAAAGCCTTCTGAAAGATACTACCGAGGGCAATAAATAGTTTGCATCTAATAAAGTCACTTATGGTCATTGCGAGCGACTGAAGGGAGCGAAGCAATCTCATGGTTAAACTCATTTCAGAGATTGCTTCGTCGCTAACGCTCCTCGCAATGACAGTCATTATGCAATCTATTTTATGCTCCCCTTAGTATCTCCCTGTTCTTGAGCATTGAGTTTCGCAGAAGGCGCTTATGCTATCTTCTTCTCCCACGCAAGGGCCGTCTTGCAGATAAGGGCAAGATCGTCGCACTGCGGTCTCCAATGGAAATGCCCCAGGATCTTGGCGTTGTCTGCGATGAGGGTGGGAGGATCGCCAGCCCTTCTGGGCGCCTCTCTCACGGGAAAATCGACCCCGCTCACCTCCTTCATGGCATCGACTACCTCTCGCACCGAGTATCCCCGCCCATATCCGCAGTTAAAGACATCCGAGCCGCTGCCGTCGATTAAATACTCGAGGGCTGATAGGTGCGCGGCTGCAAGGTCCTCCACATGGATGTAATCCCTCACTCCCGTGCCATCAGGGGTGCTGTAATCCGTTCCATAGATCTCAAGATAGGGTACCTGCCCGATCACCGCCTGGGCAGCCCTCTTGATGAGGTGTGTGGCCTCGGGAAAATTCTGACCCAGTTTCCCATCGCGTGATGCCCCCGCCACGTTGAAATATCTCAGAATACCGTAATTGAAGGCCTCGTTCGATCGGGCCGTATCGATAAGCACGGCCTCGCTCATGAGCTTGCTCATGCCATAGGGATTGATGGGATGGGTCGGCGTCGTTTCCCTTACGGGTACCTCCTCCGGGATGCCGTATACGGCAGCCGTAGAGGAAAAAATGAAGTGCCGAACGCCGTGTTGAACTGCGCACCTGATAAGCTCGATGGTGTTGATGGTGTTGTTTGCGTAGTACTTTAGGGGGTTCTCTACCGATTCGGGCACAATAATCGATGCAGCGAAGTGGAGAACCGCATCGAATCTCCTCTCCGAGAAGATCTCTGAGACGGCAAGAGTGTTCGAGAGGTCCTCCACGATCAAATCCCCGAAAAGAACCGCTTCCTTCACCCCTGTGGAGAGGTTGTCGATAACAGTGATCCGGTGGTTCGTGAGCTCTCCCAACTGCTTTACCACGTGACTTCCGATATACCCTGCCCCGCCGGTAACCAAAACTGAAGTCATAAGCCTTCTCCTCAATGTTCTTCTACCCGAACGTCCAATGCCTTTGTATCGATAGACCTCAAAATGGGCCTTATTCTAGTTCCCAACGCGGAAAAAGGCAATATGAGTTCTTCAAAGGATGACAAACTCGTAAAAAGTCCCAATTCCCCTCCCCTTGTGGGAGGGGATTAAGGGGAGGGGGAGGTAAGTAGTTGAAATGCTACCTTTTTCATCCTCACCCCAACCCTCTCCCATCGAGAGAGAGGGATTTTTTCGACTTTTTACGAGACCATCAAGGATGGGTTTGCTCAAAATTTTGATCATACCAAATTTCTTGACAATCACCTCATTTCCCTATAGTGAAAAAAAGGCCTGGATAAAAAGGAGTTTTATCAGCAGGGGCGTGACGTCATGGATAGAGATCAGACACCCTTTGAGATGTTCAAGGTTCCCAGAGCCTATATGAACGAGGAGGTGGGAACGGTGAGAGAGGTGAGGGGCGAAAAGGCCCTGGTCATTACGGACCGGCAAACCATGTGCGGTCAATGTGTGGCGAAGGGCTTCTGCGACATGCTCGGAGGGGGCAAGGAGATGATCGCCGAGGCGCTCAACCCCATCGGAGCAAAGCCAGGGGATACGGTACGGATCGGAATCCCTTCCGGCACCGTGGCCAAGGCCTCGTTCGTGGTCTACATGATTCCTGCCATCGGCCTCGCTGGAGGGGCGTTAGTGGGCTACTTTGCGGGAAAATCATCCGGTGCGGATTTCAACCTCACCACCCTCGTGGGATGTCTTGCAGGATTGGGAATATCGCTGATCGCGGTGAGGCTCTTGAGCAACCTCCTCGGAGAGAGGCCATCCTACCGGCCTGAGATAATCACAATCGTTCACGCCGAAGATAATTCCCTCGAGCAATACAGGCCCCTTAACGTATCTTAAAAGAGTTGGGAGCTTCATTTTTCCTTTATTTCCCTGATGAATCTCTCCGCGTCTTCAATGCCGGTTATTATTCGAATCCCCATACCTTGAAAGGCACTCAAATCAGCGCACGCAGTACTGCACCCTTCTACTGCCAAAAGGAGCTCAATGCCTTCATGTTCAGGTTCAACAAACTCTACCGTGCCCTGCAACCTTTCTTCTATATGCCGTACCAGGGCAACTCGATCGTATTCGGGGTTACACCCTCCACAATATTTGAGTCCTATCCTTATCTTCTAATCCCTATAGATCTTCAATGCCGCAGAGCCTCCTTGCCGCTCTCTGTTTCTCGTGCATGTTCACGCGCCGGGTAATCATAATCCTCTGCGCTTGAGGGGATCCGGCCCCATGCATTGATTCGGTCAAATAATTTGTTGCCGCAGTCCCCAGGGTAAGGTTTTCAATCAATCGTAGAATTCGCATCCGATATTCAGTGGGGATATCCGCCCTTCCTTTATAATATTTTTCCATCCATTTCCCAACCTCCTCGGATTTGAAGTCGTCCTCAGACGGCAGTGTTGCCAATAAACCACCCGCGATATCCTGTGCAAGCCGGGCTATCTCATAGGGAAAACGGGTGACATTTTGCTTGTGTACATTGGCAAGCAAGGTATTCACATAGTATGTTCCGCTCGGTTCCTTATGCCCTTCCGATGCGCAGGCTATAGCCCCGCAGTAGAGGGTTTCGTTCAGATGATTCATCTCAACAATCTTGTCTCTGATATGTGAGGCATTCTCCAGCCCGTTGTACTCCGCTGCAGTTTGTGCAGCACCTATGAGGACATCTCCCACCCCCACCTTACACGCATAACTCTGTCGGTGATAGGCGGCAAATTGCTCTACCAATTGCCTTGAAAAATCATATTCTTTGTACATAAAGACGCGTTCCCAGGGAACAAAAACATCGTCAAAGACAACCAATGCCTCATGCCCCCCGAAAAAGAGATTGCCCCTATCCATTGTCCCTTTCTCCAACTTTCTCGTATCGCAGGATTGACGTCCTATAATATAGGTTATTCCTTGAGTATCGCTGGGCACTGCAAAAGAGATGGCATACTCTTTGTCTTCCTCTCTCAAGGTAATGGTGGGCATAACAATTATTTCATGTGAGTTCACTGCCCCTGTCTGATGGGCCTTTGCCCCCCGGACTATGATCCCGTCTTTTTTTTCTTCTACTACGTGCATAAATAAATCCGGGTCTGTCTGCCTGTGCGGCGGCAAAGATCTATCCCCTTTGGTATCGGTCATTGCCCCACAGCACGTCAGGTCATTTTCCTGGACATATTCCAAATATTCCAGAAAACGCTTGTGGTATCCTGTGCCGTATTGTCTATCAAGATCAAAGGTCGTCATCTCTAAGGCATTGAGGGAATCCATTCCCACACATCTCTGAAAACAGCATCCTGTTTCACGACCAAGCAGTCTCCCCATCTTGCTCTTTTTCACCAGATCCGCAATGCTCTGGTGGATATGGGTAAAACGGTTAATCTTTGTACCGGTGAGGTGAGAGGTGGCAGTCATGATATCCTCATGCTCCGGACGGTGGGCCAGCTCGTAGGTCCTGGCAACCGCGTTCATGGACGGCCGGATGATGGGATCATCCACCACGTTTTCCATCCTCTTTCCAAACATATAAACCACCAGATTCAAGCGCCTGAGGCTTTCTTCATACTGTTGTCCATTCATCATAGTCATAAAATATCTCCCTTATCTCAATCTTGATAACCTCGTAAACACTCATGCCCGGTTCTTGGTCACCCCCACTCATGAAAACAGTCCCCTCTCCACCCTGCGGGGGGAGAGGGCAAGGGTGAGGGGGGCGTATTTTCACGGCAAAAAGTCTTTTAAACTGTCATTGCGAGGAGCGGAGCGACGAAGCAATCTTGTAAATTCAATAAGTTACATTAAATGAGATTGCTTCGCCTCGCTCGCAATGACACAGATGGCGACTTTTTACGAAACCATCAATCTTATTCTCCTTTTATCCTTTATTATCCTTTTCAACAGCATCGATCAGCAGCTCGAAGATATTCGGAACCGCGGAGATTACCCGGTTCCAGTTTGCTATCTGGGGAACCTCGAAGGGCGTTTCGAGATACTGTTGACCGGCGCTCACGATGCACCTCATGAATGCCTCTGCTTCGCTGCCCTCCTTGTGCCTGTCATAGGTCAGGCCATTGATCTCAGAGTCACACTCGTAGCGGGCAATGAGGTCCTGGGCGATCCTCAGGTAGCTTGCCCGTAAAGTCACAAATACCTCATTGCTGAAGGTATATCCCATGCTTGCCAGGGTCCTGAACACTGACTTGGCAATGTCCGTTCCCATCTTTAACAATCCCTTGTTGGGATCCTCGAGGGTCAAAGGCTGATGCTTGTGTTCGTAGTTATCGGAGAGGTCTACCTGACAGATCCTTCGGAGCGCACAATTCCTGTGGATCTCGGCCAGCACCCCAACCTCCAATCCCCAGTCTCCCGGAATCCTGATCATGTGTGCCACATCCACATCCATGGCGAATTCCCCAGCGAGGATATATCGGAAGCTGTCGAGGAAATCGAGGAACTGATTGGGGCCTAAGGTCTGCTTGAGTGCCCGTATCAACGGGGTTACAAAAACCCTGGTTACCCTGCCGTGCATCTGATTCGTAACCCTGCTGTAATACCCCTTGCAAAAGCCGAATCCCATGGTGGGGCTAGCAACGGGATAGCAGAGCCGCGCGAGCAGATCCCGATTGTAGGTAACGATATCGCAATCGTGTAGTGCGATGACCTGGCTATCCTCAAGGCCGAGTATATATCCATAGGCTGTCCATGCAGACCTCCCCTTGCCGTCATCACCCACGTTGATGCCCTTTTTCTCAAGCAGCTCGTAGATGCCTTCAATCCTCGGCCCGGTACACCAGATCAACTTCGGATGCTGAGGAAACGCGGAAAAGAACCGCTTCGCCTCCTTAAACTCCTCGGCATTTGCCCGTCCTATGGTGACAATGATATTCTTGAGGTAGGACACGTGCCGGAGCTCCTCTGCTATCTTCGGGAGGCCCGGCCCTTGAAGCTCGACGGGTATATAGGGAAGCACTAGGGAAATAGGCCTGTGCCTTGCGGCCTCTACCAGCTCAGCCTCTAGTTCCGCCAGATCTCTCTGCTTGAGCCGATGAAAGGTTGCGATCTCTCCATATTGAAAAAAATCAGACATCTCTTCTCTCCTTTCCTGCTGTTTTACAATACAAGCGGTTCAGAAGGCGAACTTAGGGTTATCAATCAATCTGTCTTGCGATGAGGCGATGGGATTATAATGGGTCATCACCCGGGGTCCAATCAAACTTGTACCCGGCCTTTTTATAATCCTCCAGGGCTCTTTCTTTCAGGAGTCTGTCTTTTGTCTTGTGTGAGTATGTATCGGCAAGCTCAGCGGCATGGCTGTAAAGACCTTCCCTCTCATACTCGGCTATCCTGTGCTCTGTAGCTGTATGCTCCGGAGATGAATCGACCATCGCGGCATGACACCAAGAGATAATCTTTTTAATCTCCCCTCCACAATTCGGACAGTGAGCAAGGGGATCTTCATCAATACCCTGGATATACTCAAAGCCTTCGCGGCACACGCTGCAGCCCTTTGAGGCTATCTTTGCCTGGTATTCATAAATGGGCATGAGCTCCATTTCCTCTTTGAATCACACTCTGTTATGTAGCACAAATTTGCTTCAGATACTACCCTTTACCCTAAAAACCCTTCAGGAACCGTCTCTCTTGCGTATACAGAGTCCATTTTCTCACTGGAACAGGTTGAACGAGTCCCGGTGCAGCGTGCTGAAATCGGGATTGACATTTCTTCCTCAGGGGGCTATATGTCCATCTCCTCTTACCTCAAATGCGCGGAAAGGTAAGAGCGGCCTAGGGGGTTTCTATTGACTTTGCCCCTATGGTACGGTACGTTAACATAGATTTATTTCGGTATCGTGGAGGTAAGCATGTATGGGATCATCCAAACTGGCGGCAAACAGTACAGGGTTGCGCCCGGCCAGGAAATAACAGTTGAAAAATTGGATGGGAATGTTGGCGATGAAGTGCACTTCGATGACGTATTGCTCGTTTCAAAAGATGATACGGTAGCGGTGGGAAGACCCGTTTTGAAAGACGCGAGGGTCGTAGCCAAGATCACCCGTCACAGCAGAGGGCCAAAGATCGTGGTATTTAAATATAAGAGGCGAAAGGGCTATCGAAAAAAACAGGGTCACAGACAGGATTACACCGGGGTCAAGATACTCACTATTGAGGCATAGATTCGTTTCTACTCAGGTAGATAGACTGAAGGTAAAAGGCTTTTAGGAATAAATCGATCGTTGCAAACTAAGTAACCTTCCGTCTTCAGCCTATTAGCCTGAAGAGCTAAAAATGAGAAACGAGCAAGAAGTGGAGATATAACAATGGCGCATAAAAAGGCAGGCGGCAGCTCAAGGAACGGCAGGGATAGCGCAGGCAGGAGATTAGGGGTAAAGAGGTTCGGAAGTCAACTCGTAAAAGCCGGATCAATCATCATCAGACAGAGGGGAACGAGCATCCATCCAGGGAATAATGTGGGTGTAGGTAAGGATTACACCATCTTTTCGAAAATCGATGGAGTCGTAACCTTTGAGCGATTGGGCAAGTATAAAAAACAGGTGAGCGTATACGCCCCTTAAGCACGAAATGCCCAGTGGGCTGCGCACAGTAAGCCGGACATTGTTCATAGAAAAAGAAATTCCAACACCCGCTGACTAAGCGTGATTCAACCAGTCACTTCAACGTCTATCGCGCAGGCCCGCCTGCCACCGCCATTACCTATATAACCTTTTTGCTATGTGTGTTCCCTGATATATGGTGCCCGATAAGGTAGCGGCGGGCAGGTCAACATCTGAAAAAAGCTGTAATTCAAGCAAATATATGAAATTCATCGACGAGGCCGAGATCACCGTACGATCCGGTGATGGAGGAGCCGGCTGCGTAAGTTTCCGAAGGGAAAAATATATACCTAAAGGTGGGCCTGATGGAGGGGATGGCGGAAAGGGAGGAGACGTCCTCGTCAAGGCAACGAGAAGGTTTTATTCCTTCTATGACCTCGGATCCAGGCGCTACTTCAAGGCCCAAAACGGGAAGCCGGGGAGCGGCAAGGATAGGTCTGGCAAAAATGGCCGAGATTCCCTGATTTCGGTCCCATTGGGAACAATGATAAAGGATATGGAGACCGGTGAACTCGTGGCCGACCTCGTGCTCGACAACCACGAGGTAGTACTGGTGGAAGGAGGAGCCGGTGGTAAGGGGAACAAGCACTTTGCCACTTCCACGAACAGGACTCCTCGATTTGCCCAGGAAGGCCGGAGAGGAAAAGAAAAAAGGCTCAAATTAGAGCTCAAGCTCATCGCCGATATAGGTATCATCGGGCTACCGAATGCGGGCAAATCTACCCTCCTGTCTTGTCTCTCCGGCGCGCATCCCAAGATAGCCACATACCCTTTTACTACCCTTACGCCTCATCTCGGGGTTATGATGTTCGATGACGATCAATCCCTCACCCTCGCCGACATACCTGGCCTTATAGAGGGCGCGGCCAGCGGAAAGGGGTTAGGGCACAAATTCCTCCAGCATATCGAGCGTACCACCATCCTGTTGCACGTGCTGGATATCCATCGCCCTCATCCCGGAGACATCCTCACGGATTTCTCTATGGTGCAGAAGGAACTCATGCTCTATCACCCGTCGCTGATCAACAAGGACCAGGTGATCGCGCTCAACAAAATCGACATTGCCCCTGTGAAGGGCAGGGATCTCGAGCAACTATGTCATATGTTCAAAAACAGTGGGCATGAGTGCCTGGCTATTTCCGCACTCACCGGAGAGGGAATCGGCGAGCTCAAGAACGCATTGCGTAAGAAGATCCTTTCACAGCCTTAATGGTGTGAACCGTGCCAAAGAGGATGAGCTATCAGGTCCGGTACGAGGGAACCTAAGTCCATCGATTTGTAAATACGATGACGTATTTACTCACTCAGGACTTAGTGCTGAGTAAGCACTTATGTTGAATTGATCAATAGTTATATGCCACTGTAATTGCGAATCGAAGCACTAAGCATCCAATAACCGAGAGGCATATGAACAATACGACCAATGGCCTATTCTAGAGAAGATATCCTCCATCCTGTCAAAAGGGTGGTTATCAAGATCGGCAGTGGTGCCCTGACCGTTAAAGATGGTCTGAACCTCGAGTTGATTCATGCCCTGAGCGAAGATATCTGTACCCTTATCACAAAAAGAGGGCTGGAAACCGTCCTGGTATCTTCAGGAGCCATTGCCTGCGGGATGAAGAAGATGGGACTCTCTCAGAGGCCGCAGTCCATATCGCAGCAACAGGCTGCTGCAGCAATAGGGCAGAGCAGTTTGATGCTGGCCTATGAGGAGAGCTTTCAGAGGCACGGACAGAAGGTGGCCCAGGTATTAGTTACGAGGGACGATCTGACAAACAGGAGAAGATATATCAATACAAGGAATACTATCTTTACCCTCCTTAATTGGAAGGTTATCCCGATCATAAACGAAAATGACACGGTGGTGACCGATGAGATCAAGTTTGGCGATAATGATAATCTCAGTGCGATGATAGCAAATCTCGTGGAATCTCACCTCGTGATCAACCTTACCAATACCGATGGCCTTTTCGATGATGATCCTCGATTGAATAAAGACTCCCGCCTGATTCCCGTCGTCGAAAAGGTCACCAGCAGCCTGGAGAAACGGGCCAGCTCCATTCCAGGTGATCTGGGAAAAGGCGGTATGGAAAGCAAGCTATTTGCTGCCAAGCATGCCGCCCTCCGGGGGATACCAACCATAATCGCTAATGGCTTAAAGGTGAATATCCTCAACGCAATCTTTGAAGGAAAGCACGAGGGGACCTTGTTCTTGCCCCAACCAATCCGAATGCAGAGCCGAAAACACTGGATTGCGTTTACGAAATCACCCAAAGGCAAGATAGTGGTAGATGAGGGCGCAGAGGATGCCTTATTACATAAGGGGAAAAGCCTTCTTCCCTCGGGTATTACATCTGTGTATGGACGGTTCAGCATCGGGAACTCAGTTACCGTTGTCAATAAGAAGGAAAAGGATATTGCGATCGGACTCGTCAACTATCAATCGATCGATGTGGAGAAGGTAAAGGGCCATAAGAGCTCGGAGATAGAACGCTTGTTGGGCTACAAACACGAGGATGAGATCATTCATAAGGATAATCTCGTGTTACTGGATGAGGAGCAGAGGAGCACACAGCATGGATCTCCATGAAATGGTGAAAACAATTGCCAGAGACGCCAAGCATTCCGCCGGGCAATTGCGATCTGTGAAAAGCACTGAAAAGGACGCCGCCATAGAGCTCATGGCAGCACATATCCTTTCCAAAACGGACGACATTATCGCCGAAAACCAAAAAGACGTTGCCTTTGCCAAGGAAAAGGGGCTGAGCACGGCAATGATCGATCGATTAACCCTCATTGAGGAAAGAATCGCGTCGATGGCTGCCGGATTGCGTGAAGTGGCCAAGCTTCCTGATCCAGTGGGAGAGGTATTGGGGATGTGGAGTAGGCCTAATGGCCTTCGTGTTGGACGAATCAGGATACCTCTGGGGGTCATAGGATTTATTTATGAATCCAGGCCTAATGTGACCGTTGATGCAGCTTCACTTTGTCTAAAATCGGGCAACGCGGTCCTGCTAAGGGGTGGCTCCGAGGCCATTCATTCCAACCTGATCTTAACCAACATCTTGTCCCAGGCCATGCTGGAAGCTGATCTACCAGAGAAAGCGATCCAATTAATTCCCTCCACGGAGCACGAGGCCGTCCGTGTCCTTCTATCTATGGATGAATATGTGGATATGATTATTCCCAGGGGCGGCGAAGAACTCATAGGTTTTGTTTCGGAGCATTCAAGGATCCCCGTCCTGAAACACTTTAAGGGTGTCTGTCATGTTTACGTGGATGAATTTGCAGATATAGAGATGGCCCAAGAGATATGCTTTAATGCAAAAGTACAAAGGCCCGGTGTCTGCAATGCCATGGAAACGATGCTGGTACACAAAAAGGTTGCTCCCTCTTTTCTGCCGCGTATGGTAGAGGCATTTACGAAGGCTGGGGTTGAAATAAGGGCCTGTGAGAAATCTCTCACGATAGTTCCTGGCCTGAACCTGGCTGATGAGATGGACTGGCCGGCCGAATTCCTGGATCTGATCCTCGCGGTCAAGATTGTCGAGGACATGGATGAGGCCCTGAATCATATTGAACAATATGGCTCACATCATACTGAGGCAATCGTTACCAATGACTACCAGAGATCTCAAGAATTCCTTGACAAGGCAGATGCATCCGTGGTGTTGGTAAATGCATCCACACGATTTAACGATGGCTTTGAGCTTGGATTAGGTGCAGAGATCGGCATCAGTACCTCTAAGGTGCATGCCTATGGGCCCATGGGCCTGAAAGAGCTGACAAGCTCAAAGTTCATCGTGTTTGGATCCGGACAGGTAAGGACGTGAAGGTAGGTATACTGGGAGGCACCTTTAATCCAATTCATGTGGGCCACTTGAGGGCCGCTGAGGAGATAGGTGAGGATCTGGCCCTCGAAAAGGTATACCTCATACCCTCGGGGATGCCGCCGCATAAAACGCAGGCCCCAATCGCCGATTTTGCTCATCGCCTCGAGATGGTGAGGTTGGCCAGCGCACTCTCGCCTTTGCTCGAGGTCTGGGACATTGAGGGCAAAAGAGGGGGGGTTTCCTATTCCATTGAAACACTCAGGTCTTTTCACTCCTTCTTTGGCCCAGGCCTTGAGCTTTTCTTTATCATTGGGACCGACGCCTTTCTGGAGATACGGACATGGAAGGAGTACCGAAACCTCTTCACATACGCATCATTTGTAGTGATTAACCGGCCGGGGCACACAACCGGGATGTTTACGGCCTTTCTCGACTCCCTCGATGCCGGCTTTCAGTGGGATTCGAAAGGGGAATGCTTCCGCCATCCCTCGGGAACGATAGTATTGCGGAAGGATATCACGCTGATGGATATCTCGGCGAGTACCATCAGGGAAAAGGTGACGAAAGGGAAATCGATACGATTTTTGGTCCCGGAGGCTGTAAGGGAATACATAGAAAAGACAGGTGTATATAGATCACATGAATCCACTCGATAAGGCCCGTGTCTGCCTGAAGATAATCCTCGAGAGGAAGGCTGTTGGCCCCGTCCTTTTCGAGGTCGGGAAGCTTACCTCCATTGCCGATTACTTCCTCATCGCGAGCGGTAAATCCAGCAGGCAGGTACAGGCCATCTCTCAACACCTCCGAAGGAGGATGAAGGACGAGGGATTCACCCTCTTCGGCATAGAGGGAGAAAGGGACGGCCACTGGGTGCTCTTGGATTATGGGGATCTCGTAGTTCACCTCTTCTACGAGCCGGTACGAGAATTCTATGATCTGGAGGGGTTGTGGATCGAGGCCCCCAGGATAGAGGTAGAGACCCACGGTGATGACGTTCAAAGATAAACTGCTCCTCATTCTTACCGCGGTATTCCTCATAGGAAACCTTTGGTTAGCAGCCCCGCTCGGCGCATCCCTGACCCCTGGTGAAGAAATCGTGCTCGGCGATCAGTTTCTTTCGCATATAAAGTCCCAGTACGAGCTCGCCGGTTATCCCTACCTCGTCCAGTATATCAATGAACTCGGCACCCATATCGGTCGTCACATTGAGGTGCCGTATTTTTCTCTCAGCTTTTACATGGTAAAGGAACACATTATCAATGCGTTTGCAGCCCCTGGGGGCCATATATTCCTCTTCTCTGATCTCGTGCTCATGCTCGATAGCGTGGATGAGTTGGCCTGCATACTGGCACACGAACTCGGGCACGTGAGTGCCCGTCACTTGGCCGCTCGGATAGAACGATCCAAGAAGATCGGCATGGCCACCATGGCCGGCGTCCTGGCAGGGATCCTCGTCGGCGGCAAGGCAGCGGGGCCTCTGGTGACCGGCTCCATTGCCTCGGCCGCTCAGGCGGAGCTCGGTTACAGCCGTGAGGATGAGAGGCAAGCAGATCAGATCGGCTTCAAGCTTGCCGATATCTCAGGCTTTGATCCCGGTGGAATGGTAACGGTGCTCAAAAAGATCCAGAGGGCACACTGGTATGGTGGAGATGCGATTCCCTCTTATCTCCAGACACACCCGGGAGCGCCAGAGAGGATGGCCAATATAGAGGCCATGCTCCAGGGCTACGAAAAGAAACTCGATTCCGATAAGGCGAAACAGCTGCGTTCCCGGTTTCCGCTCTTTCATACCATGGTAACGGCGCTCTGCATGGAACCGGCAGATGCAAAGATGGAGTTTGTCAAAAGACTCCGCATAGATCCCAAATCCCCCCTTGCCCTTTATGGACTCGGGCTTGTCCTGGAACGAGAGGGGAAGATCACCGAGGCCATCGATTCATTTCGCCAAGCGCTAGCAGAGAGACCCGAGTTCATCGAGGCGATGTTCTCCATGGGATATGCCTATATCAACAACGGGCACTATGAAGAGTCCCTCTCCATCGTGGAAAAGGCCCTTGCACTGGCCCCTCGAGATAAGGAGATCTTATACCTTTACGCCCTGTCCCTTCAGAAGCTGGAGCGCCATGACAAGGCTGCGAATATCTATGAACGGCTTACCTTTCTTCCCCCGGTCAACGACATGGTTTATTACAATCTTGGTCTGGTCTATGGGCGGCAGGGCAACCTGGCCTACGCTCACTACAACCTGGGGATCTATTTCAAAAGACTCAGGAAAACAACCGAGGCCCTCTTTCATTTCAGAAAGGCGGAGGAGCTTGCAGCCGATAACCCTGCTTTAAAAGAGAAGATACGAAACGCTTTACAGGATCTCGGCTGACTTATTCTTCGATATTCTGCGGAAGCCGGCAAATCGTAAGCAGGAGAGAAGAATATTGACACCAGTCTATTCATGTCGTAAGAGAACACCATCATTTTAAGGGGTAAACCTAATACGGAGGAGAAAAGGATATGGCACTCATGACACCGGAACAGTTTGAAGAGAGCTTAAAAACGGTAAAGCCACGGGTCTTCATGAACGGCAAACTGGTCAAAGATATCCTTACCAACAAGAACACGAGGACCGTAGTAGAGGCCAACAAGGCAAGCTATGAATGGGCCCTTGATCCGCAATACAAGGATATTATGACCTGCTACTCGCCGCTCATAAACGATACGGTGAACAGATACACGCACGTGAGCAGAAGCGTGGATGAGCTTATTGCAAAGGCCGAGGCAGGCACCTTTACCGCTGAAATGCTGGGAACCTGCATCTACCGATGTGTGGGATATGACTCCTTTCACTCCCTCTATGCAACTACCTGGGAGATGGATAGAGAACTCGGAACCGAGTATCATCCCAGGTTCCTCGAATACCTCAAGATGGTACAAAGGGAGGACCTCTCCGTTGCCGGGGCGCTGACAGAACCGAGGGGAAGCAGAAAGGAGAAAACCCCTGAATGGCCGGATCCATATCTCTCCCTAAAGATTGTTGAGAAGAATAAAGACGGGATCGTGGTGAAGGGGGCAAAGATAAACATCAGCGGTGCATTCGGAAGCCACTATATCAATGTATTGCCCCAGGCGGCTCACTACAAAGGGGAGGAAGACTACGCCGTTGCGTTTGCCACGCCGGTCGACGCTAAAGGCATCACCTACATATGCCAATACACCCCCTCCTCAGCAGAAAGAGACCAGGCAGATGATATGGAAGAGCTTGGCAATCCCCTTTACGGGCAACGGGAAACCTCGATGGTTGTCTTTGACAATGTGTTTGTTCCCTGGGAGCGGGTATTTCACTGTGGAGAGTACCAATACTCCGGGAAGTTTGTCACCCGATTCTCCAGGACCCACCGTATGACCTGCGGCGGAACCTGCAAGGTGGGATTCATGAACCAGATAATCGGGGCATGCAGGCTTATCCAGGAATACAAGGGTTTGGAGAAGGCTTCGCATATCAATGACGAGTTGATGGAGATGGTGGTTTTGAGGGAAACATGCAGGGCCTGTGGCATGGCAGCGGCCCAGAAAGGCGCCGAGGAGCCGGAAGGATCAGGCGTATATCTGCCGGATGAACTGATGGGCAATGTGTCGAAGTTAACGGTGGCCCCTGCGTTCTGGCGGATCATGGCTCTTGCGGGCGATATCGGCGGGGGATTAATTGTTACCCTCCCGTCTCTCAAAGAACTCAAAAATCCCGAGGTGCAAGACTACGTGAAGGAATATCTCAAATTCGGTTCAGATACCTCGGCGGAAAATGTCATGAAGGTTACGAAACTCTTGCAAAACTGGACAGCAGGACTCCACGGTGTGGGAACCTGGCATGGAGCCGGCCCGCTTATGGCCCAGAAGATCATGCTCCAGCGGGTCATCGACTACGAGCATGACAAGTGGATTGTAAAAAGAACATTGAACATAAAGGATTAAGCTGACAGATGTCGTACCCTGTGAAACCTCACGGCCGTGAGACGTGCTTACAGCTTCGCTATTTCTGATTGAGAACCTTAGTGGAGACGATCCCTTTGAGATGAGGAAATGCATCTTTCATGTGAGGGATCTGCAGGGCCTCCACGAACTGCTGTTGAAAATCTTTCTCCACCGTAAGTTCAAGGTACTGGACATTTCTCGATACCCAGTCCGCCTCCTGCCTCTTCTTCCGATTGAGGAGTGCCGCTCTGGCCCCGTCGCCTGCGGCGTTTCCCACGGATACGATGCGTTCGATCTCGCAGTCAGGAAAAAGCCCCATGATCAGCGCCTTTTCTGGGTCCACGTGGTTGCCAAAGGCCCCTGCGATCTTTACCACATCCACCCTATCGATCCCCATTCGCCGCATCATCAGCTTGCAGCCGCTGTAAACCGCCCCCTTGGCGAGCTGGATCTGGCGGATGTCCTTCTGGGTGATCACGATGTCCCTCCCGATGCTCGTCTCCTCGGCCCAGGCAATGACGAACTCCGGCTGGTTCGTCTCACTGTTCTTTCGGTAGCGATTCGATGTCTGTCGTGGGTTGAATCGCCCGCTCTTCACTATCACCCCTGTGCGGTAAAGCTCTGCGAGCACGTCGAGGATCCCGGAGCCGCAGATCCCCTTGGCCTGCATCTCATCCGGCTTTGAATACCTCTTCCAGGCATCCCTGCCGATCACCTTGTAGTCCACCTCGTGGGTGTTGCTATCAATGGTGATACGCTCGATCGCCCCCGGCGCAGCCCTCATGCCGAAGGTAATCTGCGCTCCCTCGAAGGCAGGGCCGGTGGCGCAGGATGAGGAGATGAGCTTTTCCTTATTGCCCAGCACGAGCTCTCCGTTGGTGCCGATATCGATGATGAGCTGCATCTCTTCTGTCTTATAGGGTTCCTCGGCGATGAGTACCCCCACATTGTCGGCCCCCACAAAGCCAGCCTCATTGGGCAGCACGTATACGTATGCAGACTCATTGATGGCGATCCCTATATCTCGCGCCTTGATATCCATGCTCTTATGAACAACCGGGGGGAAGGGAGCAGTTCCCATATACTCAGGGTTGAGCTTGAGCAGGATGTGGTGCATGGTAGTGTTGCCCACGATAGTCATGTCCATGATATCGGTGGGCGTAAGACAGGGGTAGCCGTCGTAGTCCATGCGTTTGTCTTTCTCCTTAGGAGGATGCGTGCTCTCGCATGCCCGGGCTACCAGGCTATTGATCGCTTCGATAATATCAGCATTCATCTTTTGGAGGCCATCCTTGTTCGACACGTGATAGCTGATGCGGCTCATCACGTCCTCGCCGTACTTGCACTGGGGGTTCATCATGGATACGGTTTCGACTACCTCCATGGTGGCTAGGCTACAGAGGTAGGCTGCCATGGTGGTGGTTCCTACATCAATCGCTATCCCGTAAGAATTCGTGTTCTCTCCCGGCAGAATCCGGATAATCTCCTCGTCCATCCATACGGCCGCCGTAACCTTCCCCTCTATCTCCCGCAGCCGATCAGGAAGAGAAATCAAACAGCGGTAATCGATATCCAGACCGTTGAGCCCGTGTTTTGCGCTGAGCTCTTCAAGCAAGCGTTCCAGATCGCCGGTGGGCTTCTCAAGGGTGGGCTTCGGTACTTCTATATAATAGTGTTTCACGGCTGGATCCCATTCGATAGGGATATCCCTCGCAGCCTTGCTCACTACCTGCTTGCCGGCCCTCGACTCCTCGGGCACAAAGACCAGGAGATCCCCCTCAACCTGGGCACAGCACCCCAGCCGATAGCCCTCCTCGCGTTGGGTAGGGCTGATGAACTTCCCTTCCTCTTCCTGCCACGCACCCGCATGACTTTTTCTGGAATCGATGCCGTACTTCTCGAAGTACCCTTCCTCGATCCTTACCTTGCACTTGCCGCAGATCCTCCTCCCGCCACACAAGGTCTCGATATCAACGCCCAGTTGCCGGGATGCCTCAAGGATGCTGATACCCTTTGCAACCTCCCCTCTCCTACCTGATGGCTGAAAGATGACCCGTGCCTTCTCGCTCATTCAGTGCCTCCTCCATGAATCATTGTTTCCAAGGCGCAGTTACCACAATTTTTATATTTTTCATCGTGAAAAGCAGACCTCGATTTGCGCCTTATCTCCCGTAGCCTTCTGATTATCTTTTTGATCGAATACCAGTACAGCAGTATCCCGATTCCCTTATGTATGGTGGTAGCCGGTAGCCTAAAACTCTATCCCCCGCCTGGCCTTTATCCCCCTGTTGAACGGGTGCTTGATCTCCCTCATCTCAAACACAGCAGATGCGTGTTCCCTTATCGCCGGGTCGGCATTTCGACCGCTCAGGATCAGATGCAGGTTGGTTGGTTTTAAGAACATCATCTCCCTCACCCTCTCGGGGTGGACAAGGCCCAGATGGGTCGCGATATTGATCTCATCCAAGACGATAAGGCGGTAGTTACGGGAGAATATCTCCCTTGAGCACTCTTCCCAAGCTTCTCTCGCGGCCGTCATATGCCTCTTCGAGGGCTTAGACGGTCCAAAGATAAACCCCGCGCCCATAGTCTTTATCTCCAGGTTCGGGAACCTTTCAATGGCCAATACCTCTCCATATGGCTGGGGGGATTTGATGAACTGGAGTATGCTTGCAGGCAACCCACTTGCGGCAAAGAGCATGGCCCTTCCCAGACAATAGGTGGTCTTTCCCTTGCCATCTCCGGTAACAACCCCGGTGCATCCCTCTTGATTAGTGCCGTCTATGGTCCATGACCCCTTTTCCCTCTTGTGTTCAACCATCTCTGTTACCAGATCGGCCTGCTCAATAATCTCTTCCGGAGCATTCCTGCCTGTCAAGACAATCTCCACGCCATTCGGTCTTCTCCTTATGATCTCGGCCATAGTGTCCACTGGCAGCATACCCCTATCGAGGATATGGTTTGCTTCCTCCAGGATAACAATATCAAAGCCGCCGCCCTCTATTACCTCCTGAATACGCTCGAGACCGGCCTGAATGGTGCCGGCATCCTTTTTTAACGGCCCGCCTGGAGATCCCCCTGACAAGGCAGCCCGTTCAACCACCACGGTGGGCTTGAGGTATGACAGTGCCCTATCCTCTATACCGATAAACGGGTGGACAGAAAGCCCCATGACACACGTGCGAAGCCCTTGCCCTGCGGCCCTGAGGCAAAGTCCCAGGTGTGCGAGGTTCATCTGTTCGCCCTTACCCGTGTAAATCTGTACCAATCCCTGCTCAAGCATCGCTTCCCCCATACCTTTGCTTTCCTGGTGCCGTGCAGCTGCCCGCTGACCGTTCAGGTTGTCCTTATAACACTTTCTGTATTGCCATACAAATCTTTGCATTCCTGGATTGACATGATTCTTGTAATCGGTTAGAAACGGTGACTATCAGAGGGGGTTAGGCTTATCCAATGGGAAATACGGGTGAGACAAGAACGAAGGACGGCCTCGGCTTGATTCACATCTATACCGGACGAGGAAAAGGAAAGACCACCGCATCCCTTGGTCTCGCCATGAGGGCGGTTGGGCACAGCCTCAAGGTCGCCATGGTTCACTTCATGAAGATATGGGATTACGGAGAGGTAAAGAGCCTGAACAAACTCGGGATAGATCTTTTTCGCTACGGGACAACGGAGCTCATCGACCCGAATAACCCATCGCCTGTTGATTTCGAAGAGGCCGACAAGGCCATATCAAAGGCCGAAGAGCTTATCCAAGAGGGTGCGTACAATATCGTTATCCTGGACGAGATCACCCTTGCCGTGGACTTCAATCTCATACCGCTGAAAAGGGTGATTGACCTTTTAGATAAGAAACCTGATAATCTCGAACTCGTGCTCACCGGACGAAACTGCCCTTGGGAACTCATAAAGAGGGCTGACCTCGTCTCGGTCATCGACGAGATCAAGCATCCCTTTCAGAAGGGCATTAAGGCCAGGAAGGGAATCGAGTTTTAAGAAAAGGAGTCACAGCTCATGTTCATGACCATGATGCGGAGTCACAGCAAATCCATCCTGATAAAAATACTTATCGGCCTCATCGGCGTTGTCTTCGTGTTCTGGGGTATCTACTCGATCAGGGATAGGCCCGGCTCCAAGATCGCGTATGTCAACGGCGATCTGATAAGCGGGATGGAATATCACGCAACCTATCGCGATATGTTGTTAGCCTTGCAGCGACAGTACAAGGACTACTGGAATGAGGAGCTCATCGAGATATTTAAACTCAAGCAAAAGGCCCTGGAGAGCCTGATAGACAAGAGGCTCATAAGCCAAGAGGCAGGCAGGCTCGGCCTCAAGGTTACCGATGTTGAGATCGCCGATGCCATCTATGCCTATCCAGCCTTTCAGGTGAATGGCGTGTTCGACGAGAACCAGTATCGATCCCTCCTGAACTATAACCGGATGGAGCCGGCAGACTTTGAGGCGGGAATCGGTTCTGAGCTGCTGGGGGAGAAGATAAGGCACTTCATCAAATCCTTTTTGCTTGTCACCGATAATGAGATCATCGACTACTATACCTTTCAAAACGAAAAGATAAACCTTGGTTTTGTGGCCTTCAAGCCAGAGGATTTCAAGGCTGAAGTAAAGGCCACCCAGACGGACATGGGGGCGTACTTTGAGAAGCACAAGGAGGCGTACCGGATACCGGCCCAGGTTAAAATCGACTATATCTGCCTTGACCCATCGGATTTCAAGGACAAGGTGAGTGTTACCGAGGGAGAGATTGCGGATTACTATGAATATAATCCCGAGCGCTTCAAGGAACACAGACAGGTCAAGGCTCGTCACATCCTGTTCAGTGTGCCTCCCGAAGCATCAAAGGAAGCCGAGGCGGAAATTCAGGACAAGGCGCTCGATATACTCAAGAGAGCGCAACACGGGGAGGACTTCTCAGAGCTCGCCAAGAAATACTCTCAGGACACCTCGAATGCATCAACGGGAGGGGACCTCGGCTATTTCAAAAAAGATCAAATGGTAAAGCCCTTTGAAGAGCTCGCCTTCTCGCTAAAAAAAGGAGAGGTAGGCGGCCCTGTGAGAACACAGTTCGGTTGGCACCTGGTCAAGGTAGATGACATCAAAGAGGAGAAGGTAAAAGCCCTTAACGAGGTTCGTGAACAAATAGAGACCGCCGTAAAAGAGGATATTGCCCGTGATATGGCCCATGAAAGGGCCCTCGTTTTGATGGACCAGATGCCCTATAATGTTGACCTGTCCTCCTATGCTGCCCAACGCGGGCTCACCATAAAGAAGAGCGGTTTTTTCGTTAAGAGGGGAGATATACCGGGCTTCGGAACGGATGAGAAGCTGAAGCAGGCTATCTATTCTCTGGATGAGGGAGAGGTAAGCGAGATACTGGAACATGAAGGCAAATACTACATCTTCCAGGTGACCGGCACCAAGGATTCGTCTATCCCTGCTATGAGTGAGGTAGCCGACCAGCTGAGAAAGGATGTGGAAGCTCATTTGAGCCTTGATGCTGCGAGCAAGACCGCGGAAAAATACCTTGAGGAACTAAAGGGAGGGGCTGATTGGCAGAAGCTCGCTACAAGGAAAAACACGATCACAAAGGAGACGGGTCTCTTTAGCAGGGGAGGCAATATACCCAACATAGGCTCTGCACCATCAGTATCAGAGGCTGCCTTTCTCCTTTCAGATCAGACGAGGTATCCGGATCAACCTTTCACGGTACACAACAAGGTGTATGTCATCCGATGGCTTGGCAAAAAGGGCATCAAAGAGGATCTGTTCGATAAGGAAAAGGATAACTTCGCGCAGATGCTCTCCCTATCAAAAGAACGAATGGCATCGGAACGATGGCTCCAGACCCTTAGAGACAAGGCATCGATAAAGATGGTAACCCCCTTGAGCGAGCTATAGGGCACCGGCCACACACTCAACACTCAATCCTTCGTCTTATCTATGCCGACTTTATCCATTCGTTACGGGTCGGTTTGAGGCGAAGCTTCGTTAGATCTCACCGATACATGGGGAGCCAGGGCCGATTCTTTTGGCCTATTCCCATCTAATAATGACCGCCTCTGTTCACAAAAGCATACATTTCCTGAATTCACCTTTGCCTGTATTCCTTGATAAAATATATAACCCATTGATACGTAAAGGAAAATACGTAACTCTACGCAGCCTGGAATACTTATTGCTAATTTTTGAGTTATCCGCATTGCTTCACGTGCAATGAGAAGAGGAAACCAAAGATATATGGATGTGGGGGAAAGATGATACCATTATTACGCATCTTGATGGTAAGCGGGTGCAGCATACTCATCAGCTGCCAGGTCACCACTCAAGTCACCTGGTTCACGTACCATATAGGTGCAGCGATAGGTATAGGTGTAAGCCGAATGTTCCTCGGTTTCTGGAATAAAAGAAATAGAAGAGATGTAAAGTTGACAGACATCAGAAGATATATCTAGCGGGGGACATCCTGGTTCTTGGCAAAACCGGTCTATCTGAGATTCTCGACAAGCTCCAAACGAGCCTTGCCTTTTCTATGATTGCACCCACACCGAGGATTGAGACATGACCAGGCTTTATATCCTAAACGGACCTGATATGGGCCGCTCTTATAAGCTACCGGATGGCCCTACCTATCTTGGACGCTCAATCGACAATGACATTCGAATCGAGGACAAGACGGTGTCTCGAAGGCATCTGAGGATCGTCAAGAAGGGATCAAGCTATGTCCTCATGGACTTGAAGAGCCGCAGCGGAACCTTTTATAACGGTACCTATCTTTCATCTGGTGTTGACCACGAGGTTAAAGAAGCGGTGCCCATAGCGATCGGCATGAGCGTGATTTGTATTGGTAGAGGACCCGGAGAGGAAATCGCGCCTTTTCTTGACTCCGTTGAGCTTATCCGGGAATCAGGCGACCAAAGCGGAATATTCGAAGTACACAGGGAAAGAACGAACCAAAAAAAATTAGAATTATTCTACCGAGTTGCAGCGACCCTGTCAAAACACTCACCGCTCGGCGAGGTTTTAAAGGAAATACTCGATCACACCCTTGAGCTTCTGAGCAGGATTGACAGGGGGGCCTTTATCCTGGTTGATCCCGATACTGAGATGACTACAGAGGTGATATCCAAAGCCTATGATCAGAGCGATGCGAGGACCCCCCTGTACTGCGGGGATGTGGTGGAGCGGGTCATCAAAAACAGAAGGCCTATGGTGGTTTCTAACGCCCAGAGTCTTCAGGAAGATGCGCTCGCCGATACCCTAAAGACCCTGAACATAGAGTCCGTGATATGTCTGCCTCTCATCAGTGGCTTCCACACCATGGGCGCCATGTATTTCGATTCACGAAGGAGACTTTACGGATTCAGCAGGGAGGATGTGCTCTTATTCAAAGACCTGAGCCGGCGAATCGTCGGCACACTTGAGAAAGCCCGCCTCGCTTCCGATCAAAAAGCATGATGCATCCTTGTCAATGCCGCGGATAGTTCCTTGATAGAGACCAAATGCCTGTGAGCTTCCCATACCCTTGTTAAAGGCCGTCATGTTTGCATCCATATCGGTGTGGGTCCTGTGGTAGCATCGGTAGCAACTGCCCAGCATGGTTCTTATAATTCCCTTGGAGGGATACGCCCGTCATTCATGAAGCTCCGATCGCCGAGAGATCTCAAAAGTTGTATGGAGCGCACCACCTCAAAACCGAGGACTACCCCATAACCTCGATATTCTGAGAGCTGCAAGCACCATTGCCATAATGCCACATAAGACCAGCACGGTAAAGCCAAGGCTCCAATCCCACCACACGGGCGCATTCAGCAGGACCAGGTATCCAGCGATCACGGGCAACGCAAAGACATTCATCACCCCTACTTCCACGGCAGCCGGGGTTTTGAATTCCGGATCCGCTATCCTGACCAGCAAAAGCCCGCAGGATACCGTCCCAGTCACGGTTCCGTAGATAGCCGCAATTCTCTCGAGATTATAGGACCAAAGCCTCCTTCCTAGATACACCACCACCACGGTGGTCAGAATGCCATTCACAAAGGAAATCACCATGATCGGAACCAGGAATCTCCCCACGATCATCAGCTGGATCGCGGCCACCGTGGACACGATCAAGAAATCCACCGACCACCCGGTGATCCTCCTCTGGATGCCCGGATCGATCATGTGGTCCATACCGAGCTTCCCTATGAGCCACCTGATGATAAGCGCAACGGCCAATCCAAAGAAAAAGAAAAACCCCCATGAGATATTCGCGGCATCGGCAGGAAGCACCTTCCCCAACAAGATCAAGGCAGCGTAAGTGAGCACATATACAAGCCCCACCAGCGCCGTCTGGAAAGCGAGGCTTTCGATATTGCCCGAATGCATTCTCAGCTCACCGGCCGGCTCTGCCTTTCTCCCCTTTTTCACGATGCCCTTCATGAGATCCTCGGGTAATGTCACAGGTCCTTGAGATGAATACCCCTTTCTGATTCCCCAGTTCACGAGCGGAACCCCCACGAAGAAGGCAAAGAAAAATCCTATGGTCGCGAAGCTCAGGCCGATGGTAGCGGCATGTTCAAAACCAAAGCCCTCCCAGACCTTTCCGACTGACAGCGCCTGGCCCGGGCCTTCGTTGAAGCCCAGTGCGGAGAGGAAACCGAAGGTCGGGAAGAGCCGGATGCCAAAAACGGGGAACAGCAATATGAGCAGGCCGCCGACAACCGCCTGGAGGGGAAAGGTGACGCCCTCCACAAGGGCCATCCAGGCAGGACCTTTGATCATGCTTCGGCCTCGTCTCGATGAATCTCCCTCAGGTTCGCTTCCGCGCGTGAGCCCTATGGAGATAAAGGAAATGTTAAACAGGTGATAGGCAAAGGTCTCGAAATCTGATGCCGGGATCTTGATGAGGCCGGAGTTCACGAGGATCATGCCAACGAAACCTCCTATGAGGCAGCTGGGGAAGAGAAATCGCTGCAGCAAGGATACCCTGGCCCGCAGCAAAACGCCGGTCAGAAGCATGATAGACAGAAATCCAAAAAGGAGCAGCGGTTTAAAGGAAAAAGGTATCTCCATAGCAATGCCTCCCTGAATCTTTATCACATGGACGTGTTATCACAGCCCATGCGATGGCTTGTAGCCTTACATATGAGTAAATACACCCTGAGCTAAGGACAGACCTTGATGTCTTTTCAATAACGAAACAGCTCATTGGTGAACTCGATCAAAAGGCGCTCGCGCAGCTCTACAGGAAGGGCGTTAAGGACCTCGTTGATCTCCGCCATGCGCTTGGGCAATGAAGTGCCATGGATACCAGCCATCTCAAGCATCCGCGAAAAGGCCGCATCGTCGAGCTTCGACGGATCTATGGACGACAAGAGCTCCGTTACCCCTGCGGCTATCTCCCCGGAGCTCATGGTCCTCGCGGCACCCACAGAAGCCTTGAGATCATCCAGGAAGTCATCGACACGATTTACATTCGATGCATTAATGGATAGGTGTATATTTTCCTGTGAGTTGCCAAAGGCAAGAGCAGGCTGTACGTACCAGCCCCGTTCGTTCATCTCATCGATGATGTGAAACACATTGACGGTATCTGAGGTAAAGGCCAGCAAGCACATCTCCGGCTCCGCCACAAGGCGGAGGCCAGCAATCCGCTTTATTCCCTCCGCAATCCTTCTCGTGGCATCAAGCTTTTTTCGGGCAAGCTCCAGGTATCCCTCATCGCCGATATAGTTCAGCACCGCCCATGCAGCGGCCATGGGCCCGCCTGACTTGGTGCTCTGGATCGTATTGTTGACCATGGTATACCCGATCCACCGAGAACAGGCGAATATCTGATGCCCCCGCAGTTCTTTCGATCGATAGAGCACTACCGAGGCGCCTTTGGGCGTATAGGCATACTTATGGAGGTCCATTGATAGAGAGGTGACACCCGGGACTCTGAAGTCAAAATCGGGCACTGGTGCCCCCAGCCTGCGGAGATAGGGAAGAATGAATCCACCCATGCAGGCATCCACATGGAGCAGTATGCCGTGATCACCTGCGAGGCGCCCGAGATCCCCTATTGGATCGATCACACCGAGCGCATAGGAAGGCGCCGATCCAACCAGAAGGATCGTGTTCGGTGTAATGGCATCTCGGACCGCGCCGGCATCCACCTTGAAGGTCCGCGGGTCAACGGGGACCTGAACCACCTTGACCCTGAGATAGTGGCCCGCCTTGTGAAAGGCGGCGTGAGCGCTGGCAGGAAGAATCATCTCGGGCTCAGCTATCTCCGGGCGGCGTTCACGGGAATAGTCACGTGCTGCCTTTACGGCAAGGATAATGCTCTCCGTGCCGCCGCTGGTGAAGCTTCCCACGACAGTATTATCCCCGCCCAGGTGTTCCGCAGCCATGGCCACTATTTCATTTTCCAGGCGCAAGAGGCTCGGAAATACCGTGAAATCAAGGGCGTTTTCGCTCATAAAGAGGTTGTACGCCTGCTTGCCAATCTCAATAACCTCCTGGCCAGGATCGAACACATACCCAAAGGCCCTCCCGGAACGCCAGTTAAAATCATCGGAACGGAACTCCTCCAGCCTTTGAAACAGTGCATCCCTGGGAATGCCTTTCCTGGGAATTCTCATGGTTCATTCCTCCTTGAGATAACGGGTTCCTAAACGGTAAGGCATCTTGTAAAGTGTTTCATAAAAAGCCATATATATTTATAAGGCGTGCATTGCCCCTACGGGCCATCGACTGAAAGGTTATGTCTGACGCAAGAATCGCTCAACCTCTGCAAGCCGGGGGATGCCCTTGCGTGCCCCTATCTGCCTGCATTTCAGGGCAGCGGCTGCCGAGG
>CAYMFC010000003.1:0-44752 GCA_964389665.1 uncultured Desulfobacteraceae bacterium | reverse complement strand
GTTACCGTGTCTCCATCCTGGACATCGCCACTCAGGATCTTGACTGCCAGCTCGTCCTCGAGATAGTGCTGGATGGCCCTCTTAAGGGGTCTGGCGCCATAGACGGGATCGAACCCCGCATCTGCCAGGAATTCCTTGGTGCCGTCCGTTAGATTGAGGCTTATCTTGCGGTCCTGAAGCCTCCTTGTCAGATGCCCTATCTGTATATCGACGATCCGTTTGATTTCCTCTTTGCCGAGCGAGTTAAAGATGATCGTCTCATCAATCCTGTTCAGAAACTCCGGCTTAAAGGTCGCCTGCAGCATCTCCATGACGCCCGAGGTCATCTTTTCCTTATCCCTGCCTACAAATTCCTTGATGATCTGGCTTCCTATATTGGAGGTCATGATCAGGACCGTGTTCTTGAAATCCACGGTCCTTCCCTTGCCGTCGGTCATCCTGCCATCATCCAGGATCTGGAGGAGGACATTGAAGACCTCCGGATGAGCCTTCTCTATCTCGTCAAAGAGGATCACCGAATAGGGGTGTGTCCGCACCGACTCGGTGAGATACCCTCCTTCTTCATACCCCACATATCCCGGTGGTGCGCCTATCAACCGTGCGACCGAGTGCTTTTCCATATACTCAGACATGTCTATCCTGATCATGGCCTGCTCATCGTCGAAGAGAAACTCGGCCAGGGCCTTTGCGAGCTCGGTCTTCCCGACACCGGTAGGCCCGAGAAAGATGAATGATCCGATCGGCCGGTTGGGATCTTGCAGGCCTGAGCGTGCCCTGCGAACGGCATTGGCAACTGCAATCACCGCATCCTTCTGCCCTATGACCCTCTTTTCGATCCTCTCCTCCATTTTGAGCAGCTTCTCCCGTTCGCCCTCCATCATCCGGTCTATCGGTATACCGGTCCATTTTGATACCACCTCAGCGATATCGTCGCTATCCACTTCCTCCTTCAACATCTTCCTACTGGATTGAAGCTCGGCGAGTTCCCTGTTTTTCGCCTCGAGATCCTTGTCTAACTGCAGAATGGTGCTGTATCGAAGCTCTGCTGCCTTTGCGAGGTCTCCCTGTCTTTCGGCAATCTGTGCCTCAGACTTGGCCGAGTCTATCTTCTCCTTAATCTCCCTGATCCGGGATATGATATCCTTCTCTTTTTGCCAGTGGCTCATCATCTCATCGGTCTGGGCTTTGAGGGCTTTGAGTTCCTCGTCTATCTTCTTCAACCGCTGTTTCGAGGCGCTGTCCGATTCCTTCTTGAGTGCCTCTCTCTCTATCTCCAGCTGGGTTGTCTTCCTGTTAAGGTCATCTATCTCGGAAGGCATACTGTCGATCTCTATCCTGAGCCTGCTGGTTGCCTCATCAACAAGGTCTATTGCCTTATCAGGGAGAAAACGGTCGGTGATATACCTGTTGGAGAGCACCGCTGCAGACACCAGGGCGGAGTCCTTGATCCTTACGCCATGGTGAACCTCGTACTTCTCCTTGAGGCCGCGGAGAATCGAGATGGTATCCTCCACACCGGGTTCTTCTACCATGATTGGCTGAAAGCGCCTTTCCAAGGCGGCATCCTTTTCTATGTATTTTCGGTATTCCTTGGTGGTCGTAGCGCCCACACACCTCAACTCGCCCCGGGCAAGGGCAGGCTTTAACATGTTGGATGCGTCCACGGCCCCCTCTGCCGCACCAGCACCTACAAGTGTATGGAGCTCGTCGATGAACAGGATGATGGAACCCTCTGCCTCGGTTACCTCCTTGATAAAGGCCTTCAGCCTGTCCTCGAACTCCCCTCGATATTTCGCCCCAGCGATCAACGAGCCCATGTCCAGGGCTATTACCCTTTTTTCCTTCAATGTTTCGGGCACATCGCCGCGGACGATTCTCTGTGCAAGGCCTTCAACTATGGCCGTTTTGCCCACCCCTGGTTCGCCTATGAGCACCGGGTTGTTCTTGGTTCTCCGGGAGAGGACCTGGATTACCCGTCTGATTTCATCGTCCCTGCCCACTACTGGATCAAGCTTGTCACCTGAAGCCATCTCGGTGAGATCGCGACTGAATCGTTCTATAGCCTGGTATTTATCCTCTGGGTTTGCATCGGTTACCCTCTGGCCCCCCCTGATATCGACAAGGGCCTTGAGGACGGTGTCCCTGCTCAGGCCGTGGGAGATGAGAATCTTTGCTGCCTTTCCATCGCTTTGCTCGAGTATCGCCAGAAGGATATGCTCCACGCTTACATATTCATCTTTTATCTGGGCGGCCTCTTTGAGGGACCGGTCGAGCACCGCCTTGAGCCGAGGGGATATGTATACCTCTCCGTATCCGGCGCCGCTGACCTTGGGCATCTGATCCAAGGCCTCGGCCAGATCATGAAGTATGGCTTCGCCCTTAATGCCGATTTTCCCGAGAAGGGGGCCGATTATCCCCTCTCCTTGCTCGAAAATCGCGTAGAGTAAATGCTCGGGCTCGATCTGTTGGTGACCCTTTTGTGAGGCTACCTCCTGGGCATTCTGGATTGCCTCTTGGGCCTTAAGGGTGAATTTGTCAAAACGCATACCTGTCTTTCCTCCTCCATTCACGATGTTACCTAAAAGGTAAGAACGGCATGGGCGATTGTCAACGTTACCTCCGGGTCCATGCCCCTGATCGTAGTACATGACAGTGGAGCGGATAATAAATACATGGTCGGAGCAATAGGTTGAGCAATCGATAGGTTATGCTCCGCCATCAGGATACCGTGAGCCCTGCCTTTAATAGCTTGACCGGGAGCAGTCGCTCATCTTATAGTCTTTTGGCTTACTAAAAATACCGAAAAAGGAGATAGGGAAGATGTCTATCGTAACAAAGGATGAGTACCAACAGAGGGTTTCCCGGCTGAATCCACGGCTCTTTATTGGGGGTAAGAAGGTGGAGGATCTCCGTGCCCACCCGATCACCAGAGGGGTTATTGCTGCGACAGCCACGATCTATGAGTTAACCCAGGATCCCCGCTATGCTGATTGTATGACTGCGCGATCCCATCTCACCGGTGAGCCTATCAGCAGAAGCCTGCACATCCATCAGAGCACGCAGGATATCGAGAAACGGCTGGAGATGGCGCGTTTGAGCAGTCAAAAGCTGGGGACCTGCAATTACCGGTGCCCTGGGAATGAGATGCTCCCAGCCCTGGCTGCAACTACATGGGAGATGGATAAGGAAAAGGGAACGGAGTATCATGCGAGATTTACGGAATACCTGGAGTATGTACAAGGTGCCGATCTGGTGGTGAGCGGATCTGTTACCGATACGAAAGGGGACAGAAGCAGGAGACCCCTTGATCAAGACCCGGATTCCTATGTTCATGTTGTTGAAAGGAAATCAGACGGCATCATCGTGAGCGGGGCAAAACAGCATGCAACCGGCGCATATGCGGCCGATGAGAATTTGATCCTGCCCGGTCTATCCTGCCGGAAAGGCGAGGAGGACTATGCGCTTGCCTTTGCCATACCGAATGGAGCCGATGGGGTGACTTACATTGGGCAGCATAATCCGTATAGCATGGAGAGAGAGCATGCAGGGGATATACGTTCTATAGGAAACCCGCTTTACGGCCAAAGGGAGACATGCCTTATCGTCTTTGACCGCGTGTTTGTTCCGTGGGAAAGGGTGTTTATGTGCGGCGAGATTGACTATACGCAGGTATTCATCTCTCGATTCGCCAAGACACACAGGATGAATTGCGGCGGGGCATGCAAGGTAGGTTTTATGGATCTCATTATCGGTGCAACACAGCTTATCGCGGAATACCACGGCCTCGCGAGGGTATCTCACATCAAAGATAAGATCACGAGGATGATCCAGCTTAGCGCAACGTCACTGGCCTGTGCCATCGCCGCTGCCCATTTAGGAAAGGAGGAGCCACGAGGATCCGGGGTTTTTATGCCGGATGAAACGATGAGCAATGTCGCGAAACTGAACACGAATGATGGCTTTTGGGAGATTATGGCCTTGGCTGGGGATATTGTAGGGGGTATTGGGGTTACTATGCCGAGCGAGCGGGAGTTGGACAACCCCGAGATCAGTAACTACATTGAAAAGTATTTTAAATCTGCAGTTCCCGCCAAACAGAGGTTGAGGATGGTGAGGTTCCTTCAGAACTGGGTTGCGGGCCTCCATGGCGTGGCCACGGCTCAGGGGGCCGGGCCGAGCCAAAACGAGGTTTTGGTGCTTTCTCGTATCACAGATCTGGAGGAAAAGAAACGGATGGCCTTAGAGCTCGCCAATCGGTATGAGTAGCGTACATCGTCTTTTTTGCTCAAGAGAAGGTAGTGGCAGGTACCATGGATAATCTCACCCACCTGAAGAGGGCAGTACGACAGGGCGTGAGCCCTATAGAAGTAGCCGGAGCGAGAGGTTCTGTGCCTGCCTATCTCCTTTCCCAGCTTCGTGATGACATACCCCATCCGTGCTTGGTAATTCTTCCGAGCCAAAGAGAGGCGTCAGCGTTTTTTATGGATCTGGAATTTTTTCTTGCTGCCCAGAACCACCGGCTCACGCCCGAGAAGAATGAGCTATTTGTCTTTCCCTCCTATGACATCTCTCCCCTCACGGGCCTGAGCCCGCCAAAGGAGCTGGTAACTCAGAGGATAGAGTCCCTCTATTCGCTGTGCTGCGTGGATAATCCCATGGTCATTACCTCAGTTGAGGCACTCCTAACGCGCCTGTTGCCCAAGGAGATGCTCCTCGCCTCTGTTGATCTGATCGCCGTTGATGAGAAGATCGACAGGGATGATTTCATACGAAAACTTGATGCCTTTGGCTATTTCCGGACATCATTAGTGGAGGAGCGAGGTGATTTTTCGGTACGGGGCGGGGTGATCGACCTGTACCCTCCCCTGTATGAGTTGCCGGCGAGGATCGAATTCTGGGGAGAGGTAGTGGAGTCTATCAGGCTCTTCGATCCAGGGAGCCAGAGATCAAGCACAGCACTCGAGGAGTTGACCGTGCTTCCCGCCAGTGAGGTTATTCTAAGCCCTTCTGTGGTCAAGAGGGCCAGATCGATGGGGAGGCTGCCGGGGGATCTAAGGGGAGGAGAGAGGTTTCCGGGACAACAGGGGTGGCTCGGCCATTTTTACTCACATCTCGACACCATCTTTGAGTATCTCCCCAGGGAGGGGCTGGTGTGCGGTATTGAATCGGAGGTTTTTCTCTCGAGGGCGAGGGAGGTACTGGATAAGCTTCAGAGGGAGGCGGCGAGGCTTCGGGATGATGCAATCGAGGAAGGCAAACCCTTTCCCGAGACTGACGCGCTCTTTGTAACATCCGAGCAGTTTGAGCAATCAATTGCCCGATATCCGAGGATCGATTTCGTGGACTTCCACGTCGAGCCTGCCAGGGAAAACGCCGGAATGGTAGTTGATTTCACCGATTCATTACGGCCGAGCATTGAGTATGATGTTACCGATGTGCCCCACAAAAGGGAATCAATAGCAGACCTAGCCGAGAAATTGCCGGTATGGATCGAGCAGGGCGATCAGGTTGTACTCATATGCAGGACGAATCAGCAGGCACACAGGCTCAAGGAGATCTTGCTCAACTATCACCTCCAGGTCCTCGACATACTGCCGGAATGGAGCGGAGCGAAGAAGAAAAAAGGCCTTTTCATCTGTTTGGGGCACCTCTCTCAGGGATTCAGGCTTCTGGAAACGGGGCTTGTGGTGATCACCGAGGATGAGATATTCGGCGAGAAGATTGGAGGGCAAAGGAGACCTAAAGGCGATAGGAAGCGGGCGATTCCCTGGACGGGATTCAGCCAATTGAAGGCAGGCGATTTGGTAGTTCATAGGGAACACGGTATCGGTCGTTTTGAGGGCTTATCCAAGAGGGAGATTGAAGGCCGAACAAGGGATTTTGTCATTATTGCCTATGCGCATAATGATCGACTCTACCTGCCGGCGGACAGGATACATATCCTCCAGAAATACGTGGGCGTGGACGACGAGAATCCTCAGATAGACACCCTGGGCGGGAGATCATGGGCACTGGCAAAGAAGAAGGCCAAGAGGGCAATAGAGAGGATAGTCAAGGACCTCGTGAAGCTCTACGCTATGAGAAGATTCCTCAAGGGGTTTGCCTTTTCTAAGCCGGATAGTTGCTACAGGGAGTTCGAGGCGGGCTTTGAGTACGAGGAGACCCCTGACCAGAACACAGTCATCGATGAGGTACTCACCGACATGGAATCCGAGCGGCCGATGGATCGGCTCATCTGTGGTGACGTGGGATTCGGAAAGACAGAGGTGGCTATGAGGGCTGCGTTCAAGGCAGTTGCCGATGGCAAGCAGGTAGGTGTTCTCGTACCGACAACCATTTTGGCTGAGCAGCACTACCAGACATTCTCAAAGCGATTCAGCTCCCACCCGGTGAGGATAGCGGCGCTCAGCCGCTTTGTTTCCCGCACGGACCAGACAAGGATTGTCCGTGAGGTACGGACGGGAACAATCGATATCATCATTGGAACCCATAGAATCCTCTCAGATGACATAGCGTTCAAGGAATTAGGCCTCCTCATAGTTGACGAGGAACAACGGTTCGGTGTAAGGGCCAAAGAGAAATTGAAGAAGCTTCGTCAATCCGTTGATGTGCTCGCCATGACCGCAACGCCTATCCCGCGGACACTGCATCTGAGCCTGATGGGGGTCAGGGATCTCAGCATTATTCAGACTCCGCCTGCTGACAGGCTCTCCATTCAGACGTATGTGGCCAGATACGATGAGGACATCATACGGCATGCCATAGAGAGGGAGCTGAACAGGGGAGGGCAGGTCTTTATGGTTCATAACCGGGTTCAGACGATTGACCGGATGGCGCACCGGCTGCGAAGCCTGCTGCCCCATGCCCGGTTTGACATTGCCCATGGGCAGATGAGGGAGAGGGATCTCGAGAGGGCGATGATGAGATTCTTGGCCAAGGAGACCGACGTGCTGGTGTGCACCACGATCATCGATTCGGGGCTGGATATCCCTTCTGCCAATACCATCATCATCAACAATGTTGATCGTTTTGGTCTTTCCGAGATTTATCAGCTCAGGGGAAGGGTAGGAAGGGCAAATGTGAAGGCCTATGCGTATCTTCTGATATCGAATCACGCAGAACTCACGGGTGATGCGCAGAAGAGGATCAAGATATTGATGGATTTTTCAGAGCTAGGCTCAGGGGTTACCATTGCCATGCACGACCTGATGATACGGGGAGGGGGAAACATGCTCGGTTTTTCTCAATCGGGGCATATCAAGGCCATCGGCTATGAGCTTTACGTGAGATTGATAGAACAGGCCATGGCGGAGCTCAAGGGAGAGGTATGGCAGGAGGAGATATCCCCTGAGATTACTACTGATCTGCCGATATTCATCCCCGGAGGATATATCGAGGAGAGCGATGTCAGGCTTGACATATATAAGCGTTTGTCTAGTATTAGGGACAAGGCCGAATTAGAGGAGATAGCAAGGGAGATCGAGGATAGGTTTGGCCCTCCACCGAAAGAGGTGACCAATCTTCTCGCTGTGATCAGGATCAAGATAGGCCTCAAGAGGATTGGATCGATAAGGCTCGATATCACGGATTCCTCCATGGTGTTTTCCTTCTCAAAGGATACCCCTCTTTCTCCTTCTCGCCTCGTTGAGAACGCGATGAGCAAGCCTGAACATTTTCGTTTCCTGTCGGATCAGAAGCTCAGGGTTGTGAGCAGCCAAAGGGGCTCCATGGCGATTCTCAAGGAGGCCGAGGAGATAGTGAACGGGTTTTCGAGCTATCTGGAAGGCCCCTATACCCGTAGATCGGCAGCAGGGTGAAATTGTCCTTGCAAAGAAACTGATAAAGCTGTAATTTAAGATAGTTAGAGTAGATTGTCATTTGTAGGGGCTATCCAAGCGGCATGAGGAAGGGTATCGTTTCATTGGTAAGCGCGCTCTTGATTTGTACCTGCTCTGCATGCTCTACCAATACGGGATCGAATCAAGGCGTGGTAATACGGGTAGGTGATCTATCGATTACAGGGGAGGATATTCTTAGGATCGTGAACTTCACCTCCTTAGAAAATGGCATCCCAGCGAACGTGGTATGGTCATCCATGAATGTCCTTGTGAATAAGATCGTGGATCATTCCCTTATCCTGGCATATGGAAAGGACAGGGGGATTGGGTTGGATGAGATTGAGTTGGAGAGGGACGTCCAGGATATAATGAGTGATTATCCGGGGGAAAGCTTCAAAGAGACCCTTCTAGCGAGATGTATAGACTATAGTGAGTGGAAGGAGAGATTACGTGAACAGCTCCTGATTCAAAAGATCGTCAGGCAGCGAATGAAGTCCATCGGCCCCGTTTCCTATGATGCCATTCGATCATACTATGAACAGAGGCATGAGGAATTCTCGCATCCCCCGCGGGTAAAATTCGTACATGTCATTGCTGCCACGAAAAGCGATGTGGAGGCCTTGCTCTCCAGACTCGAGGGCGGTGAAGAGATGGAGAGCATGGTGCAGGGCAAGACCCTCGGGAATGGTATTCAGGTGGACCTCAGCATGAGTTGGCTCAGCAAGGATATGCTTCCCCCAGCCCTTTCTGAGGCAGCATTTTCCATGCCGGTCGGTGAGGTAAGCCCCATTATTCAAACGCCTTATGGCTTCCATGTGATAAAGGTAGTTCAAAGAGAGCTCGCGGGAAGGAAAGACCTTATGGAGGTAATGGGTGAGATAGAGGAGACACTCCTCAGCAAGGAGAGAGAAAGCCTCTATGCCCGATGGCTTGAAGAGTTGAGGCAGCACTATCCAGTTACCGTGAACTACACCTTATTGGATACGATAAGGACGATGAATGAGGATCAGTAGTTCCACGCGATCACGGCAAAAGGAGACCTCCCTATGCAGGAGGTCCGGGTTGTTCAGGTATGATCGTGAGATGCGTCTTAGATGGTCGAAGGGATCGCGGAGGCTCATCGGCAACCATCATCAGGTAGTCTTTTTCCTCGTGGTGCTGAGTGCAGTCTGCATGGCGGTCCCATCCGATCTTCGCGCGGAGATAACCAATAGGGTTGTTGCTACGGTGAACAGCGACATCATTACCCTTTATGAGCTCAATCGCTCAATCGAACAGGTGACCGGCCTGAGCGCTTCGAATCTGAGGCTACAAGATGAGGGGCGTTTCTACCAGGTACGCAGGGCTGTGTTGAATAACCTCATCAACGAAAAGGTCACCGAACAGCAGATACGGAAACTGGGGATAAAGGTCACGGAACGGGATATCGATGAGGCGATTGAGAGGGTCAAGCGAGAGAACAGAGTAACCCAGGAGGAGCTGCTCTCTAGCCTGAGATTAGAGGGCATCACGCTGAAGGAGTACAGGCAGCGCGTGAAGGAGGAGATTGAACGTGCCCGTTTGGTAGACTATGAGGTTAAATCCAAGACAATGATCACGGAAGCGGATTCGAGGAACTACTACCAGAACAATAGTGAACAATTTTCTGAGACCCATAAGGTGAAGCTGGCCAGGATCCTGCTTAGAACTGCAGATCCGGCTGATAAGGCCGAGCTCGCAAAGACGAGGGATTTAGGAGAGGAAATACTGAGGAAATTAGAGGGTGGCAGCGATTTCTCCGATATGGCAAAGGCCTATTCCCAGGGACCTGCTGGACCAGAAGGGGGGTGTCTCGGTTGGATACTGTTCGATCAACTCGATCCCTCGCTCAAGAAAAGGATAGCGAAGCTCTCCCCGGGTGAATATACTGAGCTGCATGAGTGCCTTTACGGGATCCAGATAGTGCAACTCGTAGATGAGATAGGGGGAGGGATTAAGCCCTTTGAAGAGGTACGCGATGCCATCTATTCGAAGCTATTCAGGGGTAAGGTTGAGGAAAAATACGCTGACTGGCTGAGCAAACTAAGGGAGGAATCTTTTATCAAGGTGGTGTTTTAAGTGGAACCATGGAACAACAACGACGGGAAGGAACCTGGGGAAGAGGTGAGCCTGGGGGGGCTGCTGAAGAGGAGCCGTGAGGAGCATCAAATAGAGCTCGATGAGGTATTTCGGGCGACAAGGATACCGCGTCATACCCTTGAGGCACTGGAAAATGACCGGTGGGATGAGCTCCCCTCGCAGGTCTTCGTGAAAGGCTTTCTCAAGACCTACGCGGAGTTTTTAGGGCTGGATAGGCAGACAGTGCTCGAGCCCTACGAGAGGGTTTCATCCATCAAGGGGGCTAAGGCAGATCTCATGAAGCAGGTGAGGCCGAGAGGAAAAGGGTGGATCTTGAAGGTTATTCTTCCCCTTGTGGCGCTCGCCCTTATCGCGACCATCATCTTTCTTAGGCGCGATGATATCTCGGTCGAGGACAAACCCTCTCAGTACCTGGAGGTGCAAGAACCCGTGGAAGAAAACGGGGGAGAGGTATCGGTCCGGGAGGAGAAGGAGAATCAGGCCCAAGCAGATAAACCAGAGGACCTTGCAAGACCGGAATCCGTTGAGGAGAAGGATCTCACCGAAGTTGTACCCGTTGCTGAAAAAGGCCAAGAGGAACCCCTGACCCCTCAATTCGATCTCACCGCACATGTGAGGAGCCAAACCTGGATCGCCATTTCTGTGGATGATCAGCCGGTGAAGGAATACCTGTTTCAGCCGGGAGAAGCCTTTACCTGGAAGGCACACAAGGGCTTTGACATTCTTGTGGGCAATGCAGGGGGAATCGATTTTGTGCTGAACGGTACGGAAATCGGCACACTCGGTGCCGAGGGAAAGGTAGTGAGAGTAAAGCTGCCGAAGACTGAGGACTGAGCGAGACGCAGGTGTATTGACAAGAGATCTTGGAGGTGTGTAGTTGGGAAATGTGTACGATATTTTGAATGAGAGGGGATTTATCGAGCAGGTCACCGATGAGCCTGTGCTCAGGGAACTGCTGGAGAGGCCTGTGAGTTGCTATATAGGCTTCGATCCCACCGCGAAGAGCCTGCATGTAGGAAGCCTGCTTCCCATCATGTCCCTTGCGCACATGCAGCGGGAGGGTCATAGGCCGATTGCGGTGGTGGGGGGTGGAACAGCCCTTGTGGGAGATCCAAGCGGTAAGGATGAGGCGAGACCCGTGATGAAGAGGGCGGAGATAGACGCCAACGCCGAGGGCATCAAGAAACAGCTTTCAAGATTTATTGATTTTACCGATGGAAAGGCCCTTATGGTCAATAATGCGGATTGGCTGACCCGCTTAAACTACATAGAGTTCTTGAGGGATATCGGCAGGCATTTCAGCGTCAACCGGATGTTGGCTGCGGAGAGCTATCGCCAGAGGCTGGAATCGGGGCTTAGCTTTTTGGAGTTTAACTACATGCTCCTCCAGGCCTATGATTTCTGGCATCTGTTTAAACACTACGACTGTATCCTGCAAATGGGGGGTAATGACCAGTGGGGGAATATCCTGGCCGGTGTCGATTTGACGCGAAGGCTCGAGGGAAAGGCTATCCATGGCTTGACCTTCCCCTTGATCACGACGGCAGATGGGCAGAAAATGGGAAAAACGCACAGAGGCGCCATTTGGCTCGATCCGGAGCTGACCTCGCCCTATGAGTACTATCAGTACTGGATCAATACAGATGACCGGGATATGAGAAAGTTCCTCTGCTGCTTTACCTTTCTGCCCATGCGCGAGGTAGAGGATCTGTGCAGATCAGGGGATCAAGACATACGGAGGGCAAAAGAGGTGTTGGCCTATGAGACCACGAAGATATGCCACGGTCGTAAAGAAGCCGATAGGGCCAGGAGCGACGCCAGGCAGTTGTTCGGAGGGAAGAACGGTGATGATCTCGAGGCAGTTCCCACCTATTCCATGACCCTTGGGGAGCTCGGCAACGGCATTGAGGCCTATATTCTCTTTCAGAATACCTCCCTCTGTACAACGAGAAGCCAAGCAAGGAGGTTAATATCCCAGGGGGGCGCCTATGTCAATGGGGAGAGGATTCCATCCTTTGAAACGAAGATCGGACCTGATTATATCAAGAACAACACCATATTGCTGAGAGCGGGGAAAAAGAAATACCTCAGAGTTCATATTCAAGACTCATAATTGGTCATCCCATTGCCCACCACGAGAGCCTGGATTCCTCCCCTTTCTGGTATGGAGCGTGCCCAAGGAACGAATGAACGATACGATGGAAAAAAAGAATAGCGCCCTGCGGGAAGGCGGCGATCACACGGGCGAGGCTCAGCACGAAACGGGGTTTGTTCCGGGAAATAAAGAGAATTCCCTGGTCCCCTATGATCCGCTCCAGGCCTATTTGGGGGAGATAAGGAGATACAGTCTCATTACTAAGGAGGAGGAGATAGAGCTTGGAATCAGGTACAGGGAGCAGAATGATCAGGAAGCGGCGAAGATGCTCATCCTTGCAAATCTCAGGTTGGTGGTGAAGATCGCCATGGATTTTCACAGGTTCTGGATGAGAAACCTCCTGGATCTTATCCAGGAGGGAAACGTGGGATTGATACAGGCAGTTAAGAAGTTCGATCCGCATAAGGGCATCAAGTTTTCCTATTATGCTTCATTCTGGATAAAGGCCTATATCCTGAAGTTTATCATGGAGAATTGGAAGCTGGTCAAGATAGGTACCACCCAGGCCCAGAGAAAGCTTTTCTTTAATCTCGCGAAGGAGAAGGAACGGCTCTTATCGTTGGGCTATAATCCCGAGCCCAAGCTCCTTGCCGAACGCCTTGATGTAAAACAGGATGATATTATAGAAATGGGACAACGGCTCGGCGGCTGGGAAGTATCGCTTGATGCTCCGGTGAAGGAGGACTCTAAGCAAGACTATGGATCATTTCTTCCTTCTCCTGAGATGGACGTGGACAAACAGATATCGGTGAGGGAACGGCAGGAGTTGCTGAAGGAGAAATTGGAGGCATTCAGGGAGACCCTGGCGGGAAAACAGAGGGATATCTTCGATAACAGGATATTAGCGGATCGCCCCTTAACCCTTCAGGAGCTTGGGGATAAATACCGCATATCGAGGGAGAGGATTCGGCAGATCCAGGAGAAGATCCTGAAGAAGGCCAAGGAATGGTTAATGGAGGAGATTCCCGATTTTGAGGAAAATTTCTCGGATCTCATACATGATGACTAAGAAACTGAAGGCGATATCCTTTTGGTCGTTGCTTTTTTTCGTTACACCGGTGCTTTCCTGTGTGGCGGTGGAAGGCGATTATTTCCAAAGCGAGGATATGAACCTATCGGGAGGGATCGCGCGCCAAGAAGATGATGCCCTCCGGGATGCCTATCAAAGCTATGCCCTTGCCTGCATCGCGATCCTGAATGGCGATTACCAGCAAGGGGAGATCCATCTCAAGGAGGCCCTCAAAAACGACGAGCATTCCCCCTATTTACTCAAGAAGGTGTCTCACGTGCTGCTCGAACAAGGCAAAGGGGAAGAGGCACTACGTTTTGCCCAAAAGGCGGTAAAGGATCACCCCGGGGATATAGATGCGAAGAAGTGTTTAGCAGGAATTTATTCCCAGCTTCAGAGGTTCGAGTTGGCGATATCCCAGTACCGGGAGATACTCATGGGCGATCCGGAAAACAAGGAGGCGAGGCTCCAGCTTTCCACGCTCTTTATCAGGTTGAAGGACTTCGATTCAGCATTAGGGCACCTCGCAATACTCATAGAGGATGATCCAGAGCTCCTCATAGCGCATTACTACGTGGGAAGGGTCAACCTTGAGCGCGACGACTATGGTTCGGCGGAGAAGGCATTTCTCAGAGTACTTGAGATAAATCCGGAGTTCCTCCCGGCCCTCTTCGATGCGGCAGTTCTCTACGGCAAGATGGATAAGCTTGATCGGGCCATCGAGTGCTATGAGAGGATATTGATGATATCTCCTGGCAACACGACTGCAAGCGAACGGCTGATATCCCTCTTATACGAGACCGGCCAGGACAAAGCGGCAGAGGAAGCAATAGCGGAGATGGAGAAGAACCTCAGCCCAGGGGACCGGGAGAGAAAGACCTTGGGCTTCATTTATCTCAAGTATGGAAAACTGGATGAATCCATCTCAGAGCTTACCTCGATAGTCGCCGCATTTCCGGAGGATCAGGAAGCCAGGTACTATCTGGGAGCAGCCCTTGATGAGCATGAGGATTTCGATGCGGCCTATGAAAATCTGAGCCTCCTCGGTCCCGAAAGCAAATACTTTGTCCATGCCAGGATTCGGATGGCTTACATCCTTCAGAGGCAGGGGAAGACCGATGAGGCAATAGAGCTTCTCAGGGAAGCTGTTAACCTCAAGCAGGGGCATCCTCGACTCTACTTAATGCTGTCAACCCTCTATGAGGGAAGGGAGCAATACCAAGCCGCCATGAGCGTTTTGAAGGAGGGCTTAACCCACGATGCGAGGGATACGGGTCTTCTCTATAGGATGGGGATTGTATTGGATAGATTGAAGAGAAATAAGGAGTGCCTCGAGCACATGGAGATAATACTCACCATTGATCCCACACATGCAGACGCCCTCAACTATATCGGGTATACCTATGCCGATAAGGGCATTCACCTTGATAGGGCCCAGGAGTTTATCGAGAAGGCCTTGAAGTACAAGCCCGATAGCGGCTACATTATCGATAGCCTGGGGTGGGTCTATTTTCAGAAGGGGCTCTACGATAGGGCCCTCATCGAGTTGAAGAGGGCTGTGAAGCTGACCCCTGAGGATCCGGTCATCAACGAGCATCTGGGCGATGTTTACACCAAGGTGAAGCAATACGAGCGCGCCCTGGAGACCTATAACCGGGCACTCGTCTTGGAGAATGCGGATCAAGAAAAGCTGAAGCAAAAGATCAAGGGCGTCATTGAGCATCTCAAGGGCGAGAGTCGGTGAGAGGGCTTGAAACATTGTGGTCTCTGAGGATCACCTTTTTTCGGTATGCGCGGGCGCAGAGGGTATGGCCCAAAGGAATAGGGGAACAGCCTATGCCGTGGAACCCGAACCCTCACAAAACGCCGACCACATCACATACACCGCACCTGCGAAGGGGCGTATGGGGACGAATAGGGCCTAGATTTTGCCATTCTCATATCATCCTTTTCCTTGTCTTGGGTACGCTCGCGGGATGTGCGCAGTTCCGGCCTCTCCCCCCGGCAAAGCCCATCTCCCAGGATCAGGCCCATCGTCTCATCACCCAGTTAAGAGCGCAGGCCGATGAGGTGTTCAGCTTTGTAGGGGTGGGGAAGCTGTTCTTCAGGGAAGGGGAGGGGGAAACGGGCATGAATCTCCTCGCAGTCGGTCAGAGGCCATCCAGGCTAAGGCTTGAGCTCACCCACACCTGGGGGAAGCCGCTCATCTACCTCGTAGCCGATAAGCAGAATACCTCGGTGCTTTCCTTCGTGGAGCATACCTTTTATAGCGGTCCGTCGAGTGGGTTACAAGGGGGGCCATATTTCCCCTTCGAATTTGATCTGGAAATAGCGTGGGTGATCCTCTCCGGAAGGATACCGATCCTGCCCCATTGCAGGGTTGAAAGCCTTGGGCGGAACGAGATCGCGCTTTTTGATAGGCGGGGTGAAACGGTAGAGAGGCTCACCTTTGCCCAAGACGGCTTTATCCCCACCTCCATCCATCTTGCCAGACAGGGATTGACGGTAGCGCTGTCTCAGTTCAAAGAGGGGAGTATGGGCCCCTATCCCTCGAAGGTCTCCATTTCCGACGGCGGCGAGCGGCAACTGGAGATTCGATATACCTCGCTTGAGTTCAATAGACCAATCCCTGAGGAGCTCTTCCGTTTGAATCCGCCGCCTGACGTCAAGATCATCCGAAAAAACTATCAGGAGCAGTAAGCCATTGCCCGGTTAGCAGGGGGAACAGAGAAATGGCCTTTGTGGTTGACAGCATGCTCGGCGCACTGGCCAAGTATTTGAGGATCATGGGTTACGATACGGCGTACCAGCCGCATTACACCGATCAGAGAATACGGGAGCTGGTCGAGGAGGGAAGGGTGCTGCTCACGAGGAGCCGTGAGAGGGCGGCACGATACGAGCACGCAATCCTCGTGGACCGTGACCTGGTGAAGGATCAGCTGGCGGTGCTTGATAGAACCGTAAGGCTCACCCGTAATCGCGAAGCCTATTTTCGCAGATGCATACGGTGTAATTCGCCCTTGGAGAAGGCCAAGGAGGAGGTTGCCAGGGAGCAGGTGCCCGATTACGTGTTTACCACGCAGAGGGACAGGATCCTGTTCTGTCCCTCATGCAGGCGCTTCTACTGGCCCGGCACCCACCGGGAAAGGATGGCGGGGATATTGAGGGACTGGGGATATTAAACCTCTTCCCCTTTGTTTCCGTTTCTTTATCCTAACCGTACGCTTGAAGATCCATCTTTGTATCTTCTTTCTTGTTGACGAGCGATGCGCAGATCCCGATTCATCGGATGTTGTGTGAGGAGGGAGAGTGAGAGCATCTGTTTAGCCGGTTGGGCTGCGACCTTCGGCAATGGAACATGGTGCAATGCCTGCCGATTTTCTCGTTGCTCATCGGTGTCGTTCAATCCATGTGCTCTGGGGCGTGGATCATAGGTTCCCTGCCGAGCAGAACCATACCGAATTGCTCGTAGTGCCGGTTTATGCTTGCATCCAGATCATGCCAGCGGGCCAGAAACTCATATTCCCTGAGCCAGGTCCTGCGGAATGATGCCGGATCTTCAAAGAGCAAAACCCCCCTTGCATGATCGATCACGACTGCGTAATGCCCGTCGTCGTAGTCGTTACGCCATTCTTTGAGGGTCATGTATCTATCTGCCCATGCCTGGAGCAGAACGATCACCGGATTGCCTTCATCAATATATCGTTTTACTTCCCTGAGGGTCCAACCCTGCCTTGCTTCCACGTGGAATCCCCTTGCCTCGGCAACCGATATCATCTTATCCACGCGGGTGCCGTCCTTGCCGGCTCCCAGTTCCTTGATCAGTTCATCTTCGCGGATATCGATGCCGTAGTAGGCCATGACTGTTTGTAGGGCCTTGGCGCCGCAGTCAAATGCGAAGGTCTGTCTGCCACTATGGAGGTTGATCATAGTCGCTATCCTATCTCATTCCGCGGACCTTGCAATAGGCAGCATGGATGGACTCTGCAAAAACGCGGCGCAACCGGTTGATAGCCTCCACGTTTGGCGTTCGATCCGGGTTTTTGTAAAGACGCTCATTGGTCTCCTGAATGATAGCCGGTACTCGCTTTCCGACCCGACCCATTGCCTTTACGGAATGTTCGGCACACACGTGACCGTATACGGCGTAGTATTCCGAACTGTTCACGGTCACCTTGACCTCCGGAAGCCTCCTTCGGAGTTCCGCCGCATACGCCTCGGCATAAACATCAGGGGAAAAGTACCGGGGCTTTTCATCCAGGCAAGAGTGCTGGAAATTCATCAGATCAATCTGGTTGTCTGTGACCCCTCGGGCCGTCACCGTGGAATGTCCGTCTAGGAGAAACTCCGCCCCGGATTCGATACAATCTTCTATGGCCTTATGGAAGGCCGTCAAGTATTTCTTGGCAAGCACTTTTCTCAGCTCGTGGTCTGGTTCCCTTTGCGCCTTGTATACTGATTCTCCGCGGACATCCTTCACAGGCACACTATCCTCCAGGATATCGGGATGTCGGTTTGCTTCAACGATGAGGCTGCAGTAAGGGAAGACGACATGTCGATTGTTCAGCAAATCGCGGAAATCGTAAAGCCAATTCGTGTACCAGTCGACATTCTGGACCAGTGCGGGGAACCGCTCTGAAAGACTTTCAAGAGGGATCTCGCCAGGGATCACAATGCTACTATGGGGTATAACAACAAGCAGCTCTTTCAGTTCCATGTACAATTCTCCAGATGAAACGCATACCACAGGCGGACGATTCTCTTGAGGAGGTCCTCACGGCCTCAACCGCCATCAAGGATTCTTGTGTTCTCAATCCCCTGATGATCGCATGCTGAAGCGTAACGGGTGGATATAACCTCGCTTGCCTGGGCATCCTCTCTGCCCCCTCTTTTCTTTCCTTATTGCCCGGTTCTTTTTTCGAAATCCTGTACTATTTTATCAACATAGTCATCCACGCCCTATAGTATTAGACGTCTTTATAGTAGCTCAAGATCGTACTATTTGTGTCGTGTTTTATTATTGATTTAGGATAATATTCGAGCGGGCCAAAGGCTCAAGGCATAAGGCCGTGCGCCTTAAGCCACATGATTAAAGCAATGTGTGTCATGTCTTAATCTATTCGTGACTTGTCGGTTTGAGGCTTAGCCCTTAAACGGGGAGGCTTCCCATAGAGGTCGGTTTTTCACCATTGAGACCCTTTTCGGTACATTATCCGGATGCATTCATACCCACTTCACAGCGCCCAGCGCGGATGCCCCCTGATCCCCGGTAATCACATTCCATTATGCAACTTCGGATAGCAAACAAAGATTGGCTTGAGGAGCGCTGTTAAGCGTCGCCTCCCAGGCTTGGTTCGATGCTCGTCGCCTTTCTCGCCAGGTAAGCCCTGGCTTGCATGCTCCTGGTTCGCTCTCGATCCATGAATACCGTGAAGGCGAGGCTTCTCACAAGCCTGAACCCATGCCTTTCCATCCAGCTATCAATCTGCTTGGGGCTATGCAGATACATCGTCACGGTTCTTTCCGAGTTCGTATGCTCAGGGCCTACTTTGAGTTCATGGGATTCGTGTTCAGCTCTTTCGCCAACAACGAAGGCAAACAGGCCACCCTTGCGGAGGATGCGGGCGGTTTCTGCAAACACCGGGGACAAATCGCTGAAGAAATTCAGAACGCCGGCACAGACGGCGTGGTCCATACTCTCTGCATCGTAAGGGTAGGGGGCTCTGCTCAGGTCATGCAGGTGCAGGGCCGTAAATCCCTTGCTGCGACACGCGTCAAGCATCTGCGGGGAAATATCCATACCATGGACTTCCAGCCCTGCTTTGCGGAACAGCACAGAACCCAAGCCAGTGCCGATCCCGATATCGAGTATCGATTGACCGGGCTGAACATACCTGTAGGCTAGGCCGAAGGCTACTTCAGGACCGAACCAGCCCGTTGCCTCTGCTTCCTCGTCATAGGCTGCTGCCATTGCGTCTTTCTGCTTCTCCAAGATGATCCTTTCGCGGTGGTTCATGGAGCAGAGAGGATAAGCCCCATGAGACCTTTAAGCAAACTCAGAGTCACTGATATAAGCATCTGACCCTATAACGGGGATACGGGGATTGAGGTATTTTTTAAGGGGTGTAAGGGGTGCTGTATCGCCCATCGGGTCCCAGAATGGCTCCCCCTTTGTATACAGTGTGGATAGTCCATTTTTAGGCCGTAGAACAACGATGGAAGCCCGTGGGTTAACGGTCAAGGCAATGGTTGTGGCCATGTATAAGCCTCAGATTTTCGGATAGATAAACGCTGATCTAAGGACCCAGCGTTCATGTCGTTGCCGCTGTTTCTTCCCGCTCAGATTATCCTTTCCACTAATAGCTGATGAAAGAGGGCAAAAAGGTGGCGATCTGCGGGAAAATTACCAGTATGATCGTAACAATAGTCAGCGCAACCAAAAAGGGCAAGACCCCCTTGAAGATGGTCTCAAGCGGTATATCCGGGGCGATCCCTTTGATGACAAACACATTGACCCCTACCGGTGGCGTGATCACCCCCATCTCGGCCCCGAGCACAATGATGACACCGAACCAGATCGGGTCAAAGCCAAGCTCCAGAACTATGGGAAAGAAGATGGGGATAGTGACCACGACGAGGGCCATGGAATCCATAAAAAAGCCGCCTATGAAATAGATGAAGATGATGATCACCATGACTGCGATCGGGGATATGGGAAGCCCACCGAGCCACGCAGCCAGCACGAAGGGTATCGTGGATACGGCCATGAAATGACCAAAGATGACCGCCCCCGTGATAATGAAGATAACCATACAGGATGTTCTCAAGCCGTCTTTACAGGCCTCGAAAAATGACTGCCAGCTAAGCTGTCGCCGGGCCAGGCCGATGAGGAGGGTGCCGCCGGCTCCAATTGCCCCGGCCTGAGTGGGGCTGAACCAGCCCAGAAACAACCCCCCGATTGCCAGAAGGAAAAGGATAAATGTCTCGATAATTCCGGTGGTTGCTCGCAGTTTCACTCTCCAGCTGGTCGGGACTCCAGGGGGCCCGATGCTAGGATTGCGCATGCAAAGCAGCAGCACTGTTGCAGCAAAAAAGAGACTCAGGAGCAGCCCCGGCAAAACGCCGGCTATGAAGAGCTTACCAATGGATTCCTCGGTCAAAATCCCATACACAATGAGGATGGTGCTTGGCGGGATAAGAATGCCGAGGGTGCCGGACGCGGCAACGGTGCCGGTAGCGAGTGCATCGTCGTAGTTATACTTCTTCATCTCCGGAAGCGCTATCTTGCCCATGGTAGCTGCCGTTGCCGTGCTGGACCCGCAAATAGCGCCAAAACCGGCACAGGCGAACACAGTAGCCATGGTCAGGCCTCCACGGAACTGCCCTACCCAGGTATAGGTCGTCTCGTAGAGCCTTTGGCTGATTCCCGAGGCAAAGGCAAAAGTACCCATGAGGATAAACATGGGGATAACCGTGAGGGGATATGACGAAAATTGTTCAAAGATATCTTGGGAGAGGATGCTGAGGGCTGGTTCCGGGCCGGCTAAATAGGCAAAACCAACAAGCCCGACAAAACCCATAGCAAAGGCAACGGGCATTCTGAGCAGAAAAAGTATGATGAGAAGGGCAATACCGACAATGCCTGCAGTAACTGGAGTCATCGTTGTACCATCCTGGCAAGTGATTCAATGAGCCGCAATAAAAGTACAATGCAGAGCGGAATAGTGGCAAGGGCAATACCATAAGCAAAAGGATAGAAGGGTATATAGGCAGTTGCGCTTGCCTCTCCCCCTGCTTGAAAGGAATAACCGTGTACGCAAAGGCGCCACACTACAAGGCCGAAAAAGAACAAGCCAAGAAAATGAATGAAGCTATCGATAACTGCCTGAGCACGCCTTGGCAGCCTCATAACAAAGAACTCGACTTGAACATGCCTCCCAAGTATAAGCGACATGGCGGCGCCAAACGATATTGCCACTGCCTGGGAAAGCATGACTATATCGATGGCGCCGAATACAGGCCTGATGAAGAGCTTGGCTCCGATGACATCAATGCACGTGATAGACATTATCGTCAGGAGCGCGGCAATTCCCACCCACTCAAACCAGCTACTTATCAGACGGATACCCTTCTCAAATCTGTCCAACATTATTGATGAACCTTCCGGTCAGTCCGCTTCTGCACGCTCGGACCCGTCTTGGGGGACTCTCGTGAAGCCCCCAAGACGTGACTATGGATGAAGCCAGTTCCTTCAGTGTTCAAGGCCTCATAGCAGCAGGACCGGTTGGCGACTTGATGCGCAGCATCAGCTGTTTCGCCGTCCAGTAGTCAATCCGCTCCCGCAAGAATTTGATCCATCCTCTCGCCTCTGCCTCTGAGAATCCTTTCCCGACCATCTCCTTCACGTAATCTTCAATTACGGATTCAGTAGCCTTCTGCCACCGCACTACCTCATCATCCGATAGATCGAGGATTTCCACGCCCTTGTCTAAAGCAAATTCCATTCCTTCGAAATCTATCAGATTCCACGCCAAGGCAAACCGCTCCTTAAATTCTCCGCACAGTATGTCGAAAATTTCCTTAATATCCGGAGGCAGCTTTGCATAACTGTTCTTGTTCATCGCCACAAAAAAGGTGTAGACGTTGCCCACCTGCCAGCTCGATGTGACATACTTTGCAACCTCTCCGAACCGGAACGTCTTCAGGGTCTCGAAGGGTATATTAACGCCGTCGATCACACCTTTTGACATCGCATCATAGACTTCCATAACCGGTGTGGGCGCTGGTGTCGCCCCTAGTGCGGAAACGGTGTAACCCACAATCCCGGGCGCCCGTATTGTCATCCCCTTGAGATCTTCCAGCTTGGTCACAGGCTTTTTAGCAGTGATCATTACGTTAGGATTGCTGGAATGCATCCAGAGCACCCGCACATCATCCCACTCCTTCGGCTTAAAGGTATTGTAGAAATCATTGGCAACTTGATTGGATACCCATGCACTGGGATAGCCGAGAGGCAGTTCGCAGGCGCCTGAAACAGGAAAGCGACCTGGAGTGTACTCTATGTGAGCGAGACCTATGTCGGCAATCCCCTTCACTACCCCGTTATAGATGGCAGGGGCTTTCAGCAATGAACCGCCGGTAAAGTATTGGATTTCCACTCTACCGTCAGTGCGTTTGCTCAGTTCAGCGATGAATTCTTCACAGATTGTGGAATGTCTCGCTGGAGGGGGGAAGTAGTTGGCAAATTTTAGCTTTATCGGCTTTGCAGATAATGCAGGTGTGGCAAAGGCAACACCCAGTATGACGATGAGGAAGATCATCAAAGTTCTGTTTTTCATGGCAGGTTACCTCCATTTTTTTGGGTTTTTATATCTGAAACCGTGCTGTCTGTATGGTTGTCGATATCACCTCCTTTCTATGCTTATGTTCTCATAAATCTTTTCGCATGCAAAATCAAGTTTTAAAACCATAGAATAAATTTAAATACCGTATTGCACGGCATTTCTCCATGTCTTTGGAGAGCTCTGCCCATGTATAGAGGACGTGTTCCCTCAGTTCAGATCTTGTCACATTGAGGGGGAGGGGAGATGGGACTTTTTACGAACCCATCAAGATTTATATCGTGAACGTTAATGGTATTGTTTTCATTTGAAATGTATGCTGAAATGTTATTAATGTAAAAAATGCGAATTGAGCATTGGCAGTTCTTTGGTAGAAAGGGCAATAGTCTGTGAGTGATCTGAAACAGTCCCTCGTCATGTGAAAGAAGACCTGACGGAGAGACTGGCTTTAGGAGGAGCAATGAACAGAAATGCAGCGATTGCCGTTGTGGGGACCTTTGACTCCAAGGCTGACGAGCATCTCTTTCTCAAGGAACGCATCGAGAGAAGGGGTTTCAGGACCCTCACCATTCATGTGGGCACAAAGCACCCTTCGCCTTTCCCTGCCGATAAGGATTTCTACAACGAATTGTTCAAGAACGGGGGAGAAGGCATACAAGGAAGGGATGAGGCCATCCGGGCTGTCATCTCAGGAGCCCGGAAATTGGTTCGTGAGATGTATTCGGACGGGCACATCTCTGGGGTGATCTCAGCCGGCGGGGGGACAGGGACATACCTGGGTACCAGCATCATGCGGGTCCTTCCTGTGGGTGTACCGAAGGTAATGGTTTCCACCGTGGCATCCCGTGATATGAAAGACACGGTCGGCACTAAGGATATCACCATGATTCATAGCGTAGTGGACATCCTGGGGGTCAACAGCATTCTGGGGAAGATTCTTGATATGGCAGCAGGGGCTGTCTGCGGGATGGCGGAAAGCGAGTGGAGTCCGGAGCAGGAAAAGAGGAGGATCGCCCTTACCATGTTCGGTTTTATCACCAAGGCAGCTGAGGAAATCAAGAGGAACTTAGAGGGCATGGGATACGAAGTCATCGCATTCCATGCAAACGGCACCGGCGGCATGGCCATGGAAGAACTGGCCAGGGAAGGGCTCTTTGATGGCATTTTAGATCTCGCAACTCATGAGCTGGCGGATGAATTGATGAACGGGTACTGCAGGGGGATTGGCCCTGAAAGACTCATGCCGACTCCGGGATTGGATATTCCACGCCTGGTCGTGCCGGGGGGGTTGGATTGTGCCGTGCTGGAGTTCACCCGCCACAATGTGCCTGATCAGTATAAGGATCATAAGATCTTCTTCTATGATTTTCGCTCAGCCATCAGGCTTAACGAAAGAGAATCAATCGCTGTTGCTCGCCAGGTGGCGGAGAAGCTGAATAGCAAACCTTCGAATTACAAGGTAGTTATCCCGACCAGGGGCTGGTCAGAGGCTGATTGTGAAGGCGCGCCCTTGTATGATCCTGGGATTATGGAGATATTCATCAAAGAATTGAAGAGAGATCTTGACCCTCGAATCGAGGTCAGAGAGGTGTATACTCATATCAACGATCCCTCTTTTGCGCGGTTAGCCTCGGCCATCATGGATGAGATGATTCGCGAGGAGATGCCTGATGAGGACGAGCAGGATTGATCATCGTCGTAAACCCCTTTTCCGGAGCCGGGGATAGACATCTTGCCTTGTGCTAGAGATAAAATTATGTGGTAGAGCCTCATTGGGGGCGGGGACCGGATTGATGCAGGGCGGAACTCCAGAGATGGATAAGTCTCTGGTTCCCAGTGTGCGTGGGCTCACGCACGAGCAGGCTCGAGGTCAACATATAGCCGCTTATCGGGCCTGGGGAGCTGGGACACGGAGGAGTCCATGCTGTATGTGGGGGTCTTTTGTGGCACGTTCGCTTTGAGTGGAGGTCGGGGCTTAACCTCCCATAAACCCAGGTGCTTGAAAAACAATTTCCTTCTCGAATTGCGTCTTTATTTCCCGCCCCCCCAATTCATACCGGCGCTGGCAACAGCAGCTCCGTTGGGGTCAACGATATGTGCACCGCCATCAAGCACAAGTACTGCTCCGGTCATGAATGTAGAATCATCACTTGCCAGGTAGACACAGATTCCGGCAATCTCATCAGGCCTCCCAGGACGTCGAAGCGGCGTAAATGATGTAAGATGAAGAAGAGCACTGTCCGTGTCCGTCTTGAGGGCATTCGCCAGGGGAGTCATTGTATGCCGTAACATTGGCGTTGCAATGGCGCCCGGGCAAACCACATTACAGCGTATTTTGGAAGAGCCGTAGTCTAATGCCGCCTGTTGTGTCAGCATGATCAATCCACCCTTAGACGAACAATACGCTGGCATTGCGGGGATACAACGTATTCCGGCTAGAGAAGCTATATTGATGACGGAGCCGCCTCCTGCTTGTATCATATAGGGTATACCTGCTTTCATCATTAGAAAAGGACCGGTGAGATTAGTGTCAAGCACCTTATGCCATACTTCGACATCGACTTCGGTTATGCTCCCGGGAGGATCCATACCGGCATTGTTTACCAGAACATCCAACGTACCGCCGAACCTTACCGTTTCTTCTACCATGCGTTTTGCGTCTTCGAATCTGGTTACATCACCGGAATAGGTCAGGACGGTCCCACTGGGCAACGAATCAGCCACCTCGTCCAGCATCTCCCGGCGGCGGCCGGTAATGCAGACTTTTGCACCTTCCTTCACAAATCGCTTGGCAATTTCAGCTCCTATGCCCGTACCGCCTCCCGTTATAAGGGCTACTTTGCCCTTGAGGTTCATATTCAAGCCCCCTTTTTTTTAAACACTTTGTCAATACATTCTATATACGCTGCATTCATGGAGAATTGGCCCCTTGGCTTGACTACCTCTCTTTGGGGTGGAACCGGTTTTAGATGCCTTGTATCTAAAGATTTTCCAACGGCCTAGAAGTATTTCATAGAACCGCACCCACGTTCCAGGGCAAGAATTCATTATCACCAAAACCCAGCAGCTCGCTCTTCGTCTTCCGGCCCGAGGCGGTATCCAGAATCCTTTGGAAAATGACCAGGCCCATTTCATCAACATCCGCCTCACCGTCGATGATCAGCCCGCAGTTGATGTCCATGTCTTCCTCCATGCTGTGGTACATTTTTGAATTGGTTGCCAGCTTGATGGTGGGTACCGGTTTACTGCCAAAGACGGAGCCCCTTCCCGTGGTGAAACAGATCAAATTGGCCCCGCCCGCCACCATGCCTGTTACTGAGACTAAATCGTATCCGGGTGTATCCATAAAAACCAGGCCTTTAGAGATGACTGGTTCAGCGAACCGGTAGACTTCAACGAGATTGCTTAACCCTGACTTGGCTATGGCGCCCAGGGATTTTTCCAGTATGGTGGTCAAGCCGCCGGCCTTGTTGCCGGGAGAGGGGTTATTGTCCAGTTCAATACCGTTGCGCCTGGCATGTTCTTCCCACCAGCGGACACGCTCCAACAGCTTTCGACCCACTTCTTCCTTCTCGACGCGCTGAACAAGGAGTTGCTCCGCGCCATAGATTTCCGGGGTTTCACTCAAAATGGCAGTGCCCCCATGGCGGACTACAAGGTCGCTGGCCGCACCGAGGGCCGGGTTGGCCGTAATTCCTGAGAGCGCATCGGAACCGCCGCATTCCAGTCCGACTACCAGGTGTGAGGCGGGGACAGGCCGCCGTTCTATACGATCGGCCTCCGGAAGCATTTCTTTTATCGCTTCAATCCCCCGTTGGATGGTTTTTCGTGTGCCCCCTGAGCTCTGTATGACCATGGCCCGGAACATGGGTCCAGGGTCAAGGTCTATCTTTGCCATGAGGTCATCAATCTGGTTGATCTCGCAGCCATGGCCCACAAGGACCAGACCCGCAAGATTGGGATGCCGTGCCCAGCCAGCCAGAGTCCGTTGCAGAAACTCGATGCCGTCGCCATGATCGGCAAGGCCGCAGCCTGAGCCGTGAACGATTGGGACAACACCGTCCACGTTGGGAAACTCGGCGAGGGTCTCCTGTCTGAAGGCCTCGGCAATGAAACGGGTAACGCTGGATGAACAGCCGGCCGTGGCCATCACACCGATATAATTCCGGGTGGCCACCCGGCCATCGGATCGAACAATGCCCTGGAAGAAGGCCTGCTCTTCTTTCGAGACAGGGAGGGTAGGTTTCACCTCCGTTCCGAAGGTGTAATTGCGATCATATTGAACCATCTCCATATTGTGGGTATGCACATGTTCACCGGCCTTGATGTCCTGTGATGCCATCCCGATGATCTGCCCGTATTTCCGAATAACTTCTCCTTTTTTAATGGCCTCGGTCGAAATCTTATGGCCCTCTGGAATGGTATTCTGAGTAATGATATGTTCCTCAGGAATCTCTGTAAGCGGTTCCAGGGCATTGACCACGACCACGACATTGTCTTCGGGATTGAGCCGAGTTGTCAGAGCGTATGAACGTCTCATTTTCCCATTCCTTCCATAGTAAAAGGGATTAAGGATGTTGAACCACAGGCAGGATAATGCCACCAGAAGGAACAACATGTACAGCCGGATTAGGACAGAAGGCCGCACTCATGGCAAAGGCCTGGTTTAGATCTTCCGCGGATAAAAAGCCCAACCGTTCAACAGTCTCTCGAGGAATATCATCGGCTACAAGGATGACCTTGAAATCATGTTGGGCCAGTAGAGCCTGGGCCATGGACATATTCAACTCAGGACTGCCATCTTCCATGATACGCTGATTATCGTCAAATACTCCCAGAACGCTTTCTCGCAGGTTACCCGCGTATTTCAGGCGAAACCGCTCACAGGATTCAATGTAGGAGTCGGAGAGCGGGACCGTGCAATCGGCAGCAAGAATAACCACGCCGCCCTCTCGGGTGATCTCAGAGGCGGGTGCAAAAGGCTTCATGATCTGGGTCCCTTCCGTGTAAGGAAAGGCGCTGATAACCGTTACGTCGGACTTTTTTTCAAATTTTACAGAGATGATCTTTCTGCACAGATCGATACCGGCCATATGGGCCTCGATGGGATCTCCGCACACCAGATCATGGAGCCTGTCTTGGTGATCCAGGACGCTGTTGATGATAAAATTAAGCCCGGCTGTTCGGGCCACCTCGCATACTTCTTCATAGAAAGGGTTGCCCTCCAATTTCCCGAGACCTGATTCATCCCGGAAACTGTATTTCAAATGATGTTCAAGGATGGCCTCAAAGTTCGCGACGCCGGGAAAAAGGATCTTGCCCCCGCCCCCGAATCCGTTCATGGGATGGGGGAAGATGGAACCGATTCCGATTTTGAATGTTGCCTCGTGAACCCTTCTGTTTATCTTGACAATCGCCCCGGTCTTCAGTTTCGCAACCGGGACAAGGTCCGGGGAAGAACAGTCGTGATTGATGAATTCATAGGTTCTTACGATCTCCTCACCATAACCGGTTTGCAGTTCTTCACGCGTCAAGGCCCTGTGGGTGCCAAGGGAAATGACAATAGAGATGTGATCTTTCGGGATCCCGAGTTCCGCCAGTTCTTCCAGAAGGGCCCTGAGCACGTGCTTTTTAGGGGAGGATCGTGTCAGATCCTCGATAAGGATAGCGACGGTATCAGAGGGGGTGATGCGTTTCTTGAGGGGGGCGGAGCCTATGGGGGACATCAAGGCTCGTTTTGTCAGGGATTCCACATCCCTGCATTCCGGATGATCCTCAAAGGCGGTAAAGGTTAGGAGTTCCCAGCCGGATGGGAGACGGAAAACCATTTTTTTTTGCTGGTAATAAATGAAGAGTTCTTTCATAGTGTATGCTATTTGCAGGCCAGAATACTTCTTTTTACCAATGTCCTGGCGATCTGGACCATATATCGGTTGTCCTTGAGCGGCTTTGCATCCGACACCGCCGCTTCTCCAGCCGCTTCCGCATTCTTTTCGCTAATCTCCTTTCCTAGGATCGCTTCCTCGGCCTTTTTTGCCCTGTAGGGGACGACGTAGACCGCGTTCAAACAGATACGGGCATCCGTGACCTTGCCTCCCTTGCTTGTGATCATTGCAGCACAATTGACGATAGGGAAATCGATCGACTTTCTGATGGCGAATTTCAAAAAGGCGCTTTTCGTATCGGCTTCGGGTGTTGGGATCTCGATCTCGGTCACTATTTCATCCCTGTCCAGGACTGTTGTCCTTTCAACCCCGACTTCAAAAAAATCTTCCGCATTAAGCATCCTCTTGGATGTCTTCAGCCTGCCGTTCAAGGCTATGAGGGCAGGGGCCGTGTCACTCGGGTGTACGGCGTAACATCCCTCCTCCACGCTTCCGCCGAATATGGAATGATAGCGGTTGTCACCCTCAATGGCATAGCACCGTCCACCCCCCTTTCTGAGACAGGGGAAACGGTTATGGGGATTACGGTAATACCAGCACCGGATGTCTTGACACAGATTACCGCCAATAGTACCCATCTCCCTGATATGAGGGGACGCCGTTTTTCGGGCAGCCTCAGCCAGGGCAGTATAGTTTTTATTTACGATGGCATCTTTACCGATATCCTCGAGTCTCACCAAAGCCCCGAGCCTTAGTGCTCTCCCTTCCTCCTTGACAAATTCAAGGCCGGGAATGGTCCTGATATTCACCAGGGCTTCGGGATATTTTGGAAGGATCTCATCCTTCATTTTCCCGAGCAGGTCGGTCCCGCCGGCAATAACATGCGCCTTTCCCCCGTAACGATTGAGGTAGGAGACTGCCTCATCGATAGATCGTGCATTGAAATGTGCAAATTTTTTCATCGTCTTTTCTCCTATGCTTTACCCAGTGCTTCGAGGACCTTTTTAGGGGTAATAGGCCCATCATCCACCCATTTTCCGATTGCGTTATAGACCGCCCCCTGCAAGAGATTGGTGGTGTCAGTGGCCACATCTTCGCCGATTCCCACAGACCCATAAGGACCCAGTCCCAGGCTTGTCTCAACGATGACGGTTTCAATGGGCCCAACATCCCGCATGGAAGCAAATTTGTAATCAACCAGATTGCCGTTTAATAGCACACCTGTTTTTGGATCCCAGATATATTCTTCACTCCTATTTCTCCCTATACCCATGTAAGTGCCTCCGTATTGCTGGCCCTCCACCGTTTCGGGAGACATGGCCTTGCCGACGTCATTCACATTAACCACCTTTGTCACTTCCACTTCCCCTGTCTCTGGATCGACTTCCACCTCGCAGAAATGTGCCTGACGACATAATCTCTGGCGGCCTGGCTCTTTTCCGAGTCTTCCTTGGCGGTGCCATGCCCAGGCGTAAATAGGCTCATGGGTTGTATTCTGTATGGCCCCGTACTCATGCTTCTGCATAAAGCTGCCTTTGACGTCCTTGACTACTTCAGCAACGGTCTTTTTTATGGAAGGGTCTTTTTTTACATAGATGATGCTATCCTTGATATCCAAATCCTCGGGATTCATGTCGGGAAAAGCAGGCGGCACATCTCGCTCTATCATGTGAACAGTGGTCGTCGCTAATTCGAGGAGTTTCTTTTTGGCCCTTTTCGCTACCTTTTTCATGACATAGCCGTTGGTTGTTAGATTACAGGATCCATCCGGCGTCATGAGGGGTAGATGAACGTCATCCTGCTGCCTCAAAAATACATCTTCAGGCCGCATCCCCAGTTCTTCAGCCACGATCTGGCAATAGGTGCTCTCAGCGTTCACGCCTACGTCCGAACGCAGGGCTATGATACTCACAGAACCGTCCTGTTGGATCATGAGTCCTGCTGCACCAGCCCCCCTGTTATCATCCCATTCATGATCCCAGATAAAGGACATGCCGTGCATTTTACCATTGGGCAGTTTATGGGCACCGGGGGCATGCCATTTCTCATCCCACCCGATGGCCTTTTTGCCTGCCTCTACACACTCTCTGAGACTATCTCTTAAGGGAAAACCATGCTTGCGCTTAAAGTCTTCCAGCTTGACAATATCCTCGCCTTCTGCACCGTCGTTTTTGAGTGCGAGTTGGATAGGATCCATTTCCAGCTCAGCGGCGACATGATTGAATACGTGGATAGCCGCAAAGGCCGGCGGAAGCTGTTCGCACCGAATGGCATGAACAGGCCCCTTATTGACCTGAGCAACAAGGGTTTGGGATTCGACGTTGGGAATTTTCGTATTTTCAACAAAATGCAATCCAGCTTCAAAGGAGAGATTTTCGAAATAAGTCTTTATTTTTACCGCCGTAATAGTACCATCCTCTTTAAATCCGACCTTGAATTCACTCTCCATGGCATCCAGCGATCCAAAGGTAAAATCATCCCTCCTATCAAAAATCCATTTTACCGGCTTTCTGGTTCTCTTGGCCAGGAGTGCGCTGACATACTGAGGAACCATTGAGTAATCGATCCAGTTCCATCCACCGAACATGGCACCATTATAAGGAGCGTTGATTTTTACCTTACTCATGGGAATGCCGAACCACATATTCATCATCCATTTATGCTCATAGGGGTGTTGATGATGGAGCCAAAGTTCCGCGCACTCCCCCTCCCATCGTGTGATGCCGCTCACGGGTTCAGCATCCGAACACCCGTGGTAACGTCGCCTTGCCTTGAATTCAATGATCCGGTCAGCCTCCTTGAAGCCCTTCTCCACATCACCGAAACGGAAGGTATCGGTCGGCTGAAAAAACAGAGGCATCAGGTTGCTCTTCGGCCTCCACTCCGGCCTGGTCAGAGGGGCCCCGGGCTCGAGGGCCTCCCGGGCTTCCAGGATAAAAGGGCGTTTTTCCCATGTCACACGGAGAAGCTTCAGGGCCTCGTCGGCAATCTCTTCCGTATCTGCCGCAACCACAGCGCCTACCTGTTGACCCTGAAAATAGGCATAACCGGCAAGGATATCCTCTTCCCCGCCCTGGAGGGTGGGAATCCGCCTTCCGTAGACCTCGGGATCATCATACCTGAGGATGGCCCTTACGCCTGGAAGCTCCTCTGCCCTCTGTGTATCCAGGCTGATGATCTTCGCATTGGGATAGGGACACGTCAGCCATTTTGCATAGAGCATCCCAGGCAGGATAATGTCTCTTGTGTATACGGCCGTACCGCTGGCCTTCCGAAAGCCGTCGATTCTCCGTGTGCCCCTTTTTCCAAGGATCCGGAAGGTATCAGGGATATACTTGTCCCGCTCCATAGGGTTGCTGGGCATTTCGTTGAAGCGCTCAGGCATCATTTTTTACCTCCCGACGTGCATTCAATACTTGTGCTGCTTCCAAGACAGCCTTAGGGTGCTGGGGATAGGTCCCGCACCGGCACAAATTGCCGGCCAGGGCATCCTTCACCTCTTCCTCCGACGGATCGGGATTCCTGTCCAGCAAGGCCTTGGCTGTAACCACAAAGCCCGGGGTACAATAGCCGCACTGCATGCAGTGATGCTTGACATAGCTCTCAATAAGCGGATGCTCCTTGGCTGCGATGCCCTCTACCGTCTCGATCTCCATGCCGTCACACTCGATGGCCAGGGTCATGCAGGATAGAATGGGCCTCCCCTCCATGATCACGGTACAGGACCCGCAGGCCCCACGATCGCAAAACATTTTCGCCCCTGTCAGACCCAGCTCGTCATGGATCAATTGGTAGAGGGTCCAGTTTGGCTCCACCTGCACCTCATGCACCTCCCCGTTGATCTTCAGCCGGATCAGGCCTTCTGGCCGCCGCAGCGGTTCATCCTTATGCTCAGCAAAGACATGGGTCTTGAGATCTTCCAGCGCATCAAAGACCCTTGCGCAGTAAGGACACAGGTATCTCGATTTGTCATTCGGTGAATCCTTCATTTTCTTCTCCTTATCTTATACCCTTCTGGGCTCTCAAAAACACCGACTGCTCGATCCGATTCTCATACTCTTTCCCGAAATACTTCAGACTATCCAAAACCGGTACAGGGGCTCCCTGACCCAGTCCGCATAAGGATGAGAGCATCATTACTTGAGACAGATCCTCTAGTTTCCCCACATCTTCCCACGTACCCTCTCCCTTGCTCAGCCTGCCCAGGATCTCAACCATCACCTCAGTTCCTTCCCGGCCGAGCGCACACTTCCCGCAGCACTCCTCTTCAAGAAATTCCATGGTGCGGTAGATTGCCTCAATCACATCCCGGCTCTCGTCAAACACCATAACGGCCCCTGATCCCAGTATCTCCTCAAAGGCCAGAGGGATGTCCAGCTTTGTTGAAGGAAGGATCCTGCCTGTGGCCCCACCAACCTGGACCATCTTCACATCCCTGGCCCCTGCCAGGTCCAGGACCAGTTCCTTGAGTGAACTCCCCATCTCCAGTTCATAGACACCGGGCCTTTCCACATCCCCGCTCACGGAGAATACCTTCGTGCCCTTGCTCTTCTCTGTCCCCATCCAAGCAAACCACTCTGCACCCTCCAGGATGATCCCGGGAATGTTCGCCAGGGTCTCAACATTGTTGATGATGGTCGGTTTTTCAAATAGACCCTTCACCGGCGGATAGGGCGGCCTGAATCGCACCTCCCCACGCATCCCTTCAATGGAATTCATCAGGGCCGACTCCTCACCGCAGACATAGGCCCCTGCACCTATCCGGATCTCGATCTCCAGATCTCCCAAAAACCCTTTCTCCTCGGCCTGTTCAATAGCCCTCTTGATCGCAGTGAGTAGATAACGGTACTCAGCTCGAAGATACAGATAGGCCTTATTCGCCCCGATCGCATAGGCCGCAATCCCTATTCCCTCAATCACGGAAAAAGGGTCGTGCTGCAAGATATATCTGTCCTTGAAGGTGCCCATCTCTCCCTCATCCGCATTGCAGATGAGAAACTTCTCAGACCCCTCACTTTTGCTCGCCAGTTCCCATTTGACCCCGCAGGGGAACCCTGCCCCTCCGCGGCCACGCAATCCCGATGCCTTCACCGCCTCGATTACCAATTCCGGTGTCATTTCCTCACGGGCCTTTACCAGGGCCTTAAATCCGTTCCGCACCACATAGGTATCTATGTCACCGGGGTCTATTACCTCACAGTGTTTTAATACGATTCGTGTCTCTGCCACGGCTCATCCTCCACACTTAACTTATTTATACGACTCCAAAATATCGGCAATCTTCTCGGGAGTCAGGTGCCCGTATACCTCATCATCGATCAACACGGCCGGTGCCTGATCACACGCTCCTATGCAGTTAGTCAGCTCAAAGGTGAACATCCCGTCGGGGGTCATCCCCCCGGGACCTATCCCGATCGCCTTTTCCACACTCTCTATGATCATGGGCGCACCCTTCAGGTAGCAGGGCAGACTCTTGCAGATCCTGATCACGTGCCTCCCCTGGGGCCTCGTGGAAAGAAAGGAATAAAAGGTTACCACCCCGTAAACCTCTCCCAGGGAAACGCCGACAACCTCCGCAATCTCATTCATGGCCTCTTCCGAGATATAACCCGATTCCTTTTGCCGGGCCTCCAGAAGCACCAGCAGCTTCTCCCGATTGCCGTTCTTTGCTGAAGGCTGCGCCTCCGTCTTTCCCGCGGCCGGAACCTCTTTCCGCTTCACCCCCTCCGCCCACATAAGGGCTGTTGTTGGGCAATACTCGATACAGATGCCACAATCTTTGCACACTTCATTGTTGAGGGGCACATCACAATCCACCACCACCTTGGAATTAAAACCCCTATAGGCCATGCTGAAAAGATTATGACCCGCCACCTCCCTGCAGGCCCGGATACACTTTTGGCACAAGATGCACTTGGACATGTCCCGGAGGACATAGGGGCTTACATCCTCTAAAGGGTAATAACGGGGCTTATGAACCTCAAACCGGGGAGGACCCACTTCCATATCAGAGGCCATCCTGTGCAAAAGGCACTCTTTGGATTCACTGTCCGTCACGCAGGGACCCGTATGACCCGCGATCAACAACTCAATGGTGGCCCTGCGGGCCTCCAGGACCTTCGGCGATCGGGTCCGGATCTCCATCCCTTCTTCAATCGGCGTATGACAGGAACCTACTAACCGCGGCGATCCCTCGACCTCCACCACACAGATGCGGCAATTACCCGAAGGCGTGATCCCCTCCTGGTAACAGAGCGTGGGAATCTCAATCCCCACCTCCTTGGCCGCCTCAAGTATGGTCATCCCTTGCCGACCGCTGACCTCTATACCGTCTATCCTCACCTTGACTTTTTCCATTTTGCTTTCCCTATCTTCATGGAATTGTTTTGAGATTCTTTTGTTCTTCTTTCTGCTAATCCCCTCACCACCTCATGGATCGCGGTCCAGTGAGGCTGGGACCTTCTCGATTATTCAGGAGACAGGAGTCAGAATCCAGAAATATAGTTGCATCCTGGATTCTGTCTTCTGCATTCTGATGTTTACTTTCACCAGAAGTCTCTTCCCCTCATCACCCCGCCGGCTCTGTAGCCCTTCCAATGCCATATATTTCCAAGAGGAATTTGAATATCAATTCTAACACCCAATTTTCCTGCAAGGATATGAGATGTACCCTCAACCCCCTCGTCTTCTGAGGGGGATTGAGGGAGGGTTGAGCTAGTTTTTGCGAGAGGTATGCTTGCTATATGTTACCGTTGATCCCACGGTGGCATCCATTTGAGCTCATATACTTTCGGCAGAACGGGCAGCCGTTTCCCTTCCCACCACTGGAGGGCAAGGCACGGGGTAAGGTGCAATCCCTTCTCGTTGAATTTGAGATCGCCCATGGTCGTCCCTTTCGCCATGAATTCACCGCTGTAGTAAACATCTCTGACCTTTGCCGAGTCAATGGATCCAGCCTTCTCTATTGCCTGGGCAAGGACCCAGGGATTGGCGTAATAGAGCCCTATGCTGACAGAGTCCTGACCCTTGTGGTCATCTATATATCTGTTTCCAATCTCCTTTGCCCCTGGATAGGGTAAGGTCTGTGCCCAGAATCCATCGTGGATGATATAATCAGCGTCTTTGCCAAGGGTCTGGTAAAATTCGCCGGGCCAGAACCCCTTATATCCATGCATATACTTCATATTTAACCGCTGCTGCTTTATCTGGCGTATAAGGGTGATACTGTCAGTTGGAGAACCCAGCCACAATAGAGAGTCACATTTACGACCCTTTGCTTTCAGAATAGAAGACGAGAAATCCTTGGTTCCAGGCATATATGGCTCATCCAGAGCAATATTGTAGCCCATGTTCTTCGCATGCCCCTTAAATCCGCTCGCAAAACCCTGGCCGTCCGGATTGTCCTCCATCATGAGCCAGATCCTCTTCGGTCTCTCGGCTTCAGGATACATCCCCCAAACGTCAAATGGAGACCTTGACGCGCTGACAGTGGAGAAGAAAAAGTCCGAACACCACTTGAAATTCTGCTCCTCAATCTGGTCCAGCCAGCTAGAAGTAATGCAGAAAAACACCTTGTACTTCTCGCAGACGGTTCCAGCCGCAATATTTAACGGAGTAACGTTGGAACTGAGAGCCAGATCGATCTTCTGCAACTTTATGAGGATTTCCATGGCTGCCGCCGCATCAGCAGCCGTGCTCTTATCATCCGCGAAGATAAGTTTTATGGGGAGCTTTTTGCCTAGGTCTTTGACATAGACACCGCCTTTCTTGTTGATATCGGCCACCGCTTGCTCATAAGCCCATTTCTGATCCGAACCGGTCAAGACATTCATACCGGTCATGGAATTGATTGCCCCTACGCGGATTTCCTGCTTTTCTGCAGCGGAAACCCCGCTCAAGGGCATCAGGCATGCCGCAAAGACAAAAAAGAATAACCCTAGCCATCCTAAAAAGTTATCTTTCGCCATTTTGTCCCTCCTATTTTAATATGGTTTTTGTTTCAAGGTGGCCAGGACCCTTTCCCGACCTCCAGACAAGCCGTGTTTCTTTAACGCCTAATCCGACTCGAAAAAAAGATCACCATCGTTGCGTGTAATTCTAACACCACAATCCTGGCTGTGGCCCTGGATATGTTCCCTGCCTCCATGCAAGCCGTTCGTCAGGTATTCCGAACAACAGATATTATCCATGATCCATACCATGTGGCAACACTGGTTAACAGACCTATCGATGAGACGAGAAGGGATAGAGCCCGTCAGATCAGTGGCCAGGATTTTATTTAGACAGCCGGTAAACTCCCGGTCATTTCCTATCCACGAGACAATATTTTGTCTTTTAGTCCGATGAGGCCCGTGGGCATGAACTTCATCACAAGGATGATAAGCACACCCGATACAATAGGATGCGTCTGCGCCATATAGACAATTCCCAAAGAAAAAAGCGCAGTTATGAAAAAGGAGCCTATAATAGGACCTACAATCGTGCCATTCCCCCCTAATACGCATATGAGGATGGGATAGAAGAGCCAGTTAAGGTTCAAGACGGAATCAGGGTTGATGTGAAAAAGGTAATAAGCAAATAGGCTGCCAGAAATTCCTGCAAGAAAAGCGCCGACGGCAAATGCAAAGATCTTGTACTTTAGGACATGGATTCCGTGTGCTGCGGCTGATATTTCATCTTCCATGATGGCCCTGAGGGCGAGACCGATTCTGGACCTGATAATGAAATATATCACGGCAGTGGCAAAAAGAGCTAGAAATAGCCCGGCCCAGTAATAGGGCTTCATGGATGTAAAGACAGTGGATGGGAGATGCAGGCCGTCTGCTCCTCTCGTGAAGTCGCCTCCCTTTAAGAACACCACTTGGATAATGAATTGCACTCCTAACGTACCGAGGGCAAAGTAATCGCCCCGGAGCCTGGATAACAGCGGCAGTCCAATCAGGATAGCCAAGATCACTGGAACAAGGCCGCTGATGGCCATGACAACCGGATCAAAGTAATACCCAGTTTTTGTGATATCATGGAGCCAAATCAGGGCTGTTGTGTAAGCCCCTAAGCCAAAGAATGCATTCTGACAAAGGCTGATCTGCCCGGTATATCCCGCTACAAGATTCCATCCTTGGGAGATGATAATATAACAAAAAGAAAGGAATAGAAAAAAACCAATGTAGGAGGTGTCGACATCGATAAGGAATGGTATCGCGACAAAAGCCATTAAGACCAGCACAGCGAGAATGATAGAACTCTTATCTTTCATCTTTAATTGTTGCTCTTTTAAGTTGATCCTCCAAACAGGCCTTGAGGTCTGAACGTTAGAACTAACAAGAATACCCCATAGGTTATAGCATCGGCCCATCCAGCTCCGATAAAAAAGGACGAGAGACTCTCAAGAAGCCCCAAAAGAATCCCGCCTAGCAAGGCACCAAACACGTTGCCCATGCCTCCAAAGGCCAGCGCGATCAGGGCCTTGATGGCAAAAATAAAACCATAACCGGGATCAAAGGAATAGACCGTTGCAAGGCCGACTCCTGCTATCCCCCCAAGCCCGATGCCGATAGCGAAGGCTACAACATTAACCCAATGAGGATTGATTCCCATTAGGGTAGCAGATTCCATATCCTCTGAAGCGGCCCTCACGGCCGTTCCAATAAGGGTTTTCTTTAGAAAAAAGAGAACGCCGAAAGCCGACAGAACAGCCATAACTAATGCTATGAGTCGGGTAAAGGGGATATTGATTCCGAGGGGCCTGAATACGATGGCAGTATATATTGTGGATATTGACCTGGGATTGGCTTTCCAGACGACTAGCATGAGTTGTTCCACAAGATACATCAGGCCAACGGCGATCAAAAGGGAGATATTCTTGTCCTCTAAAGCGGCGGCCTCTTTGAAAAGACCAGCATAAAACCCACTGCCAAGCAACAAAGATGCTGGAATAACAAGGATTAGAGATAAATACGGATCGATATGCAATAGGGTGAATAACCAATAACATATGTAGGCGAAAAAAACAATTATTGCTCCGTGCGCGAGGAAAATAATCCGCATGGTTCCGTAGATAAGGCTGAGTCCAATAGCGGCTATCCCGTACATGGTACCAAAAAGAATACCGTTGACTAAAAGCTGAAGAACGAGTCCAAACGTTAAATATTCAAGCATTATGTGTTTCTCCAGCGTTCCCCTATGTAAGCCTTCTGAATTTCCTGGTTGGCCAGGAGTTCATCCCCGCTACCATTCATAGTGATTTTACCGGTCTTCAAGACATAAGCCTGATGGGCAATCTTCAAGGCCTGATGAATATTCTGTTCCACAAGCAGAATGGTCACCTTCTGATTGTTCAGGGTTTTGATGAGCTCAAATATCGTCCTCACAAAAATGGGGCTCAGCCCGAGAGAGGGTTCATCAAGCATAAGAAGGTCCGGGTGAGCCATTAAGGCCCTGGCAATAGCCAGCATCTGCTGCTCACCTCCGCTTAGGGACCCGGCCCGCTGACCCTTCCGCGCGCTCAGCACGGGGAAAAGGCTGTAAGCCCGTTCCAGGGACTGGGCAAAGCGAGAACGTGCCCTTGGGGGGTAGGCGCCAAGTCTTAGATTGTCCAGAACCGTAAGCTGAGAAAACAGGCGCCGCCCCTCGGGCACATGAGAAATGCCTATGTCCACCACCTCCTGGGGCCTAAGGTGAGCCAGAGATCTTTTTGAAAAGAGTATCTCCCCCCTTTTGGGATGGATTATTCCCGAAATTGTTTTCAGGAGGGTTGTCTTTCCGGCACCATTGGCACCCAAAAGCGCGACTATAGTTCCTTCATCTACGTAGAGGGATACATCCCAGACGGCCTGAGCATCACCGTAAAAGACGTCCGCGCCCTTCATTTCAAGCAGGTGATTCTCCAAGGTAAGCCTCTATGACTTTGGGGTTATTCACTATCTCTTCTGGACTGCCGTCAGCTATCTTCAGCCCGTAATCCAGCACCACGACGCGATCACAGAAGTCAAGGACCGCATCTACCTTGTGTTCGATCCAAAGAATAGAGATTTTTTTTTCATCCCTCGCCCGCTTGATGACCTCGAGTAGATTGATGATTTCAGCGGAGTTAAGCCCTGCCATGGGTTCATCCAGCAATGTGACCATCGGCATAGAGGCCAAGGCCATGGCCACCTCCAAAAGACGCCGATCAGAGAGGGTAAGATGCGCTACGTTGTCGTCCTTTTTTTCCGCCAGCCCAACGAGTTCTAAAGCTTCAAGCGCCTGCTTGTGTGCCCCTTTCACAAGATGCCTCTGTCCAAAGACAGCACCCACCATGGCATTTTCAAATACGGTCATTTTCAGAAAGGTTTTAACGAGCTGAAAAGTCCTCGCGATACCCATGTGACATATTTTGTGGGGGGCGAGACCGGTTATTTTCCGATTCGTTAAAAAGACCTCACCATGATCCGGTTTGTAAAAAGAGGTGATGACATTGAAGAGTGTTGATTTGCCGGCACCATTGGGCCCTATCAGACCCACGATTTCGTTGTGCTCTAAAGTCATATCTATGTTGTTCAAGACCGTCAGCCCACCAAACTTCTTGCTGATCTTCTCGAGGCGCAGGACTTCACCATTTTTCCTACTATTCATTATCTTACCGTATATAAGTCAAATTCAAAGACTATCCTTTGCCCAGGGCCTTCAGCACCCTGGCAGGGGTTATGGGAAAATCGTCGATATAAACGCCTATCGCATTATGTACGGCGGGTCCGGCCAGTGCCGGTACGACAGTGGCAACGTCTTCACCGATGCCGATCACGCCATAGGGACCGTAGCCCATCCCGGTTTCCACCAGCTTGGTTTCGATAGGACCGACATCCTTTATAGTCGCTATTTTATAATCCAGGAGGTTCCCGTTGAGCATGACCCCGGTGATCGGATCATGCACCACCTCTTCAAAGAGGCCCCTGCCCACGCCCATGATGGTGCCGCCGTACTGCTGACCTTCACATCCTTCCCAGCTGATGACCTTGCCAACATCATTCACGTTGACCACCTTGGTCACAAATACCATGCCCGTATCCGGATCGACCTCAACCTCCATAAAATGGGCCTGTCTGCAAAGACGAAGACGCACGTCGGCGTATCCACCCTGCTGTACCTGCCAGCTGTTGGCAAAGAGGGGCACTGAAAAATTACTCTTCGGGGAGCCTTTGCCGAATTCAGCGGTGTGGCAAAAAGGCCCTTCAAGCCCCATGGGCTGGACAAACTCCGCCAGTGACATTCGAATCGAGGGGTCTGCCTTGGCGTAAATCACACTATCTTTGATATCCAAATCGTCCGGTTTGTATCCAGGAAAGGCCGCGGGGTAACTCCCTCTCACGGTCTCGCCACTCGGCCTGGTCGCGGCCTCCAGGATCTTCTTTTTTAACAACCTGGCTGCGTTCCTTACGGCAAACCCGTTTACCGACATGTTGGTGGAGGAATCCGGCGTCATGGCATAAAACCCGGTATCTATTTGGGGCTTATAAAGGACGTCTTCCATGCGCATGCCCAGTTCATCGGCTGCTATTTGGCAGTAAGCGGTCTCGGCATTCACCCCCACATCACACCTCATCCCGTAAATGGTCGCTGTCCCGTCATCCCGCTCAATGCGTATAGCAATTTCGCTGGAACCGACGGAATCTTCCCATTCATGTGTCCAGGTAAAGCCGAGCCCGTGCATCCTTCCGTTCGAGAGCTTCTTTTTCCCCGGAGGATGCCACTTTTTATCCCAACCGATTGCTTGTTTGCCCTTTTCAACGCATTCCCTCAGGCTGTCCATGGCCTGAAAGCCCATTTCCTTTTTTCGTTCGTTCAACCATGCCATATCGTGCCCGTCGGCCCCGTCATTCTTGAGGGCGACTTCAGTAGGATCGAGACCCAGCGCGTTGGCAACCCGGTCGAATACCATCGTCATGCTCAGGGCGTTGGGATTTTGTTCGCAACGAGTCGGTACATTCACTCCCTTGTTGACCTGAACAGCCTCAGTCTTTCCATACACATTGGGAGTCTTGGTATTCTCGATGAAGTGCTTGGCAACCCCGAAAACAAAGTAGATCATATTGGCCATGACACCGCGGACTTTCACGGATGTGATGGTTCCATCCATCTTGGCGCCCACCTTGAGGTAATGGACACCTTCGTCCGACTCCCCGCCATGGAAGTCCTCTCTCCGATTGAATAACCATTTCACAGGTCTCCCAGTCCTTTTGGCGACGAGAGCCGCACAATAGTGTCCGCCCATATTCCATGGCACCTGACTCCACCCGCCGAAACTCGCCCCTTGATAGGGTGCATGCATGGTAATCCTGTTCATGGGTATTCGGCCGAACCAGGAGGAGACCACCCGTTTGGGTATCTGGGGTCGCTGCTGTTTGACCCACACCTCAGGGTATTCCCCGTTCCACCTGAACACACCGCAGGGTCGCTCCGGAGCAGCCCAGGTATGAAGGCGTCTTTTGACCTTGAACTCCAGGATAACGTCCGCTTCCTCAAATCCCTTTTCCATGTCCCCCAGATGGTGAATGTCCAGCATTCCCTTATTGAAGTAATTGCCACCCGGGTAGTCCTCTGGATTGGCAAGGGGGGCATCGTGCTTCAGTGCTTCCTCGGCATCCAAAAGAAAAGGCCTTTTAACCCATTCAACGTCAATCAATCGCAATGCCTCTTCGGCGATAGCCTCCGTATCAGCAGCCACTGCTGCCCCCATTTCTTCTCCCTCAAAGTGGGCAACCCTGGAGAGAACCGGTACGAAAGAGGGGGCATGCCCGCCGAGGTCCGCTCGAGGCGGAAGTTCGGGATCATCATACCTCAATACGGCCCTGACCCCGGGCAGGGCCTCAGCCCTTCTGGTGTCCATGCGTTTGATCTCTGCATGTGGATAGGGGGAGGTAAGAAAACGCATGTAAAGCATGCCCGGCAAGCGGATATCCATGGTGTAGATGGCCTTGCCGCTGGCCTTTTCATAGCCGTCGATTCGGCGTATCCCCCGTTTGCCGATGTTTCCATACTTTTCGAGGGGATATTTATCCGCCGCGACGCTATCCATCATTTCCATGATTTTTTGCTTTTCAATATCCGTCATGCCCTATCCATCTCCCATGCGCGCAAATTTATAATCGAATGGGTGAAGCCGGTAGCCGCATTTTTTCTACCCCATCCTGACTGCAGGATCCTCCAAAATCCCAGAACCGGTTTCCAGGTTTCAAACATGCATAGATTTGAGTATGAAAAAATTGATTGAGAAAGATCCCTCGCATCTCATCCCGTTGTATGGTTGTCCGCCTCTACATAGCGGAAAAACTCCTTGATATGGTGGTTTGCAAGGGCAAAAGCCTTGTCGCCGTCCCGGTTTTTAAGGGCTTCGAGCATCTCGATCATTTCTTTATAGTGATCGCTAAACCGGCTCCGGTGATAATCCAAATGTTTCTCAAAATAGTTGGCCATGTTGTCATGCACGATCCTCAAGACAGCTCCATAGAGTTGGTTCCGGGCCGCAGCTGCCAGTGCCAGGTGATATTCGCGGTCTATTTCCTTGTAATCCTTGAATTCGGCATCCGGGCCCGCAAGGATTTTCTCTGCATTTTCGGCGATTATTTTCAGGTTTTCGATATCGCGCTCATCCGCTCTTTCAGCAGCCCGTCTGGCAATGGCCCCTTCTATATCCAGGCGAAATTCGGCCAGCTCGCTGACCGGGACTTTTTTGAGTTGAATCAGCAGAGCCAGGCTCTTGGTTAACGAATCGGTTGTCGGCATCTTGACAAAGCTCCCCCCTTTGACTCCGACCTTGGTTTCGATCAACCCCTTCTGCTCTAAAACGCGCATGGCCTCCCTTAGGGATCTGCGACTGGTCGCTAAATCAGCAAGCATCTCTCGCTCTGGGGGAAGTTTATCGCCTGGCTTGAGCTTTCCGGATAGGATAACCTCTTCCAGCTGCTCCTCAACCAATTGGAAGGCTCTTTTATGATCAATCTTTTGAAGTTTCATGTTGATAGCCTTAAAAAGGCTAATTATGAAATGATTCCGTTTTTATAATATTTATCTTTAATTTTTGTCAATCTTTTTTTAATATTTTTTGGGTTCCCGTTCGACATCACCAGCCCCGGATTGGGCTGATAGTTTCTGACGGATTTCCTCATTTTCATCTGGTCTTTTTTGATTTCATGCATCCTCCATAATCTCCGCCACCGGGCTCGCCTGAAATCATGCCGTTCCCCGGCCTTGCTTAAGACACTGTGACGATGGATCCCACTGTCAAGATCGTAGATTAGAAATTACAGCCGGTCTAGCCGCAGTGGAATGATATCGCTGACGTTGGAGAGGATTAAAAGGGGCATCATCTTTAAGATAACCGAAGGGGGGTACCGAGACATTGCCCTTCACTCCATAGGTACTTTTGACCTCGTGGCAGATGAAGTCAAGGTCGATGGTAGCGGTGATCTTTCGGAGCGGATGATCGTAGCGAACGCGTTTGTCTAAGTTGAGCCCGGTTGCAAAGAGCTTGTGCTGATAGTCGGGCTGGCGTCCCATCATGGCAACTGCTCACTTGAATGAAATGATGCCATGGGCATACGCGATAACTGGTGTAGTATCAATAAAATTATAATAAAAGATAATAATTTAAAATAAATTAATTATAAAAAAATAATTCGGCCAACAGCCTGTTAAAACCTCACGATGATTTCATTATAGGATAGGCGGCTCTTGGGCTGTCTTGCCTGCCAGCATGCTTACATTGCTATTCAAGCCTCTGCGTTATACGTGGGTATTCTCTATTTCGGAGGCTGTATCAATTCTATAAGGATATTACCGACCTTACGGGCGTCGAAATAGGCCATGTCACCCTCTTTATCCTTCACGCTAAACAAAACCGGTATGCCTTTATCAACCAGCTTGGCTCTCTCTTTGGGCAAGTCATCCACGTGAAAGGCAATGTGGTTCACGCCTTCACCTCGGCTATTTAGAAACTCCTGTTGGGCAGTCTCCCCCCTAACAGGCTGCCACAATTCGATCTTTAATGGTCCTATGTGGATAGACCTCCCAATGAGCTTAGCCTTTTTGCCTTCCATCGTAATACGATCCGTGGCTTTGTCGACTATACCTAAGGATTGATAGTGCTCAACAGATTTATCCACATCCCTGACTACCATTCCTATGTGATTGAATTTCCAATTCCTTCCCATATTTTCTCTCCTATCGCTGTATAGTAGACATCTCTATTAGAGATCCATCTTCACCATGACAAGCCTAACTCAATCGATATGATATATAAGAACTCGCTTTTTTTTGCGCAAGCATGATGGTTTCGTAAAAAGTCTGAAATCTGCCTCTTTCGTCATTCCGGCGAAAGCCGGAATCCAGTAAATTCAATAGGTTCTGGATGCCGGATCCGTCATCCCGGA
>CAYMFC010000002.1:0-48435 GCA_964389665.1 uncultured Desulfobacteraceae bacterium | reverse complement strand
GATAGGCGTACGCTCGCCACAAACCTCAAGGGCATTTACGCAGGCGGGGATGCGGTGACCGGACCCGCCATGGCAGTGGAGGCGCTGGCAGCGGGGAAGCGGGCTGCATTTTCGATCGACAGGGAGCTCTCGGAGATAAGGAGGGAGAGCCCCTTTCTAGAAGACTATGAAAGAATAGCTATTACCATGAGGGTTCCCAAGGAGATCATAGAAAAAGAGATGGAACAGGCACCGAAAATCGCGCCTCAAGACAGGATAAGGGATTTCAGGGAGGTGGAGCAGGGCTTTGATATCGAGACCGTGAAACGCGAGTGTGCACGGTGCCTGAGATGTGATGTGAAGATTGAGTAACAATAAGGCTCTTGGCACACGGGGAAAGGCGCCGGGTTTAAGGAAAACGCTTGTATCGAAATTTCCCTGAAACCTTTCCTGATCTGTGCACCTCGATCGGTATAGGAGCCTTCAAAAATCTCTCTCGGCTTTAACGAGCCATCCACGATTTAGCCAAACCCATAATGAATATAGTGACACCCTCAAGAGGCTGGAGCCTGCCTGCTCTGTTGTGACTGGGGCTTGCTTTTCGCCATGGAATGACCATAATATAATCAGATGTCTTAAGAGTACACCAAGAGGGAGTCATATATGGCATTTTCGAATCACCATGAGGGGATGCACTACGAGGGGACATGCATCAGGCCCCCGAGTGAGGCGAACAGCATTCTGCTCCAGGCCACCGTGGGATGTTCCCATAACAAATGCACCTTCTGCGGCACCTATAAGGAAAAGAGGTTTCGCATCAAGGATAACGATGTTATTCTGAGCGATATCCTCTATGCCTCCCGGTATATGAAGCACCTGGACAGGCTCTTTATCATGGATGGCGATGCGCTGATCATTCCCTATCCCCGATTGAAGTGGATCCTGGAGATGGTACGGGAGCACCTGCCACAGGTCAGGAGGGTCGGCGTGTACGCGAACAGCAAGGGCATCAGGCTGAAGAGCGAGGAGGAATTGCGGGAATTGAGGGATCTTGGCCTGGGGATCGTCTACTTTGGCGTAGAAACGGGCGACGATCAGACCTTGGAGGCCATTCGGAAGGGAGCGAATGCCCAGAGGCTCCTCGACATGGGCCTGAAGGTCAAGAGGGCAGGGATACAGCTCTCGGTGACGGTGCTTTTGGGCATAGCAGGCGCGGAGCGTTCGCTCATCCACGCAAAGGCGACAGGCGAGCTGCTCAGTGCCATGGACCCGGACTATGTGGGCGCCCTCACCTTGATGATCATACCCGGAACGCCACTGGAGGATGATCTGGCAGCAGGCAGATTTCAGCTGCCCGATAATGAAGGAATGCTCCGTGAGTTGCGGGAAATGATAGCATCTACAGGCCTGAGCAGAGGGCTTTTCTTTTCAAACCACGCATCCAACTACCTCCCCGTCAAGGTCAGGTATCCGCAGGGAAAAGAGCAGGCGCTTCATCTCATCGATATGGCCCTTGAGGGGAAGGTTGGCCTCAGGCCGGAGTGGCTGAGGGCGCTCTAGATGGAAAGATCACGAACAGAAGGTTGCTATGCGGTCATTATGGCTGGCGGGAGCGGGACGAGGTTCTGGCCGCGGAGCAGAAGGGACCGACCCAAACAGCTGCTGAATATCACAGGGGATGAGATACTCCTGAAAAAGGCAGTAGAGCTCATCAAGCCCATTACACCCCCCGAGCGGATAAAGATCGTGACTACCCGAGCTCAGGCGGAAGCCGTCATGCGGATCCTGCCCGAGATAGCACAGCGGGATATCATAGCCGAACCTTTTGGGCGAAATACAGCCCCTGCAATCGGGATATCCGCCCTTTATGTTGAGCAGGATCGTCCTGGTTCAGTGATGGTGGTGCTCCCTGCGGATCACGACATCGAGGATCAAGAGCTTTTTCGACAGACGATACGGGCAGCTGTGAGCAGGGCCTTGCAGGGTGATTCTATCGTGACCGTTGGAATCTCCCCTCGGGCGCCTGAGACCGGGTATGGGTACATCGAGGCGGGCAAGCTGATCGATACAGAACCCGCGATCCGCACCGTAACATCCTTTCATGAGAAGCCAGACCTTCAGAGGGCCAAGGATTTCCTAGAAAGAGGTTGTTTTTTCTGGAATAGCGGTATGTTTATCGCCAAGGCCTCTGTGATGCTGAAGGAGATAGGAGAGCACCTTCCTCGCACCTATGAGCTTCTCATGGAAATCCGGGCATCTTTGGGCAGGGGTGACGAGCAAAGGATAATCGGAGAGGCCTATGGGAAGATGGAGGCCGTATCGATCGATTACGGCGTGATAGAGAAATCGAGGAATGTGCTCATGGTTGAGGGGAACTTCGGCTGGGATGACGTGGGCTGCTGGCCCTCGGCAGCTCAGTGCTGGCCCCACGATGGAGAAAAAAACGCCTGTATCGGCGAGGTAGTCAATCTGGACTCCTCTGGATGTATCGTGCACAGCCCAAAGAAGCCCGTAGCCCTGCTTGGGGTGGAGGATTTGATCATTGTGGAGGAGGACGATGTCCTGCTGGTGTGTAAGAAGGAACGGTCTCAGGACGTGAGGAGGCTTGTGGAGATTCTACGGGCCCGTGGCTATGACGACCTTCTTTAGGCTTCAAGGGATGTGGGTGCTCTTTTTCCTTTGAGATGTACGAGCGTAAAAACAGGACACATAATCAAGTAAGGAGTCGATATGAACCCTGAGATTTACAGGGAGTACGATATACGAGGTGTGATCGGTGAGGACATCACGGAGGATGAGTTCATTACTATGGGCAGGGGCTTTGGCAGCTACTTCAGAGGTTTGGGAAAAAGAAGGATCCTCCTTGCAAGGGACTGCAGGCTGACTTCGCCCGTAATCAGCGAGGAGGTCACGGAGGGCCTCATTTCCACCGGCTGTGATGTCATGGACGGCGGTATTTGCCCTACCCCCACGTTCTACTTCGGTGTGCGGCGCCTGGAGGTAGAGGGGGGATTGATGATTACGGCCAGCCATAATCCTCCGCAGTACAATGGCTTTAAGATATGCCGGGGTTATGACACCATCTACGGCGAGGAGATCCAAAGGGTACGGAAGATCATCGAGGGTACGGACTTTTATAAGGGAACGGGAACCTCGGTGCCGGTGGAGATCATTGAGCCCTATGTCGAGAGGATTGTGAGGGATATCACGGTAACACGCGGCATCAAAGTGGCGTTTGACGCCGGGAATGGGACCGGAGGCCCCATAGGGGTAAGGATCCTGAAATCCCTCGGCTGCGATCTTCACCCCCTCTACTGTGAAATGGACGGTACCTTTCCCAACCATGAGCCGGACCCCACAGTGCTGGAAAACATGAAAGATCTCATCGAGGAGGTAACGAGCCATAGCCTCATGCTCGGTATCGGGGTTGATGGAGATGCTGACAGGATCGGGGCGGTGGACAGTTCCGGCGACATTGTATTCGGGGATATGCTCTTGCTCCTGTTTGCCCGGGATGTCTTAGCGGATCATCCTGGGGCGAGTGTTATCTCCGAGGTAAAATCCTCTGACAGGCTGTATAAGGACATCGAGGCCCACGGGGGGAAGGCCATCATGTGGAAGACGGGGCATTCCCTGATAAAGAACAAGATGAAGGAGACCAAGGCCGTTCTCGCAGGAGAGATGAGCGGGCATATGTTCTTTGCCGATCGCTATTATGGGTATGATGATGCCATTTACGCATCATGCAGGCTCCTGGAGATACTGTCCAAGACGGGCAAATCGCTTTCAGAGCTCTTAGCCGATGTGCCTCAATCGCACACCACGCCCGAGATCAGGGTCGAGTGTCCTGATGCTGAGAAATTCGGACTCGTAGATCGGCTCAGAGAGGAGTTCAGCGCCCGGTATTCGATAATCGATGTGGATGGCGTGAGGATTGTATTCGAAGATGGGTGGGGGTTGGTAAGGGCCTCCAATACACAGCCCGCTCTGGTTCTGAGGTTTGAAGCCCGATCCAAGGGCAGGCTTGCTGAGATTAGGACACTCGTTGAGGAAGCGCTAGAGAGGTTGCGGTGAGGGATCAGCTGAAGACAATACCGTGTAGCAGGTAACGGGATTGGTTTTATTCTTCATGGGTGCGATGAATTGTGTGAGGCTAGGGCTTTATGCCGAGATCACCTAGTTTGGTCGAGAGGGTATTGCGATGAACGCCTAGGATCTCAGCGGCCTGGTTTTTGTTGTAATTCACGCTCTCGAGTATGGAGGCAATATAGTGTCTTTCGAAGGCCTTGACCGCCTGTCGAAGGGGCATGTCCTTTATCTCGGTTCTGGTCACGGTAAACATGGGGATGTCCCTGAGATGGATAACGGGCCCTTTGCATAGAGTAGCTAGCCTTTGGACGAGGTTTTCAAGCTCTCTTACATTGCCGGGCCAATCGTATTGCGTCAATACCTTCACAGCCTCCGGCGAAAACCTCTGGGGAGGATTATCCCCTTTGGAGAAATGACCCAGGAAATGGTTTAACAGGGATGGGATGTCCCCCCTTCTCTCTCTGAGAGGAGGCAACACGGTAGGAAAGACGTTCAGTCGATAAAAGAGGTCTTCCCGGAATTCTCCCTTGGCGATGAGCTCTTCTAGGTCCTTATTGGAGGCCGCGATAAAGCGTACATCGACCCTTATCACCTTTGTGCTCCCCAGTCTTTCAAATTCCCTTTCCTGAATAACCCTGAGGAGATTTCCCTGCATATTGATGTCAAGGGAGTCAATATCGTCAAGCAGGATAGTTCCCCTATGAGCTATTTCGAGCTTGCCCATGGTGGTATGCACAGCACCTGTAAATGCGCCCTTTGTATGGCCGAAGATCTCGCTCTCCATGAGTGTTGCCGGTATAGCGGCACAGTTGATGACCACAAAAGGTTGATCCTTTCTGGGACTACGGCGATGGATGGCCCTGGCAACGAGCTCTTTTCCCGTTCCGCTCTCTCCTTGAATAAGTACTGTGCCATCGCTTTGAGAGATAGTCGATATAAGATCGAAGATCTTCACCATCATCTTGTCATTTCCGACCATCTCCTCAAAGGACTGGACCCTCTCGAGCTCTCCCTTGAGATAGGCGACCTCTTTGACAAGCGCGTGTTTCTCCAAGGCGCGGCGGATAACCGTGATTACCTCATCCACATTGAACGGCTTAACGATGTACTCGTAGGCACCCTGTTTGATCGCTTTTACCGCTGTCCGGATCTCTTTAACCGCGGTTATCATGATAATTTCAGTATTGGGATCCACATCCTTGAGCCTCACGAGCAATTCTATACCGTTGACATCCGGCAGGAGGATATCGAGCAGGATTACATCAACGGGGTTCTTCGAGAAGATATCGATAGCCTCATTGCCTGTTTCAGCGAGTAGGACCTCGAATTCGTCCTGTAACACCATATGGAAGGACTGGCGAACCCCCTTTTCATCATCAACCACGAGGATGGTGGCCCTTTTTCCAGTCTCTGCCATTACCAGGCTCCCCTGTTTTGTTTTCTTGATCAACCGGCTTCCCCTCCCATGAGGAAGCATTGCTATACAGAAGCATCTATATGAGCACAGAATTCCGTGGTCGTCAAGATATTCAAGGGGAGTTGCAATGAGACCCTATCATTCAGGGAGATGACCGTGATGTTGTGAGCTCGTGCACCGTTCCTTGGGCAAGACGAGAGCTCGTTGTTCGAGGGACGAGCCGTTGATGCATGAAAGGGAGGCACTTTCTTCCCTGAGCCCTATTATCCTTGACTTGGGAAACCCCGTCGAATACATGTATGGTATGTACGCGTGAAGCAGATGCGCAGGCTTATCATGGGTGCTGGAGTTTTGGGCGTTCCGTGGGTCTAGGGAGAGAAGAGCATGGATGCAACGGTCATAGATGTGATCAGGAGGAGGGTAGCCGAGGAGCCATACGCCAGAAAGCTCAATCTTGTGTTGCGAAAAGCGGAGCCCGGATACGCCCTTGTCGAGATGCCGGTTAATTATGATATGGAAAACATCTTCCATATGGTCCACGGAGGTGCCATCTTTTCCCTGATCGATGAGGCCTTTGAGATATCCTGTAATACACATGGAACGGTGGCCGTTGCCCTGAGTATGACGGTAACCTATCACAGGCCCCCGTCGAGAGGCGGCGTGTTGAGGGCTGAGTCAAAGGAGATATACCGATCTACGAAGACGGCAACCTATGATATAAAGGTCACTGAGGGGGACGGCATATTGATCGCCTCATGTCAGGCCCTGGCATACCGAAAGAAGGAAAAACTTCCCTTTCTCTGATACCTGCTCAGAAGAAACTGAATGAAAAATGGCATGGCGGTGTCTTTTTTTGCTATGCCCTTATGATGCCTTGACATTTGTCCCGAAAAACCGGATGAATCCAATCCGCATACTACCTTCAAAGGTTGGTTGCCCTTCGGCCTCGAGCTCAGGGCCGAGAGGCAATTCATCCCGTTTTCGGGAACATGCAATGCCTTTTATTTAAAGGGCCTATGGCAAAAAAAAGACACCGCCATGCTCAGCGATACGTTTCTTTCATATATCACCCTAAAGGAAGCGCCGGGGTCATTTGCTAACTGGGGGCAAATCCTGAACCTTGGACCCCTATCTTCCCGGCTCCCTCTTCTACCGCAAAGGTGACCTGAAGGAACTGTTCGACCACCCAAATGTTCGTGAGCAGATGTTCCGTTACGTTCTCGGTAAGAAATGTTGAGTAACCATCGGCAAGGGCCATATAGAGGACGAGCTGGTCGGCAAGGTGTCTGTCGATGACCCCGCCCCCATCCAGAAATCCGATCAACAGATCACAGGCATCATCGGCTACCGCCTCGGCCCTTTTGCCCCTCTTTCCCAGAGAGGTGAATCCCGCGTTACTTCCCTCGAATTGAACGGCGAGAAAGAGGGCGGTTCCCTGACCAGGAGAGGGGGCATCCTCGATCCGGGTACGCGGCGTAATTCCAAGGTATTCGAGCCTTCTCAATGCCTGATCCTTTTGCCTTTCTGCTATATGGAGCGGGAGTTCGGAGGAAGCGGAAAGCACGTGGATGTCCGTGAGGTTGCCCCTGTGAAGGTACTGGATTGCCTTAAGGCCGCGCGTAGGGTAAACAGATGCCCTTAGTACCCCGCCCCCCTTAGGATACCAGCCCCATTTGAGAATCTCCAGATCTAGCTTCCCTCCCATCGCCTTGAGGGCGGGCGAGAACACGGACTGGAGGTAATGGAACGGGGGGCTCCACGGCACATGGGTGCCTCCCGAGATGTGAACATGGGAGCGCGTGTTTCCGAACAGCAGCACAGGGATCAGCGTTTGAAGCACTAATGCGGTGGATCCTGCGGTGCCGATGTGGAAGCTGTAGTTTCCTCCTCTTACCTTATGGGGCTCAAAGAGGAGTTTGGTTGAGTCAACCCTAGCGCCATCAACCCTGGCACCGGTGACAGCCGTCAGGGCATTGACCGCCGCGAGGTGCTGAGGTCTCAGGCCGGGCTTTGTGCGGTTGCCCCTGATGTGATCGATCCTGACCGGTACGTTCAAGAGCGCCGAGAGCGTGAGGGCAGTTCTGAGGGTCTGCCCACCACCCTCGCCATATCTTCCATCAATGCTGATTTCTTTGCTGTTCATCATTAAAACCCCGTTTAACCTGGGTGGGCTGGACATTTCCAAGGCTCTGATCACGGAGACCATACTGCAAGCCCTGGGTGGATGAGGCCTCTCCCGTGAGTTACCCGCTGGCACTACGGGCCGAAATACCAGTAATATATTGTACTATATAGCGGCGAATGCTAAAAGGTATCATTTTCTTAAGGATTGACCTGAGATATCCTTTCTCGCCGTTTGTTGGGGGATGAGGGCTTAAAGGGAGATCACAGGTGCTATGTACAAGGTTGGCATAGTAGGTGCTGGGGTCGGTGGTTCCTATCTCGCATATCTTTTGAGCAAGAGGGGCATAGATACGATTATATTCGATCCTCGGGCACCTCACGAGAAGTTATGCGGAGGCGGGGTAACCCCTAAAGCAATGGCAGATTTTCCCCTCCTTCAAGATCTGCCATGCCCTCGAAATGAGGTAAGGAGTATAGGGATTTATTCCCCGAGCGGCAGGATGGCTACCGTAGAGCTTGAGAAGCCGTTGACCATATTTAACAGGATGGACTTGGATTACTCACTGCTCACGACGGCCCGGGAGCTCGGCGCCCATTTCAGGGGAGAAAGGGTATGGGAATTTTTTAGAGAGGGGAATCGCTGGAGGATTTCCACGGACCACGACGAGTATGAGGCGGAGATCCTTGTTGGTGCGGATGGAGCAATGAGCAGGACGCGAAAGATACTGGGGATTCCAACCGGGAAACCTGATTGCTTTTTGGCCCTTGAGTGCTTTCTTGACCTCACCGGTGATTCTGCTACCTTCACGTTTTTCCCTGATCTCAAGGGCTACCTTTGGGCATTCCCGAGGGTTGACAGAACTGGCGTAGGCATCATGTGCCGGCATGAAACAGGCAAAGGGATCGACATCTTGAAGGACATGCTCCGTCACTACATCCAGATCCATTTCCCCGGTCACCTCAAGGGAATTTCATTTCGGGGCGGCGTCATTCCCGTGTTCTCCGCATACAAATTCCGTAGCCAAAGGATATGTTCCGAGAATTGGGCATTGATCGGGGATGCAGCCTCATTCGTAGATCCGATTAGCGGCGAAGGCATCTACTACGCCTTGTGTTCAGCCGATATCCTGGCTTCATGCATCACAGAGAACAGCTTACCCCATTATCAGCACATATGCAGGGAGCGTATCGGCGGTATCTTGCTCGAGGCATCTCGAAGTTATCAATACCTGTACCGGGATGAGTTTATCGGTACTATGGTTGCCCTTGTGGAGAAGAGCAAGACCATGCGGGGGATTGTTTCCGATATGATGGCAGGGGACATCAAATACGTAAGTTATCGGTGGAGGTTTGCGAGGCATGTGATAGGTTTCCTTTCAATGCTGAGATCGAGCAATAAAACATAATGATACAAGGTTTTTTGCGTGCTATCCCCTGGCCCGGCCCTTTTTGGGTCCGTATTATGGCTCTTAGTACCTCACCCAGTGGATGAGGTACCTAAAAGAATCGAGGAATGCGAGGAACAGGGAGATGTCTTTTTTTGCTATGCCCTTATTATGCTTTGACAATTGTCCCGAAAGACGGGATGAATCAAATCCGCATAATATATTCATAGATTGGTTGCAATTCATCCCGTTTTTCGGGACCTTGCAGACTCTTTTATTTAAAGGGCATACGACAAAAAAAAGACATCTCCCTGTTCCATTGTATTGAGTTGCGAAGGAGTATTGTACCCACAAGCTTGATTATGAGAAAAGGATCTCGTTGCTTTTGGGGCCACAGTTGAACAGCAGATCAAAGGCGGAGAGGTTTCGGATAAAGTCCCCCCAAAGCTGGGGATACACAGGCGCTGGTGGGTCAAAGAAATGGAGTGGTATGCCGGCATTGGCGAATAATCCCTTGTCGAGATACTTCTGTGCGCTTCTTTGGGCGAGATAGCCGGATGCGCCCAGGGTGCGGCATATATCAACAAGAAGCACGGTCCCCTTGCTGTTGATGCCTAAATCGGAGAGCATAATGAGAGGTGTATCAACCATGAGATGTGTCTGTAAGTATCGGATAATACTCATATTGACGTCGATGAGTCTCTCGAATTTCCCTGAGAGGGCTTCTGTCAAAAAATCCACATGCTCCTTGAAATAGGGCGCATGCGCATAGGAGATCTTGAGGCTTTCCAGGTGCTTTTTCCTCCAGTTTCCCTCAGGGCAAACCATTACCTCATTGATCTTCTGGAGGCCCAACCCCTTCCTCCACACGGGGATAGCCATCCATAGCGTTCCCCTGTCGTTCTTAAAACGATTCCTCGTTATCCACGTGCTTCCCCGGGGGAATTGAACCTCGTCCAGGATGACCATGGTATCGGAGAGACAGGTCTTTGAGAAGAAACCGGTAAAAGGCGCGAAAAACGGCTGGTTAGCAGATATGATCATCTCTGTCTTCCCCCGCCGTGGGCCTTCATGATGGATTGTATCCTGTCAAACTCCTCAGGCGTGTTGATATTCAAGAAGGCCTCCTGCGGGCAGCAGAATCGTCTGATCTCATCCTCTCTCACGTACCTGACTCGCAACCGATCGTAAAAGAGCCTCACCTGGTAGCGCTTGTCATCAATGAGGGCCTTGATCTTGGTTAAACAGGACCGGGCGTATACTGCATGGAGAGGCTCCACCCATTTACCTACTGAAGGAATTACTGCCTCGTAAGCATCGATAATCTCGACCATATACCGAATTAGGCCCTTGTGGAGAAGCGGCATATCGCACGCTACAAAGAAACCCGCCTGCCCCGAGATGGCGCTCAGCCCGGTGTATATGCCCCCGAGGGGCCCCAAACCCTTGATGAGGTCTTCTACCATTGGTAATTTGAGGTACTCGAAATCCCTCTTTTGGTTGGTTACCAAGATCACCTGATGGAAGATCCCCTTCATCTCATCAGCGATGCGTTCGATGAGTCGAACGCCGCCAATCTGGAGGAAGGCCTTATTTTCCCCATATCGTGTGCTCAGTCCGCCTGCCAATATGACGCCAGTGACGTGTTCATATCGTGGAGGAGGTTCGGGGTCGGCTTTCGTTTTCACAGTGAATCCAATTGGTTCCAATGATTCATATTTGATGGACTCGTAAAAAGTCTCAATAGCATGTCATTTCGAGCGAAGCGAGAAATCTTATCAATATAACATGCTGAAAATACAAGATTTCTCCTTGCAGTCGAAATGACAGATTCAACGAATACGACTTTTTACGAGTTTGTCATATTTATACAAAAAATATCGTTGTTCGTCAAAATCCAAATATATGATGAGCGCACCCTGTACCGGGGTTTTTTCTCAAAGGGGTAAGATTATAGCTATATTGTTTCGATTTTAAAAAAATTTTATTGTAACATATTGACATAAAAAGTATTTTTATGCCATATAGGAAAACCATAGCATATAGACAGGAGAAAAGAAGAGGAATTGAGTAGAGACGATCTCATACAACTTGAGGGTGTGGTCAAAAAGATGTTAGGCGGTGGAACCATGGAGGTTGAGTGCGACCAAGGACTGAAGATAACCGGCGTGCTTTCCGGCAGAATGAAGAAAAACAAGATCAAGGTTATAGTGGGGGATAAGGTCCAGGTGAGCGTCTCACCGTACGATACATCCCACGGTTTGATTACCTATCGTTTAAGGTAAAAAGCCAACGTTTTTATCGCCGTAGCCCTCTTGCCCCTGGGGCGCAACAAAACGCGCCAAGATAAAACGCACAAGACCTCTTCAGCCAATTCCCTGCACTATTACTGTTCTGCGCCTTTTTCTGTTATCGAAGTCCAAGAGCACGATTTGCTGCCAGGTGCCGGTGAGCATCCTATTGTCAGCAAAGGGCACGGTGAGAGAGGTTTTGCATATCGCCGATCTTACGTGAGAGAAGCCATTCCCATCCCCCCATCGCAGGTTATGCCTGTACTCTATGGTCTGAGGGATGAGTCTTTCGAAGGCGTTTTTCAGATCATCTACTACGCCCGATTCGAATTCGATAGTAGTGACACCGGCAGTAGAGCCGGGGATAAATATGGTAACGGAGCCCTCGGAAAAGGGGAGGTCCTTCACAAAGCCGCTTATCATTGGCGTGATATCATGAACATCATTAAATCCCCCGGTTTCTATCTCGAGATATTGTATGATAACGGTCATGACTGCAGATCCTCCTTTACCTTAGATACCTTTTTAGTATAAGAAGATGTCTTTCTCCCCGAGTCTCGGGGAGACGGTACGCGGCCTTTGTCTCGATCCCCAAGCCCAGATAATCTATTGCGGCCTGACTGTTGGCTAACTCGCGGTGAATACCCGATCCCTTAAAGACAACCAAAAGGCCGCCGGGCCTGATGTAAGGGTAACAAATGTCGATAGTTTTTATAAGCGGGGCCAGGGCACGGGCTGTAACGATATCGTAGCCGGGAAACAAGGCTGGAAGATCATGGCCCTTCTCAGCCCTCCCCTGAAATGCCTTAATACCTGTGAGGCCTATCTTTCTGGTCATGTACCTTAGAAAACTCACCTTCTTCGCCCTCGCTTCGAGCAGATGAACCTCGTAGCTTGGTCTTGCTATCTTGAGCGGCAGGCCCGGTATCCCGGCCCCTGAGCCTACATCAAGAAGGGTTCCGCTCGCAGGGAGATATGGGAGGGCCACCAGAGGGTCGAGCAGGAGTTTTATGATCATCTCCCTCTTTTTGGTAATGCCCGTGAGGTTTATGCGTTTGTTCCACGCCCATATGTTCTCCAGGAAGAGGATGAACAGATGCAGCTGTTCCTCTGAGAGGGTTACCCCAAATTGATGGGCACCCCGTTTCAGTAATTGACTATCGCTGACCGCCGTTACCCGAGGGCTCATTGGAGAAGAGGCCTCCCCTGACAATGATAGGTAAGCATAGTAAGATATACGAGGATACGAAGGCAAGGGGAATCAGGTGAAGGCTATGGCAAGGCCGAGGCACCGGCTATGGATCGGTAAGGGAGCCCCTTCTTGGGAGCTTGATTTTTGATGGGTAAGTGTTTAGAGTACAGGGAAAGGAAACGAACTTGCGGAGGGTTGGGAGATATGGAGATAGTTGCCTATCCTGAACCAATCTTGAAGGAAAAGGCTGAGCCTGTGCACAATATCGATCAGGATATACAGGATCTCATAGACACGATGGGAGAGTTAATGTACGGGGCAGCGGGTATAGGCCTCGCCGCAAATCAGGTGGGGGTAGCGAAACAGGTTTTTGTCTTCGATCTGGACTACCGGGACAAGGGAAGAAGCCTCAATGTCTTGATTAATCCAGTCATCGTCTTGGCGGAGGATAGGATAGAGTTTGAGGAGGGGTGCCTGAGTGTCCCTGATTTTCTGGCCAAGACCACCAGGAAGAAATACCTCAAGGTAACGGGACTTGATAGGGATGGTAATCCGACCGATATCGAGGCGGAAGGTCTGCTTTCCGTCTGCATCCAGCACGAGATCGATCACCTTAATGGTACCCTCATACTTGATCATGTCAGCCGCCTTAAGAGAAACCTTTACAAGAAGAAGATAGCGAAGCTGATGAAAAGGGATAGAGAGATAGGTAATGGATGAGAGAGTCCCTCGTGAGCCATTGCCCTCGCGGCCCAGGGTCGTCTTCATGGGAACACCTCAGTTCGCTGTGCCTACCCTTGAGACGATCATCCGTGAGAGATACGAGATTCTCAGCGTGGTTACCCAGCCTGACAGGCCAAAAGGGCGGGGTCAAAGACTGTCCCCTTCCCCAATCAAGGTGGTTGCCCAGGAGAATAATCTCAACATTCTCCAGCCGGAAAGGCTTGACGATAGATTCCTTGAGGCCATTAATCCATTACAGCCCGATCTGCTTGTCGTAGTGGCTTTCGGGCAGATAATTCCCGGAAAGGTCCTGAGCGTGGCCATGTGGGGTGGGATCAATATCCACGCCTCGCTGCTCCCGCGATACCGGGGTTCCGCCCCGATCCAGTGGGCGATTATCAACAACGAGAAGACCACCGGCCTCACCACGATGTTCATGGACGAGGGTCTTGATACCGGTCCGATCATCCTTCAGCAGGAGGTAGATATCCTGGAAGGGGAGACGGCGGGTGGGCTGCACGATAGGCTCTCTGCTTTTGCACCTGAACTGCTTATAAAAACCATCCAGGGATTGAATCACGGTACGGTTGCACCGAGAAAGCAGGATGACTCCCTTGCCACCTATGCCCCAAGGCTGACCAAGGAGCAAGGATTGATAGACTGGTCCAGGCCAGCGGAACAGATATGCGGGCTTATCAGGGGGCTGGATCCCTGGCCCGGGGCCTTTACCCCTTATCAGGGCGGCATGATGAAGCTCTTTGGGTGTCTGTCTTCCCACCATGAAGAGCATTCTTTCAGCCCCGGTCGAATAAGGTATGTCGGGGACAGAGGGCTTGAGATAGAGACCGGAAAAGGGTGTGTGATTGTGAGCAAGATCCAAGTCCCGGGGAAAAAGAGGCTTTCAGCAGTGGAGTTTTTTCGCGGGAGCACCCTGTATACCGGAAGCATATTGGGAGGACGGGAATAAAACGATTATCTTTGATAAGTTTCCATTGATGCAATTACGATGCACTTGATGCTTTTTTTAAAATATATAAAGCCTTTACGTATCTCAAACCTCATGGAGCTTTTTCAGTGGCTTATTTCCGGCGTTTTTGACCCCGCTTTCGGACCCTTTGTGGCGTTTGTGAGGCGTTTATTAGGCGTTTGTGAGGCGTTTTCACTTTCAGTTGTTTTTCCGGATAAAGTATAATAGGTATCTCTCCCTGTTTTTCCATGCCTCAAGAATATATCAGACTGCGCAAGATATGATAGTTCACGTGCAGCAGTCTGCCTGGAGACCCCATTAGCCTCTTGATATTCCTTATTCGTAATCCTCCCTTTCTCCTTCACATGCATCACCGCCTTAATCTGCCGCTCATTTAAGCCCGCTTTGCGGAGATATTCTTCTGTATAAATATCTTTCCTGAAGATTACCCGGAACCCATGATACTCTTCAAATTGAGGTTCAGGAAGTCCGGCCTTTACACAGGCATTTCGCATCTTATCTATCCCGCTTCCCCACTGCTCAATCCATCCCATGTCGTAAAAGATCCCTGCTATTCCCTTGTTCCGAAGCACGGAGGGATGAGGTCTGTACAGGTCTTCAATAGTAATGCCAAACGGCAATCCACCAGGACTCCACACAATCAATCTGTCGTCATATATCCTGATTTCAGTATTTGAAGAAATCGTGTAGTCTCTATGGCATACCGCATTAATTATCGCTTCTCTCAAAGCATCAATAGGATAATCCCAGATTTGCTCCCGTGCCGGCTCACCGGTCATAACAAATTGTACGTTGATATTCTTCCGTATGAAATCCATAGCCTCTTCGACCTGTTCGGTGATTGTACTTTCAATCATCCTATCGTCAATGACTATGATCTCTTCTTTAAATCTCCCGCAGTGGATTACTCCCTGGGGAAGAAGGCGCTGAGGGTGCTGATGAAAAAGAAGAATTGCCGCCCAGGTAGGTGTCTCTTCTTTTATTATCTCCAGTTTTTCAAGAACCTGTATGGGATTCTCATCCGCCTGAATTTTTCTTCTGCCGGTTTCATTCGCTTTATCAATGTATTTTTTGACCTTTTCAAGGTCTATGTCTTTCATAGAAGCATCCCTTGCCGGGAGTTTATCCCAACTCATCCCGACGGAATGAAAATGCATTTGTGCAATTTCTTGCATACTCATTACGCGGTTGCTATTTCCGACCCTTCGGAAGTATCTGCCTTTTACCGATACGGGTTTGATAGGGAACTCCTTAATGGTAATAAGGGCGACAGGTTTTTTATTAATTTCGCCAAGCTCGATTCCGGGAATAATACGAGGCTCGGTACTTTGAGAAATCTGGTTTGCCCAGGTTTTTAACGTTTCTCTTCCAACGTGCACACCTGTAACCCTATTTCTATCAGAGATGCCGATGATAATAGTTCCGCCTTTTGTATTGGCAAACGCTCCGGCAGCCTCTATGGTATTTTTGTCAAAATTTTCTTTAAACTCCAAGGTATCGGTTTCGCCTGAGGCCAACAACTTCTTTAGATCCTTCTCTTCCATCCCTATTGTATCAGTCCCCTTTTTGCAAAACTGTAGTAATCCTCTTCATTTTTGCCAATGATTACCATATACAATTACAATGGATCTTTCGATAATCCATATCCAATCCTTCCCACATTGATTTAGATTTCCTTTTATAATTTGCTTCCACTCATTTCATAACCTCTGTCCAAAGGAGATGGCTTATCGTTGCTTTTGTTTTTGTGTCTGCAATGGATTCAAGATAGGAATTGATGATGTCAGATATTTTTACATGCAAGATTTCTATCTCTGGAAGGATGGTTTTTAAGTATTCATTATCTTTTGGGATGTTCACTGTATCCATTCCTGCTTCGAGAAAGATTTTGAGATAGCGGGCTTCTTCTTCTGAATCACATTCAAGATATTTCTTGCCAGAAGAAAGTCTCCAGCCGAATAAATGTTGTTGAATTCTGACTTTGCCTGATTCCTGGGGTAGTGGTTTTGTTAGCAGGGGCTTCAGGGTGATGATCTTTTCTTTATAGAATTTTCCAAGCGTCTCATCGCCAATTTTGTCCATGACAGTTTTAACGAGGGCATCTACATCTATTCCATCTTTTGTTCTTTTCTTTTTGCCAAAGCTCTTTGCCTTCTCAATCCTTGATTTTACCAAATCCACTATGGCTCTATAGACTTGAAGTTGCTCCTCATCAGTAAGCCCCAAGATTTCGCCCATAATGATTTTATCAAGCTCCCTGCGATCAGCCTTGGCCTTTTCAAGGGAGACCTCTTTGGGGGAGTATGCACCGAGTTCTTCAAAAATTGAATCAATCTCCCTCTCTCCTAACTTGTTCAGCGCTTTCGATAGCTTACTTCTTGCGGGAGCTTCTACTACTTTTGCATTAACTACTAAAATCCTTTTAACTTCGTCCACTGTTGCTTCAATTGCTCCGAGCCCCATTCCCGACCTCTGAAATTCAAGATATAAAGGAACCAGCAGCGAGTTTAGGAAGGCAGCTATTATTTCAAGATCTTGGACTTTTTTCGGATAAATGGAGTAGAAACGTTGGTTTGCAAGGACGTTGTTACTGACAATATAATGCCTGTGGTAAATGTCAAATGCCTTTTGCCATAAAATACGCGATGGGTTAATAGCTGGTAATTGATACCAATACTCCCTTGAGGAGCATGTGTCGGTTTTAGCAGGTATCATACTTCTATCTTTGCCCATCTTATATACTTTCTTTTCACCATGAAGAATATAATTATAGACAAGTTTGCTGTTAATTTTGTCTTTTGGCTCGCTTACAACAATAACGAAATCTTCAACCGATGCGAAGTCTATAAGAATCTTTTTATAATCCTCAGGATTACGAATAACAGGATACAAATATTCCTTCTCGATAAGCCATTTTGTTCCATCACCACTTAGGATGAGTCTTAGATTTTCATGTTTTCCTTTGTAGTTTGATCTATTGGCCATCATCTCAATTTCTTTAGGCCCTATTAAGCTCGTTATGTCAGAAACATAAAACCAAGGGTCTGCACCAGTTGTAAACCCTCTGTGAATCTCCGCTATCTTTTTCAATGGGATGAGCTTAGTTTTGCCTTTTTCCAGAATCTTAAAGAAGATCTCCGGTGCCCTCAGGTATTTGCCCCACTTTGCTCCCACATATTTTTCCTTCTCAAGGTCAAAACCCTCATCCCATAGCTCGCTCTGCTTTTTGGGAAAAATTCTCAAATCCTCATTCTCGTAAAGTTCATTATGGGCGAGGATAGTTTTTTTGAGTTTGTCTATGGCATTTAGTCTCTCAATCTGCTTTTCCCACATATCCTGCGCTGGCGGAATAAAGTATCTGAGCGACTTCTTTAGATACACAAACCTGAGGAGATTTTGATCTCGCTCCTTCCTGTCTTTGCACTTTTGGAGGATAATGATGCAGGTATTAATGTCTGCTTCTTCAAACCAGCGTTCTACTTTGGATTCGATTATGGCAACGACTTTGTAATTCTTTAAGAAGAACTCCTGAAGTCCTTTGCCATAGTCGACATCGAGCCATGAATTTGAGACGATGAATCCAAAAAACCCTTTATCCTTTAGAAACTTTGTGCCATGGACAAAAAAATAAGCATGGATGCCTGCTCGTTTTCCTATCTCAGCAGTCTTTTTGCCTCTTAAATCCAAGAGAGCTTTATTGATAAGCTTTCTTTTGTATTCGGCATCCTCAGGGGAGATTTTGCTTATCTCCTCTTGCCTTGTATAGGGTGGATTGCCCACCACAGCATCAAACCAGCGTGGATAAATGACTTCTCGCTCTTGAAGCCCAAGTGTTTTTGCCCTGACCCTTCGCCATTTTTCAGGATCAAAACCGTTATCTCCGACAAGAAGGGCAAAGAAATCCTCTTGAAGAATATTCGGATAATTCTTATCTGCACCGAGGTCGTTAAGAGCAAGGTTTATTGTGGCAAGGTGAGCCGGGAATTTGGCAATATCATTCCCCCAAAGGGTTTCGAGGATATCCTCGTGACTTTTATATTGATTCATCAATTTTTTGTGCTGGTAGGCCCTTACAAGAAAGGTTCCTGCCCCAGAGGCTGGATCAAGGATCTTGTTGTCTTCATGATGTAAACAGAACCCAAGGATTAAATCAACCACATCAGGGCTGGTGAAATATTGGCCTAAATTGTGCCGTTCATTAGAGGGAATAAGGCCTTCAAAAATCCTGCCGATAACATCATATCCAAGTTTAGAAAAGTCATATCTTTTCAGGACACTAATAAGCTCTTTTATTTCTTTTACCACCTCTCTCGCCTCAGGGAAGGCTATGGTATCTATGAAATCCGTGGTATAGATAGTTTCGTAGTCTATCTTCAAAACCTGGTTGAAATAACCCTGAAGGGTTGCCTGGAGCACTGCACCTTTTGTAAGTCCTTCAGGTATTTCGAGAGGGTCAAGGGCCTCCGGTCTCTTTGCTTGAAGAAGGTTGTAGAAAAGGATTTTGTTTATAAGAAGATAGGCAGTCTGTCTTGCCGCTTTCTCAAAGTCCTGGGGCTGCCAGACAAAACTCCAACCCTGATCTACAAACCAGTTCTTTATTCTCTTAGCGAAAGGAGGGTCTTTGTGGCATTGATCATCAATAATTCTTTTATAGTAGGTAGAGAGAACTTTTATCTTCTCCTGGAGCCTGAAAATCAAAAACTCGTCGATCGCCTGTTTTGGCTCGGGCTCTTTGCCTGAAGAGACGGAGTAAAGCTGGGTAAGAAAATCTTCAAGCCCTTTCTTTATAGGCTCGCTATGCCTTGTTTGGTCAATATCATCCAGATTCTCAAGTTCTGAGAGATGATATTTTTCAACGATTTGTTGTTCTTCTGGTTTAAAGGCATTTGCCTTTTCCGTGTTGAACCAGATAAGTTTTTTAAAATTACACGTGGCAAAATATTTGGCCCTTCTATGAGTTGCTTTCAGCCTTGAAGGTTCTTTAAGCTCCTTTTCATCAAATGGATCAAAATAGGGTGGTTTAAATTCTGCTACACATAAAAGGTTTTGACTTCGGGGATTTTCAAAGATGACGATATCTGGATACTTGTCATCTGCACTGCGGGTTTCGACTTCGGCTGGACCTATATCCAGCCCTTTTTTCTTGGCAATACCATTAATCCATTCAGCTACTTTGGCAACGCAAGTACGCTCTGTCTTGTGGACACTGACATCAAAAACAGATGCCCTAAAAATCTCTGTTTTCGTCTTGCTTGAGATTTTGCCCAGTTTTTTACTTTTCATGGTCTTTTAATACCTGGTTTACTATCCTTCGTGCGATCTCAAAGGCAGCAGCAATCCTGATAATTTTCACATCTCCCAGCCCTTTTATTTCAAGAAACTTGTGTAAAGGCTGGTTTGCCATTCCCTTGAATGAGCCGAATGTGGCGAGGATCTCACCGGCAATCGTTTCTGCCGGCTTTCCCTTGATGCCTGATGAGATCAGTATGGCGAGAAGCTCAGCATCCGATAAGTTCTCAGGGCCGAGTTCTCTGAGTTTACCTCCGGGGTGCCGCCACGTTTGGGATGATGAGTTCATTTTTTGACCTCGTTGTTCAATGTTTCCCCTGTGTTTCTATTCTTAAGGCATCACTTCATTTGGATTCAGAACAGCTACCGTTACTTTGTCCTTAAAATGCGCCACGTTCCATGTCACAAAGGCATCGAGGATTTTTTTATTTTTATCGACTATGAAAGTTATCAACGGCATCACCGAAGCTCATCTTCCCCTTTATATGGTCCAGTATGGATTTGGGGTCAAAACATACTAATCTGGCATCCTCCTCCGGGAACAATATGGTTGGTATTAAACTTTCTTGCAAAACCAAGGTAGAGCATTACGGTGCTTTCAGCGCTGAGATTAAATGATAGGATCCCACAAAATTCTAATAGATTATAGATAGAGGTATAGGCGATGATCTCATTATTTACCGCTCTTTCTATGAATCGCACGGTTTCTTGATACTTCGTATCCCTTGTGTATCTCCTTTCAATGACGTATACATCCGTATCGATAAAAACCTTTACCCTTTTTTCCATACCCTCTTCCTGCTATGGCCCATTGCTTCTTCAATTGAGGAAAAAAACGGGCTACTCCTTTCCAGTTCCCTGTCTATCGTTTCCCGATCTATTTCTACATCGGGCTTTCCCCCTTTTTTCATGGCAACAGTTGCCTGGTCTACAGGCAGCCCTTCTTGTTCCAAGGCCTTTTGCAGGATTTCTTTAACGAGAGCGCTCCTATTCGTGCCCCTTGCCTTAGAGATACTATCCAATTTTTTGAGAAATTCTTTCTCTATTCTGAGGGTCAAAACGCTCATTGCGATCACCTCGTAACACTTTGTTTCACCTATTGTATTACAATTTTGTAAAAGTCAACACTGTGTCTTAATTCATCCTAAGGACTTGGAGTGTTTTACAAGGTTTCAAATTCTAACCTAATTGTAGTGAGATTATCCTATAGCTCCTTAAATCCCAGGCTATAGAGGACCGCTTCATAAATTTCTTTGAATTTTTCATCCCTTATCCTGCCAACTTTTTTTACCAGTCTTTTTTTGTCAATGGTGTGAATCTGCTCCAAAAGGAGCATGGATGGGCGATCTACTCCATCTGATTTGTCCAGATACACGTGGATGGGCATTTGACGAATCGTGGTGGTCAATGCGGCAACAATCGTCGTAGGGCTGTGCTCGTTGCCAATATCGTTTTGTAAGATAACACCATGACGTGTTCCTCCTTGTTCGGAGCCGACTTTCGGATCGAATTGGATTAGCCAAATCTCACCGCGCTTAGGGAATCTATTCATCAGGCCACACCTCTTGGGCTAAGGAGGAAAAATCTTCTGCAATTCGGGTATTTTCTTGGGTCATGGCCTTATAGCCCTCGATCATTTCCCGTTTCTTGATCTCGGCCTGCCACGTTTTAAGGATACTCTCAATTACCTGGCTCCTGGAAACCTTTTTAGACTTAGAGTACATCTTAATGTCCTGCAAAATGGAGGCATCCAGCGAAATACTGACCTTTCCCTTTGTTGATTTCATTTTTCCCACCCCTTTTGCTCATATTTCATGCTACCTATTAGTAAGATAAATTAGTCTTACTGTCAATCATAAAGAATCGTACGATCGCAACCACGGGTAATTAAAAAGGGCAAACCATCAAAACTTCGGTGCCGGAAAAGGAGAGACGACATAGTTCATACCTTGGATTTTTTGAAAAAATTTTGACGGATTTCCCCTCGTATGGTATATACGACAACAATGGAGGGATGTCCGAGTGGTTGAAGGAGGCGGTCTTGAAAACCGTTGAGCAGCAATGCTCCGTGGGTTCGAATCCTACTCCCTCCGCCAGAAAAGGAACGTAGCTATTTTTATTGGGGCAAATAATAGTTCTGTGTATGGGGAATTTGCGGAGAGATGGCCGAGATGGCTGAAGGCGCTCGCCTGCTAAGTGAGTGTAGGGTCAAAAGCTCTACCGAGGGTTCGAATCCCTCTCTCTCCGCCACAAGAATTGGACTCTGCTGGAAGGCGCCACATGGCTTACAGCGATAATCGCTGGGAAGGGACATTCAGAGAATTCTATGCCAGGTGGTTCCATCCGGTGTGTCGAGCACCGCAATTCCCAATTCCTTCAGCTTCTCTCGTATCGCGTCTGCCCGTGCCCAATCCCTGAGTTCCCTCGCATCCCTTCTTTCCCTCAACAATTCCTCTATCTGTTGGTTTGATTGCACCTCGGAGAGGTCCATCACCATGAGCACAGAGTTGATCCTAGCGAGTAGCTCTTCGATCTTTTCTCGATCAGACGGGGCTAATCCATGTGAGTCAATGAGGCGGTTGACCTTACGGGTAAATCCGAAGAACGCTGCCAGGGCCTGGGAAATATTTAGATCCTCATCCATTGCCTCGCCAAAGCTTCGGGTAAGATCGTAGATGAGCTGATTGATCTCGCCTGAAGCCGATCCCTTCTTGCAGGTGCGGAGCGCATGGATGAATCTATCCAGACGGGCAACCGTATTTCTCGCCATGGCCAGCTTTGCCCATGAAAAGTAGATTGCCCTTTTGTAGTGGGTCTGCATGAGCCAGTACCTGATATCCCTGCCGCGGTATCCCTTCTGGAGTACTTCCCTGAGTGTGGCAGCCTTTGTCTCTTGTGGGTCAGGCGCTTGTTCCTCACGGATCAGCTCATTGTGAAGCCAGTAGTTTGCCAATGGCTTGCCGGTAATGGCCTCTGAAATGGCTATGTCGTTTTCGTGATGCGGAAAGATCAAATCGACACCCCCGGTATGAATATCATAGGTTTCGCCGAGGTATTTCATGGCTATTGTAGCGCATTCTATATGCCAGCTGGGACGCAGGTTACCCCATTTGGTGGAGAAGAACAGACCTTTCTTGAGTTCATGGAGGGTAGACCTCTTGAGAAGCGTGAAATCCCTCGGATTGTCCTTTTCGTACTGATCCAGGTCCACCGTTTTCCCTACCTTGATCTTGTCCAGGTTCACCCTGGAAAGCTTGCCATAGTCCTGGAAACGGGATATGTCGAAATAGACTGAGCGCAATCGTTCATAGGCGAAGCCCCGCTCTATAAGCTTTTCAGCGGTGTCTATCATCTCTCCCACATGCGCGCTTGCCCTGGGATACTTGGCGGCCCTCTTGACATTGAGGGCGTCCATATCCTCGAGGAACTCCTGGTAATAGGTGTCGGTAAAGGTCTTTAGATCTTTCCCTGCGGCCTCTGCTCCCTGAATGGTTCGATCGTCCAGATCGGTGATATTGATGATATGGGTGACGTCAAACCCCTTATATTCGAGATAGCGCCTCAGAATATCTGCGACCACGTACCTCCTGCACTCCGCGATATCTATTAATTTCGACACGGTAGGTCCACAGGAATAGATCGTGACCTCATTTTCCCTTATGGGGGTGAATTCATTAATTTGCCTACTGAGCGTGTTATAGAACCTGATACCAGTCCTTTTTCGGTCGGTAAACAGGTTGGTGCTCAGGTATCGTTCGCCGCCGTCGGGACATATCACCACCACGACGCCTTGCTTCATCTCATGTGCCGCATTAAGGGCTGCGGCCATAGCTGCACCGGAACTCATGCCGACGAAGATGCCTTCCTCTTTGGCGAGCCTCCTTGCTACCTGGAAGGCAACCTCGTCATCGATATGAACGATACGGTCCAGGAGGGCTTTATCGAATATCTCAGGGCGATATGATTCCTTGAGATTCTTCATTCCCTGAATCTTATGACCCAGATAGGGCTCAACCCCCACTATCTCAATGTGGGGATTGTATTCCTTCAGCCTCCGTGAGAGGCCTACTATAGTGCCCGTGGTGCCCATGGCAGCGACAACCGTAGAGACTTTTCCGCCTGTCTGTTCCCAGATTTCGACGGCAGTTCCACGATAATGGGCCATCCAGTTGCTCTCATTGTTGAATTGGTCCGCGAGCCAGTATTTTTCCGGCTCTTGCCGAACCAGGTTGTAGGCATCTTCGATTGCTCCATCGGTGCCAAGATGAGACGGGGTGAACCTGAGTTCCGCTCCCAAAGCCGCGAGGATCTTTTTCCGTTCCTCACTCACCGAGTCCGACATAGTGAGCACGAGCCGGTAACCCTTGATCGCGGCAACGAGGGCGAGGCCGATACCGGTATTGCCGCTCGTGGCCTCAATAATCACCTTTTCCCTGGTTAACCGGCCGTTCTGCTCGGCATCCTCAATCATCGACAGCGCCACCCTGTCCTTGATAGAGCCCCCTGGATTGAAGGACTCGAGCTTGGCATACACCGCCACGCCGAGGTTCTTGGTTAAACGACCGATAGGCACGAGAGGCGTGTTTCCGATCTCATCCAGGATATTGCCGTATGTTTTTCCCACAATCTCCCTTCATGTTCCAAGGGGCGTCTTCAAAGAGATTCTGTTCATCACTGGGTAGAGGATAGGATCTTGAGCTATGAAGACGTTTCGTTTTCAGCAACCCAACTTAGGGGTGGTTATTTTTAATACAAAGCTCGCTGCATGGCAACCGTATTTTAGCGTATCAAGGGAAATCAAGCCCACTGATAATTGATGGTTTCGTAAAAAGTCTCAATAGCGTGTCATTTCGAGCGAAGCGAGAAATCTTATCAATATAACATGCTGAAAATACAAGATTTCTCCTTGCAGTCGAAATGACAGACTCAACGGATACGACTTTTTACGAGTTTGTCATAATTGGAGATGACGTAATGGGGATCAACGCCCAAAGGGATCGGCTTCACACAAATACCGCCGCTGGATGGCCACTGACCTGAAGGATGTTGGCGGACTTACAAGAGATCTTATCGAGCAACCTGTTTGCGGTTTGATATGTGCACTTCCATCAATCAAAGGCCTCATCAAGTGCCTCCTGGTAGGCCCTATAGACCTCGCTGCCGAAGCAGACCAAGGTCACCTTGTGTAAAGATCGATCGGCCTTAAGGAAGGATTTTATCTCCCTCAGAGCAATGCGGACAGCCCTTTCCAGAGGAAACCGGTAGGCACCGGTGCTTATGGACGGAAAGGCCACTGTGGCAGCTCCGATCTCAACGGCTGCCTTTAGGGAGTTTCGGTAACAGCCGGCCAGCAGGGCATCCTCATCCTTGTTTCCACCAGTCCAGATCGGGCCTACGGTGTGGATTACCCAGCGAGCAGGGAGCCGATAGCCCTTGGTGACACGGGCTTCCCCTGTGGGACAGCCGCCTATCAACCTCGTTTCCTCGAGAAGCTCCGGGCCTGCTGCCCTGTGTATGGCCCCGTCAACTCCCCCACCGCCCAACAGGGTGGTGTTGGCGGCGTTCACAATGGCATCGACGTCCATCTTAGTGATATTGCCCTCAACAATCTCTATCCGTTCCTTCAATTCTGTGGCCATTTTAGCCCTCCCATACAGCACAATCTATGTTCATACACATAGGTGAAAGCGCGAGTGAAGTCAAGGACAAGAAAGAGAGGCTGGTTATGGGATTGTAATGAGCTCAGTATTCGTTTATAATATCCATATGTTGAAGATCGGGACATTGCAGTTGAGAAATTGGCTGGTTATGGCGCCCATGTCAGGCAAGACCAATCTCCCCTTCCGTCTGATCGCAAAAGAGATGGGGGCAGGGCTGGTGAGCACCGAAATGATCAGCGCTACGGGGCTTTCCAGGGGACAGGCAAAGACCTGTTCGTATGTGGCTACCCATCCAGATGAAAGGCCTATCGCTGCGCAGTTATTCGGGAGCGAAGCGGACGTCATGGCAACATCCGCGCGGATCGTAGCAGATACGGGGATCGATGTGATAGATATCAACATGGGATGCCCCGCAAAAAAGGTCGTGAAGACTGGATCAGGGGCTGCCCTGATGCGAGATCCGCAGAAGACCGCAAAGATACTTACTGCAGTGCGACGCTCTATCCCAGTGCCGTTGACCGTGAAAATAAGGGCTGGGTGGTCGCCACAGGAGGCGAATGCCCTTGAGATCGCAAGGGTGATCGAGGGATGCGGCGCGGATGGGATCTGCATCCATCCGCGGTTTGCCAGCCAGGGATTTTGCGGAAAGGCTGATTGGACCTTGATCAAGAGGATGAAAGAAGCACTGAAGATACCCGTTATCGGAAACGGGGACGTAAGCGCGCCATCCTTGGCCTTACAGATGCGCTCTGAGACGAACTGTGACGGGGTTATGATAGGAAGGGCAGCACTGTCTAATCCGTGGATATTCAAACAGACCCTGGAACTGGAACAACGGGGGAGCTTCGCAACGCCTGGACTCCACGACAGGCATCGTTTGATCAAAAGGCACTATGAGCTTCTCATAGGATATATCGGCGAGAAGAGGGCTACCCAGCTCATGAGGGGCCTGTTGCTCCTTTACACGAAAGGCCTCCCGAACCGGGCATTTCTCAAAGGCCTGGTTTCGGAAGTCAACGGGAAGGAGAGGCTTCTCGCCACAATACACGCCTACTTCGGGCGCATGCAGGAAGAGGGCTTATCGTGAAGGTTAGATTGGCCAAGAGTGCGGGATTCTGTATGGGTGTTAGAAGGGCTATGGAGATTGCCCTATCTGAGGCCAACAAAGGCGATGGAAAGCTTTTTACTTACGGACCATTGATCCATAATCAGCAGGTCTTGGATTTGCTCCGATCAAAGGGCGTGGACGTCAAGGAGAATATAGAGAAGCGCGAGGAAGGAAGGATCATCATTAGAGCGCATGGTATTTCGCCGGCAGAGAGGGAAAGGATAAGAAACTCCAATTTCAGGATAATAGATGCCACGTGTCCTCGTGTTGGAAAGGTGCAAGCGATTATAAAGAAATACCACAACAGGGGGTATACGCCTGTCATATTTGGAGATGCCAGACATCCTGAGGTCATTGGATTGATGGGTTACGGAGCAGGTGACAGTATCGTGATACGTTCCCCGAGGGATGTGGAGAGGTTGCCCGAGGATGACCCGCTGGTTGTGGTGTCGCAAACCACACAAAATGTGGACGATTATTGGACCACCGTAAATGCCATCAAGAATCGTTACCCGGAGGCGGTAATCTTTGATACGATTTGCCATGAAACGTATAAACGGCAGAGGGAAGTGAGGGCCTTGGCATCGGAGGTGGATAGCATGGTGGTGGTCGGCGGCAGCAACAGCGGCAACACGCGGCGGTTGTATGAAATTTCGAAATCTATGGGAATACCCACCTTTCATGTGGAGACCGAGAAGGAGCTGGAGAGCTCATGGTTTGGCTCGGCCGAAACAGTTGGTGTCACTGCTGGTGCCTCAACCCCCAACTGGATGATAAAAAAGGTGATGGAGAGAGTAAAAGCCATGGGTCAGAAAGGGCGATATTCCTTTGGGAATTTATCGGGTAGAGCCCTTCGGTTCCTCACGGTGATAACAATTCCTGAGTCCATCGGGGCATTCTCCCTGACCTATGCAGGTCTTGTGCTCTCCATGGGCAGGGCACCGCTTATTTACCCCTTCATTGCCCTGCTCTATGTGTACAGCATGCACGTGCTGAACCGATTTCTGGATAAGGAAGCCGGCACATACAACGATCCCGGCATAGCCCTTTTCTATACCAAGCATCGAGGTTTTCTCGTGACTACATCGCTGGCAACGATAGGCACAGGACTTTTCCTCTCCCTCTCGCTCGGTTTCGTCCAGGTTTTGCTCTTTCTCGCGCTCACCTTTTTGGGATTGGCATATAGCATGCCGATCATACCGCTGAGAGTAGGATATCTCGGGCGATACACGAAGATAAAAGATCTACCGGGGTCAAAGACGTTGGTGGAGGCATTGGCGTGGGGAACCATAAGCTCGGTGTTCCCCTTTATTGGGTGGCCGAGGCCTTTATGGCCCGGGATTTTGGTATCCTTCCTGTTTGTATCCTCTATGTGTTACGTGCGGGCAGGAATATTCGATATCCTCAACATACAAGGGGATTTGATCGTTGGTAAGGAGACACTCCCGATTGCGATGGGGGAAGGAAGGGCCTTGAGGCTCTTGTTTCTGGTGAACGCAATCGGTGCATGCCTGCTGCTGCTTACGGCAGACACTGGTTTCGTTTCATCTCTGGGCTACCCCCTCATCATCTGCTTCCTGATCGCAGTGGTGTATATCGGGGCATACTGGAGGGAGTGGATAAAGGACGGACCTTGCTTACAGGCTATTGTGGAGGGCAATCTCCTTTTTGCCGGGGCACTTGCCTTTGTATGGAAAATGCTTTAAACGATGCCTTCCGTAAGTGTTATCATCCCCACATTTAACCGATCCCGAAGGCTGATACGGGCCGTTCGGTCCGTCCTAAAGCAGACATTTCGTGACTTCGAGGTCATTGTCGTTGACGATGGATCAAGCGATGATACCTATCAGGCGATTACCTCTTGCGCGCCGATGATACAGTACGTGAGGAAGGAAGTGAACCAGGGGGTATCGGCTGCGCGCAACAGCGGCATTCGTCGAGCTTCTGCACCCTGGATTGCGTTTCTGGATTCCGATGACTACTGGCTCGAGGATAAGTTATCCGTTCAGATGAAATATATCGAAGGGAATCCAGGCACCCTTGCCTGCCAAACCGAGGAGATGTGGATACGGGATGGAAAGAGGGTCAACCCGAGGAGAAGGCATAAAAAACCATCGGGAGACATATTCGCCCAATCTCTAAAGCTATGCCTTGTAAGCCCATCCAGCGTGGCACTGAAGAGATCCCTGCTGGATGAGATTGGCCTATTCGATGAGGCGCTTCCAGCTGCAGAGGACTACGATATGTGGTTGAGGATATCGTGCCGCTACCCCATACACCTTATTGAGAAGGAGCTCGTGGTCAAGGAGGGAGGGCACGATGACCAGCTGTCGCGTCGATTTATTGGTATGGATCGATTCCGCATCTTGGCGATCGTGAAGTTGATGAAGAGCGGGATGCTTACCCATACACAGCAGGGGGAAGCCAGAGGAGAACTATCGATAAAGTGCAGGATATACGGGGAGGGTTGTATGAAGCGAGGAAGGAAACAGGAAGCCTCTTTCTATCTCTCCCTGCCTGAGCGAGTGGCGAAAGGAGAGGAGGTCTTCTCAGAGATCATTGCACCTCACGCTTGGAGGGATGAGCTATGTATGTGATCGACACGTCTTCCCTCTGCATGCCGTAACCCAAAGAATCGTCAAGGTAATCATTTAAAGGTGCAAGGAGGCCCGAGAAGGAGCTAGGGCTTTTCCAAGACGATCTTGTTCTCCAGGAATGAGATCAGCTTTATATGGGCCTCAAAGGCCTTTTGATCGCCGAACAGATTTACTATCTTGATAACATTGCCTTCCCTGTGTAACTCTTCCACATTTTCCAGTATGAGCTCCTCTTTCCCGTCTTGAATCAGATACGCTGATGCCTCACACATCTTGTTTACCTCCTTTGATAATATCAATGGCCTGATCGATCAGATGGGGAAGGGGTTCGACAGAAAGGCCCATGATCTCGACCCGCTCCTGGGTCAACGGAATCAAAACCTTCAGGGCTTTGCTGGATCCGATGGCCTTTGACATCTCAGGCGTTACTTCCCCCATCATAGCATCGGCAATGATAATGGCAAGTGGCCCAATAATCATGTCAGCCTCGAGGGCTGTTCTCACAATGGCATTCTCGCCGGTGGCTCCTCGGTTTGCACCTGCCTTCATCATCTGAGAGGTAGCTATAGAATTGGTGCCAAGGGCGAGTATTTCCATATCCTCGCCGAAGACATCCCGTAACCTCTTGATTATGGCCCTGCCTATTCCGCCGCCCTGGCCGTCCATAACTATTATTACGCTCACAGGAGCCCCCTCGTTATAGAATTGGATTGCAACTGAGGATAAAGCCTGTTAGATTTCAATGGGTTATCCGATTCCGGATGAATACATGGTGTACTCGTTCCCATGTGCCTCACCATACTGTGATGTGATGGTTTGCCAAATGGGAAGCATGTATATGCTATGGCGCCCGAAGGCATAACCTCGTGCGATTACTATACAGCAGTCTTTTTAAATAGGAAACATTTTTTCCGGTTGTAAGACGCGTATGGATAGGTGGAGCATCTTCATAGCGCTGGTGATAGGGGCGTATCTGTTGGGCTCGATCCCTTTTGGTCTCGTAGTCGGGAGAAGAGCACGGGGAATGGATATTACTGAGATAGGCAGCGGCAACATCGGGGCCGCAAACGTTGCCCGGGAGATTGGCCTTGCATGGGGGATTGTAACCCTGCTGGCGGATGCCCTCAAGGGATTCATCCCGGTTGCAGTTGTACCCTTCCTTTTGGGAGGGTCAGCAGAGCTAGATGAGGCCTTGAGAGGATTGGTTGGTTTAGCAGCTGTATTGGGCCACCAATTCCCGGTATACAATCATAAAAGAGGAGGAAAGGGGGTTGCCACGTGTCTTGGGGTTTTTTTAGCCATCTCGCCGCTATCGTGTGCGTTTTCCGGCGCCATATTTCTTATCGTGGTCGCGATAAGGAGGTACATATCCCTGGGTTCAATGGTTGCTGCACTGAGCATGCCCGCGTGGTTATCCATAGGTGGTCACTCGGGATTTTTAATCATTACCTCGATGGCAATGTCCCTTTTAATCGTGCTCAGGCATAAGGACAATATTCGGAGGTTAGCCAAGGGGAATGAGAGGAGATGGCACCTCAAGGGAAATCACAAGAGTCGATCTATCAGGCGACCGAATTCTCCATCAGAATAAAACTCTATGATGATCCTTCCCTTGTGATCCCTCTTGGTGATAGTCACCTTCGTGCCTAAGGATCGTTGAAGGTCCCTGGCAAGGGACTCTAAGTAGTGATCTCCTTCAACTTTCTGATCCTTTGGCTTTGGCTGGGCCTGGAGCTTCTTTGCCAGCGATTCCGTCTGCCTGACAGACAGAGCCTTTTTGATGATGAGATCCCTGAGCGTGCGTTGCGCCGAAGGTGATTCGATGCTCACGAGAACCCGTGCATGGCCAGTAGTCAGCCGGTTATTTATAAGGTCTTGTTGAAGGGTTTGCGGAAGCCTCAGAAGCCTCAAAAGATTGGCAACAGTAGAGCGATCCTTGCCAATCCTTGTTGAGACCGCTTCCTGAGTGAGATTGAACCGTTTCATGAGTTCCTGGTAGGCTAATGCTTCTTCGATAGGATTGAGGTCTTTGCGCTGTAAATTCTCGACTAACGCCAATTCCAGCGCCTCGGAAGGGGATGCATCCCTTACCCATACGGGAATCGTATCGAGTCCTGCCTTCTGGGCTGCCCTCCAGCGCCTCTCACCCGCTATGAGCTGGAGCCCATCCTTTGTCCTGGACACGAGTATGGGCTGGATAACCCCCTTTTCCTTTATAGAGTTCGCCAATTCTGTTAAATCAGCGTCGCTGAAATCCTGTCGCGGTTGATAGGGATTCGGCGAGATAGAGTCAATGGGACAGAGGAAAAAACCCCTCTCATCTTCCAGGATAGCCCCTTCTGGAATTAAGGCAGATAATCCTCTTCCAAGAGACTTACGTTTGGGCACCACCATTTCCTCCTTGTACTATTATTTCCCTTGCAAGCTCGAGATAGCTCTGAGCCCCTTTCGATTGAATGTTATAAAGGATGGCCGGCTTACCATAGCTTGATGCCTCGCTTAAAGATACGTTTCGTGGAATCACCGTTTGGAACACAGAGTCTTTGAGATGCTGGCGTACCTCGTCTGCCACCTGATATGATAGATTGTTACGTCGGTCGAACATGGTCAATAAAACCCCGAACATGGAAAGGGACGGATTAAGCCCCCTCTTGATTAACCTGATGGTGTTTAGTAACTGGGTAAGACCCTCCATAGCAAGATATTCGCATTGAAGCGGAACAAGATAACAATCCGCAGCGGTAAGGGCATTCAGTGTAAGGAACCCAAGCGAGGGCGGGCAATCTATGAATATGTAATCGTAGTGTTTTCTCAATCTGGATACAATAGTATGCAAGAGATATTCTTTGTTTTCCTTGGAAAACAGTTCTACCTCAGCGCCATATAGATCAGGGTTTGCCCCGATGAGTTTAAGCATGGAAATCTCCGTATCGAGGATTACCTCCGTCTCAGCCTCTTTGCCTAAGAGCAGATCGTAAATGCTCGGGTTCAGACTCGAGGGGTTTACACCTAAAGAGGTAGTGGCATTTCCCTGGGGATCACAATCAAGAAGAAGGCACCGTTTCTCGGCCACAGCAATCGATGCAGAGAGATTAACGGCCGTTGTTGTTTTGCCAACGCCCCCTTTCTGATTCACGATGCATATTATCGAGCCCATGTCTACAAAGAAGTCCTTGTAACGGGATTTATATGCGGCTGAGAAAATGTTTCACGTGAAACAGTTCGCGATTCATGACACTCGGTCCGTTGTTTTTCGTTGGATGCCCTTCCGGCTTCTCCTCTCTTCTCTCATGCGCGTCTTTTTTTACCCGGCATTGATACCAACGAATCACCATAGTTCATTTGGTAAAGAACATACACTGAAGAGAGAATATTCTCAAATCAAAAATATCCCCTATAGGGACATTCCTAGCCTCGCACTGACAAGCACAAACACACAAAGGACTTGCTCAACAGGATGATAGTCAGCCTGCTGGTGGCATAAGCACGATGGAGATGTTGGGAGGCTATACGGTGGAGGGAGGGGTATCCTCCTTGCCCTTTAACCTAAGAAAGCCGCTCCCCCCATTGAAGATACGTGGTGCGCCCAGCAGGATTCGAACCTGCGACCTACGGATTCGTAGTCCGTTACTCTATCCATCTGAGCTATGGGCGCGTGCGCTTGCCAAAGACGTTTCCTTATGGACTGGATGATAATCCTTGGTTACTCTATGCTGCGAGGAGGCTTGCGACCCGGCGAATAATCTCCGTGGTGGAAACGCCGGGAACAAGGGGTATTCGTTTTACCTCACCCCCTGCCTTCTTCACGATATCGGCGCCCACGATCTCATCTTCGGACCAGTCTGCGCCTTTCACCAGCACGTGCGGCATGAGATATTCGATAATAGTCAGGGGATTGTCCTCATCGAAGATTACGACCCCATCGACAAAACAGAGGGCGGCAAGCAATTCCGCTCTTGCCCTCTGGGGCAGCAGGGGTCGGCCTTCCCCCTTGATGTGACGGACGGATCTATCGCTATTGAGGCCCACGATCAGGCACTGTCCAAAGGACCTCGCCTCTGAGAGGTAATGGATGTGGCCATGATGAAGGATGTCAAAACACCCGTTCGTAAATACTACCTTTTCACCTTGTCCTTTCAACATGTCGACGAATACTTTTATATCCTGTTGGGACTTTATCTTTGAAAGGAAGTCTTCCATTCGAGAAACCTTTTCACGTAGCCATCCACCATTTGATCCTCGTTTACGTTAAGAATCCTCGCGTATGCCTTGAGAAAACCTTTTAGATACACGGGGGCTGGAAGCTCTTCAAAGCGCTCTTCCTCAATATCCTCTATTGTCTTCTTCGGTACGTTTGTCTTTCTGTAGACATCTTCGATACTTATTTCTCTGGCGATCCTCAGTGCCTGAATATCCTTGCCCGATAGTGCCGAGTCGATGTCGATGAGAGTAAAGCTGCCTTCATTAGAGCCCATCGGGCTCTCCGCTGTTTTCTCTCGGGTGGGCAGGCTCTCAAGCTTGCCTTCCCTTTGGTCGCCGTTGATGCTATCAGGTTTCTCTAATGAGAAAAGACTAAGATCTTCCGGGAGGAGCTCGCCACTTTCGAGTAATAGCTGGTTGTACTCAGCCCTGAGATGGCCGTTGGTGAGGGTTTTATACGCATCGACAATCCGGGAGAGAATGAGTTCTCTCTCCTTTTCAGACAAGAGGGAGTAAGTGGGAATCGAATCGGCAGAGAATATGCTCATGGCCTGGTCATATGCCCGTTGAACCTCCTGAGTTGAGGCTTGAGGAGAGACATCGAGTAATTCATAGTAGTTTTGCTCGGATATTCGTTTCATCGTTTAGCGTGCCGCAGGATTGATGTAACTCTGAGATGAGCTCGATCCCAGTCGGTGCTGGGGCGATATTTTCTGGGTAATTTCAATGAGCTCTTCAAAGGCCTGGGAATGGGGATAATATGCTGTAAGGGGTTTTCTCTGAAGCAATCCCTTCCGCAACCCAGCATCATAGCTCACACTTCCCAGGAAATCAATCGGTATACCAAAATATTTTTTGGCAGCGATAGCCAGGTTCTGTGCAATTATCCTATCCCTGTTGGTCCTTGCCTGGTTGACAATCAATTTGATATCCAGGCTCGAGAGGTAGTTCGCGATCATAACTCCAAGGTTCGGCTCCAGCTTTTCAATGACCTCCAACAGGTCGAAGACGGTCTCGAATGTGTATCCTTGCCTCTGTTTGATCCCTTTGTCGATAAGGGATCGCACCACTTCTTGACTGACCTCATTTCTCAGATACCGGAAAAGGAGACCCTTCATAAAGCGGTAAGTATTCTCAATGGAAGTGGGTTCGGGCGAGGTGATCAGGATGCCGCAATGGGAGATGAGAAAGAAATCGAGGACATTGAAAGACGTACCAGGACCGAGATCAATCAAGATGTACTCATAGTTCAGTTTTTTGATGTTTTTCAGTATCCTCACCTTCTGTCCATAGGCGAGGTTTGCCATGCCGATCATATCCTTTGCACCTGAGATGAGCTTGAGGTTAGGCATTCCGGTCTTGGAGATGACCCCAGTCATAGTCGATTTTTTCCTGGTGACGAAATCTGACAGGCTCAATGGCGGGGGTTCTAAGCCTAACAAGGTGTGCAGGTTGGCCGTTCCCAAATCGGCGTCTATGAGGAGCACCTCGTTTCCCTTATCGGCCAGGCATATACCTATACTCGCGGTGATGAGGCTCTTGCCGGTACCCCCCTTGCCACCTCCCACGGATAGAATGCAGTTTTCGACTGCAGGTCCTTTTGGTGTTCCCCTAAGTTCATACATCACGAGCCATCGCGATTAAGATAAAAAGAAGCTAACAGGTGATGGGGTGGATTGCAACTTTTTTCTCTGCCTTCGAGTGCTTATCTTGGTTAAGGGCTACTTTGGTTCAATAGCTGACGGTCCTTGCCAGGGCGAGACAAATCACCTCGAGCGCTCCCGATTTTTTCAGTGTTCTGGCACATTCATTGAGCGTGCACCCAGTGGTGAGGACATCATCGACCAGGAGCACCTTTTTCCCCTTGAAGATAGCCCCTGATGTTAGCGAAAAGGCGTTTGCAACGTTCCTTCTCCTCTCCTTCCCTCCGAGACCCGTTTGGGATTTGGTATCCCTTTTCCTGATGAGTGACAGGCAGTCCAATGAAGTTTCAAGGTCTGAGGAAACGACCTTGGCCAACAACAGGCTCTGGTTAAAGCCCCTCTCTCTAAATCTGTGCTTATGGAGGGGCACGGGGACCGCCACGAATTCCTTCGGATGGGATAAAAAGGTTTTCGCAAAGGCGGACAGCAAGCCACCGAGGGGGAAGGCGAGGTGGGTTTCGGAGTTATATTTGAACCTCTGTATGGCGTTCATGAGCGGTCCTGCATACAGATAGGGGGCTCTCATGAAATCGTACCACGGCATCCTCCGAACACAGTTTTCACAGGGGTGGTCCATGCCGCTTGATGAGGGGAACGGTACGCCGCACACCGTACACAAGGGATGGGTGATAGGTATAAGGGCCTGCACACAGTGATCGCATATATGCCTTGGGTGGCGGTACTTTTCGCGGGAGGATATGAGCCGGCCGCAGAGGGGACAGCGTGGAGGGTAGATAATGTCGAGTAACTGTGAGAATACCTTCATAAAGGGTATTATACGTTATTTTATCGCCATTAAAGATGAAAAAAGGCGACCCTTTTCAGGGGGTCGCCCCGAGCTTATGGCAATGATTTCTATGGAGCCTACATCATGCCGCCCATTCCGCCGTATCCACCTCCTGGGGGCATAGGCGGTGCTGCCGGCTCCTCTTTCGGCTTCTCGACCACCAGTGCCTCGGTCGTCAACATGAGCGCAGCCACTGATGCGGCATTTTGAAGTGCAAAGCGTACCACCTTGGTGGGATCAATGATCCCGGCCTTGACAAGATCCTCATAGTCACTGGTATCGGCATTCAACCCAAAGGAGCCCTTTTCCGCCTTGACCTTCTCCACTACTACCGAGCCCTCGAGCCCTGCGTTATTGGCGATCTGCCGGAGCGGGTCTTCAAGGGACCTCTTCACGATATTGACGCCAAGCTGGTCGTCTCCCTCCAGTTTCAATTTGGACAATGCATCGATGCATCTGAGCAACGCAACGCCGCCACCTGGGACGATGCCCTCTTCAACGGCAGCCCTGGTCGCATTAAGGGCATCCTCAACCCGTGCCTTCTTCTCCTTCATCTCCGTCTCAGTGGCAGCTCCCACGTTGATGACCGCTACACCGCCGATCAACTTAGCCAGCCTCTCCTGAAGCTTTTCCCTGTCGTAATCCGACGTGGTATCCTCGATCTGGGCCCTGATCTGTTTGACTCTCCCCTCCAGATCACTCCTGCTCCCAGCGCCATCGACTATGGTCGTGTTGTCCTTATCTATGTTGATTGTCTTTGCGGTGCCTAGGTCATTGATGCTCACATTCTCCAGCTTCAAGCCAAGATCTTCGGATATTACCTTGCCGCCGGTGAGGATCGCGATATCCTCGAGCATGGCCTTGCGCCTGTCCCCAAAGCCGGGTGCCTTGACGGCTGCTGCCTTAAGGGTCCCCCTCAGCTTGTTGACCACCAATGTGGCGAGGGCCTCGCCCTCCACATCCTCGGCGATAATGAGGAGCGGCTTTGCCATCTTGGCAATCTGCTCGAGCAAGGGAACCATATCCTTCATGTTGCTGATCTTCTTCTCATGGAGAAGGATGTAAGGCTCTTCCAAGGTGGTCTGCATCTTCTCCGGATCGGTAACAAAATAGGGGGAGAGGTAACCCCTGTCGAACTGCATTCCCTCCACGATCTCCAGGGTCGTTTCCATGCTCTTGGCCTCCTCAACGGTAATGACCCCCTCTTTTCCGACCTTGGCCATTGCCTCGGCGATGATGTTGCCGATCGTGCGGTCGTTATTTGCAGAGATGGTCCCAACCTGAGAAATCTCCTGCTGCTCCTTTGTGGGCTTTGACATTTTCTTGAGTTCCTCTACCACCGTATCTACCGCTTTCTCGATCCCACGTTTCAAGGCCATTGGATTGGCTCCTGCAGCGACGAGCTTTGAGCCTTCGTGGTATATCGACTGGGCCAGGAGTGTAGCGGTTGTCGTTCCATCACCTGCAACGTCTGAGGTCTTTGAAGCGACTTCTTTCACCATTTGGGCGCCCATATTCTCGAACTTATCTTCAAGTTCAATCTCCTTGGCAACGGTAACACCGTCCTTGGTAATGGTAGGCGATCCCCAGGATTTCTCAAGGATAACATTTCTTCCCTTCGGACCGAGAGTTACCTTAACCACTTCTGCCAGGGTGTCAATGCCTTTCAATATTGCCTCCCTTGCCTTGCTATCATATTTGATTTCCTTTGCAGCCATAATCTTCTCCTCCTCGAATGTTAGATTTGCTATTTAACGATGGCGATAATATCCTCTTCCTTCATGATGAGGAGCTCCTCGCCATCTATGGTAACCTCAGTTCCCGCATACTTGGAAAATAGCACCGTATCCCCCTCCTTTACATCCAAGGGCATCTTTTCATTGCCCTTGCCCTCGCTCTTTCCAGATCCCACAGCGATGATCGTTCCCGTTATCGGCTTTTCCTTCGCGGTGTCAGGGATGATAATACCCCCTTTTGTTTTTTCCTCTTCCTCAACCCTCTTTACGATTATTCGATCATGCAATGGTCTAATCTTCATGATATGCCTCCTTTTACCATTTGGTTATCTTGGGGAAATTCTCAAACAGGTAAAATAATATCGAAAACGGAAATGTCAAGTGCGTGTATTTAAAAAAGTTATCACGAAAAGAGCGGATCCTTCATTGAAGATTGCCCTATTGGAGCAACGAGTTGGAAAAATATAAGAGATTTCTTGACATTACCACTAACAATACATTAGCCTACTGATGTTATAAAGGCTATTAAAATTCCCTAACCTGCGAGAAGGAGAAGCCATGCCAATCTTTACCTATGTGGGCAAGAGCAAGAGGGGCCGTGTCCTAAAAGGAGAGCTTGAGGCTGTGGATGAGAGGATCGCGCGTATCCAGCTAAAGAGAAAGAATATCAAGGTTACGAAGCTCAAAAAGAAGCCCAAGGATATCTTCGAGGGCCTCTCATTCATGCAGCCAAAGGTCACCAAGAAAGACCTCGTGATCTTTACCAGGCAGTTCTCGACCATGATCGATGCGGGCCTCCCTCTCGTACAAGGCCTGAATATATTAGCTGAGCAGATGGAAAACAAGACATTCAAGGGCATGCTCAAACAGGTCACCAAGGATGTGGAAGGTGGTTCGACCCTGGCGGATGCCTTGAATAAACACCCTAAGGTATTTGATGCGTTATTCGTCAATCTCGTTGCCGCTGGCGAGGTTGGCGGGATCCTGGATACCATTCTGCAACGCCTTGCTGCTTACATTGAAAAGGCCGAAAAGCTTAAATCAAAGGTGAAGGGGGCCGTTGTCTATCCCGTTGCCGTCTTGATTATCGGCGTACTCGTAATGATCGTTATCATGGTGTTCGTGATCCCCGTGTTTCAGGAGATGTTCTCAAGCCTTGGATCGGGACTCCCGGCGCTCACCCAGTTGGTCATCAACGTCAGCGATTTCACCACGGGCAACATCCACTTTATGATCGGAGGGCTGATCGTTGCCATCTGGGGCTTTCGGAGGTATAGGGGGACAACTTCCGGAAAGAGAAATATAGATATACTCCTGCTCAAGATGCCGATCTTCGGTGAGCTTATTCGAAAGGTTGCCGTGGCCAGGTTTACGCGAACCCTCGGCACCATGATCAGCAGCGGTGTCCCGATCCTCGATGCCCTGGAAATCACGGCGAAGACGTCGGGAAACGCAGTGATTGAAGAGGTGATTTATGATGCACGGAGCAGCATTGCCGAGGGACAAACCATTGCCGATCCACTCTCAGAGTCAGACATCTTCCCCGGCATGGTAACGCAGATGATTTCAGTGGGCGAGTCAACGGGCGCCCTCGATGCCATGCTGGAGAAGATCGCGAATTTTTATGACGATGAGGTTGACGCCGCCGTATCAGCACTCACAGCCTTGATGGAACCACTTATGATGATGCTCCTGGCCGGCGTCCTGGGGCCGATCGTTATTGCCATGTACCTGCCTATATTCCAAATGGCCTCGGCAATGGGTTAATATAGGAAACCATGGTCAAAGCGGAACGAGACTATGCCCAGAAGGAGACACTGTCTCGACTTCAGCTGATGATGTTCGTACGGGTGGGGCTCGTTTCCCTGCTGCTGGGCGTTGCGATAATCATCCAGGTCCAGGAAACAAAGGCCTACTTCGGGGAGATACTCAATGCCCACTACGTGCTCGTCGCGCTCATCTATTTTCTCACGTTTTGTTACGTAGTTGTCCTTAAGTACATAAAAAATCTCGCAAGGTTTGCCTACTTTCAGCTTCTCATAGACACCATCTTCATTACCGCAATCATCTATACTACAGGCGGAATCGACAGCATTTTCTCATTCCTCTATCAATTGAACATCATCGCAGGTGCGATCCTGCTCTATCGTCGGGGGGGGCTGATAATAGCCTCCTTCAGCACCATTCTCTACGGCGCATTCCTCGATTTTAGCTACTACGGGTTAATCAATCCCTTGGGATATCATCATCCTTACGTCTACGAATACCAGGTAAGCGAGATCTTCTACATGATTCTTGTGAATGGGGCGGCCTTTTACCTGGTAGCCATACTGAGCAGCTTTCTTTCGGAGCAGATTCGTAAAGGCAGGGCCGAGCTTAGGGACAGACAGAGGGATCTCGCCGATCTGGAGATGCTGAAGGAGAATATCGTTCAGAGCATCTCCTCGGGTCTCATAGCGGTGGATGAGCACAACAAGATCTTTGCCTTTAACAAGGGGGCTGAGGAGATATTCCGGGTTCATTCAAGGGATGTCATGCGAAGGGAGGTGAGCGAGGTGCTCCCCTTTGTCACACCGTACCTGAGGGGGGATAGCCCGAATACGGTATGCCAGCTCGTCTATAAGGGCAATGATAACCAACGGCTCGATCTCCTCTTAAACGTTTCCCCCCTGCAAGGGCAGGATGGGAATACAAGGGGGGAGATCCTTATCTTCCAGGATACCACCCACCTCATGGAGATGGAGCGAGAGGTGAAGAGGGTGGAGAACTTGGCCATGCTCGGGGAATTAGCAGCCGGGGTAGCTCATGAGATAAGAAATCCCTTGGCCTCAATAAGCGGCTCGATTCAGGTATTAAACGATAGCCTGTCCAAGGAGAAGCCCCATGTCAACAATAGGCTCATGGACATCGTGTTGAGGGAAGTTGACAGGTTAAACCACCTGGTGAGCGATTTTTTACAATTCGCTCGACCACAGAGGTCTAAGATTGAGGAATTCGACCTCAATAAATTGATCAAGGATACTCTCTACCTCTTTCAGACAAGCCAGAAGTGGTCACAAAAGATAGAGGTAGAGACCACCTTTCAAAGGCCGTTGACGATTGCCTCGGATCCTCAACAACTTAAACAGGTATTTTGGAACGTCCTCATGAATGCCTATGAGGCAATGCCCAATGGGGGAATGGTCCGCGTGAGAATGGAGAGCGAGAGCGGTTCCAGTAACTCGAAAGAAGCGGAAAGGGCGGTGAGGATCAAGGTGGAGGATACGGGGCCTGGCATCGACCTATCGGTTATCGAGGATATGTTTAAACCTTTTTCCACGGCCAAGAAGGATGGTTCTGGGTTAGGGTTGGCCATCGTGAAGAAGATCGTGGAGAATCTCGGCGGTGAGGTCTCAGGCTATAATCTTCAAGGCGGAGGCGCTGCAATCTCCATCGTTTTGCCGCTCTCTGTAGAGAAACTAACCGGATAGGTTTTCATGAAAAAGCAGGAGCGCATCAGGGAAGTATGCATATATCACAGCACACGTGGTTTTCAAGGATAAAACATCCGAGCAGGTACCTCGGGGGTGAGACCCACGCAATCATCAAAGCCCCAGAAGATGTGGAGGTCTCTATTGCGTTGGCCTTTCCAGATGTGTATGAGATTGGAATGTCCCACGTGGGGCTCAAGATACTCTACCATATCCTCAACTCCCTGAACTGGCTTGCGGCAGAGCGGGTGTTCGCCCCGTGGGCCGATCTAGAGCAAGAGCTGAGACGGAGAGCCCTCCCCCTCAGCTCCCTCGAGTCGGGAAGGCCGCTATCACAATTTGACCTCATAGGCTTCAGCCTGCAACATGAGCTCTGCTATACCAACATCCTGACGATGCTCGATCTCGCGGGTATTCCCTTTTTGTCCGAGCAGAGGGGATCGAATGAGCCTTTGATAATAGCAGGTGGCCCTGCTTGCTTCAATCCGGAGCCGGTGGCCACCCTCTTTGACGCGATCGTGGTGGGTGATGGGGAGGAGGTAGCGGTCCATATTTGTAAGGCTGTGAGGGAGTGGAAACAGGCTGGCGGGAAGGGCAAGCTAGAGTTGCTGGAGGAGCTCGCAACGATACGAGGGGTCTATATACCATCGTTCTTTTCCGTACGTTATAACACCCAGGGCATCGTGGAGCGGATAGAGGGCTTACGGCCGGGCTACAGGAGGGTTGAAAAGGCAGTAATTCCTGACCTCAACTCCTATCCTTTTCCCTCAAGGCAGATAGTTCCCATTGCCGAACCGGTTCACGACCGGTTCACTATAGAGATTGCGAGGGGTTGCAGCCGGGGGTGTCGGTTTTGCCAGGCAGGAATGATCTACAGGCCGGTGAGGGAAAGGAACCCTCAAGAGATCGTACGCATCGCGGAGCATGGCCTTCAACAAACGGGATTCGAGGATCTGTCGCTGCTCTCCTTGAGCTCGGGGGACTATAGCTGTGTAGTGCCCTTGGTAAGCGAGTTGATGGAAAGGGTCGCGAATGATCGTGTGGCCGTGAGCTTCTCATCTCTGAGGGCAGACGGGATCATGTCGCCGTTGATGGAGGAGATCAAAAGGGTCAGAAAAACCAGTTTTACCATTGCGCCTGAGGCCGGAAGCCAGAGGATGAGAGACGTGATCAACAAGGGGTTGACCGAGGAGCAGATCTTGCGTACCGCTCGTGAGATTTATGCGGCAGGATGGAGCCTGATCAAACTATACTTCATGATCGGCCTTCCAATGGAGCAGGAGGACGATATTGAGGCTCTTGTCGAGCTGAGCAAAAAGATAGCGCGGCTTGGGCCCAGAGGACGACGGCACAATGTCCTGAACGTGAGTGTTGCCGCCTTTGTCCCCAAGTCCCACACCCCCTTTCAATGGCTGCCCCAACTCGAGCTCGAAGAGGGCAAGCGAAGGATTAACTCCATCAGAGACAGGCTTCACGGGAAAAAGGTAAAGGTTAAGTGGAATAAGCCGGAGGCGAGCTGGCTGGAGGGCATTTTCTCGAGGGGGGATAGGAGATTGACTGATGTGCTCATCGATGCATGGAACCAGGGCGCGCGTTTCGATAGTTGGAGCGAGCATCTCAACCTGGACACATGGAGGAATGCCTTTGAAAGACACGGCCTTGATCCCGATTTCTACCTCCTGAGGCAGAGGGATGAGGGAGAAGTCCTGCCTTGGGAGCATATAAGCTCCGGTATCTCAAAGGAATTCTTGCTGGATGAATGGCTGAAGGCACAGAGGGGAGAGGCAACGCAGGACTGCAGGGAACAGTGCTCCAACTGCGGCGTGTGCGAAGAGCTGTCGGTTTCACCGGTACTGTTCAACGGGGATACATCATTAGGGAAGTTTTTTCCCTCTAAGTCAAAGACGGAGGGCCGCATACGAAGGTTTCGGATCCATTTCACGAAACTAAAGAGAGGACGATACCTGAGCCATTTAGAGCTTATGAGATTATTCATACGGGCATTCAGGAGGGCCGGGATAAACATGGTTTACTCAAGGGGCTACCATCCCATGCCGAGGGTTTCCTTTGCAACGGCATTACCGGTGGGGGTGGAGAGCCTGGATGAGGTGGTGGATCTCTCCCTGTACGATAGCAGGAATATCCGTCGAACAATCGATCTGGTCAACCGAGAGCTTCCAGCCGGTATCAGGGTCCTAACCATTGAGGAAGTGTTTCCCAAAGAGCACCCTCCCCAGGTGAAGGAAAGCACGTTCCAGGTAAGCGTTCGTGGATCTGTCAAAGAGGAGGATATGATTCGGTTCTTAAGACTATCCGCATGTCCTGTGGTCCAGAAGAGGGGAAACATGGAACGTACCATCGATATCAGATCCCAGGTGAAAGGATTGCAGCTTTTATCCGGTAACGAGATCGAGATGGTCGTAAGACATGACGGCGGCCCGGAGATGAAGCCATCAGAGATTATCGGTGAGATATTCTCGCTCACCGACAGCCAGGCAGAGGAGATACGGGTGTTGAAAACGAAAGGCATGCTTGCCTAAGCTTTATCTATGACCAATGAACTGATTATAAACGCGAGACCACATGAAACCCGAGTGGCCTTGGTGGAGAACGGGACCGTCGTCGAAATTCATCTCAAGAGAGGTTCCGGGCAAGAGCTTTTGGGAAACATCTATCTCGGGAGGGTGATTAGGGTCCTGCCCGGAATGCAGGCTGCATTCGTAGATATCGGTATTGATAAGCCGGCCTTTCTGTATGTAACAGACATCTACAATGATGTTCGCCAGTGGGAGCAAATTATGATGCAGGAGGGTGAGGATGAAAACAATCAAGAGATAGGTACTCCCTTGCGAATGCGGTTCCAGAGGGGCTTCGATGTTAACATAGAGGGCCTTTTAAAGGAGGGCCAGGATATCATGGTACAGGTGTCCAAGGAGCCTATGGGCACCAAGGGTGCCCGGTTGACCTCTCACATTACCCTTCCTGGACGGCACCTCGTATATATGCCCACTGTGAATCACATCGGCATTTCACGAAGGATAGAAAACGAGAAGGAGAGGGCGAGGTTAAAGAAGATCATGGAGGAGTTATCCCCTCCCGGGGAAGGCTTTATCGTGAGAACGGTGAGCGAGAAGTCCCCTAAGGAAAAGTTCAAGTCCGAGATGGAGTTTTTGACCAAATTGTGGGCGAACATTCAGAAGAAGAGGGATGCAGGTTCTGCGCCCAGCATCCTTCACAGAGAGTTAACGATCACGCTCAAGGCGGTGAGGGACCTCTTTACCAAGGAGATCGATAGGTTGGTAATCGACTCACGGGAGGAATATCGATCGGTCATGGAATTCATCGAGACCTTTGCCCCTACCCTCCGGTACTCGGTCGAGCTCTATGAGGGCCGGGAACCTATATTCGATGCTTATGGCATTGAGATAGACATAAACAGGGCCTTGGAAAAGAAGATATGGTTAAAATCAGGGGGATATATCGTTATCGATTCAACGGAGGCCCTCACGGTGATAGACGTGAATACCGGGAGTTACGTGGGGAAGAGGAATTTAGAGGAGACTATCGTAAAAACGAACCTCGAGGCCGTAAAGGAGATTGCCTACCAGATACGGTTGAGGAATATCGGGGGATTGATCGTCATTGACTTCATAGACATGAACAAGGAGGCGGACAAGGAGAAGGTCTTCTATGCGCTCAAGGAGGCCTTGGAAAAGGATAAGGCGAAGACGGCGGTCTTGAGGATGTCGGAATTAGGATTGATCGAGATGACGAGGAAGAGGACCAAAGAGGACATAAACCTGTTCCTCACCGAGCCTTGCCCGTACTGTGAGGGAAAAGGCAGGCTGAAGTCGCCGACTACGATTTGCTACGACATTTTCAGGGATCTTGAGAGGGAATCCGTGTCCGGTGACGAGGGAAAGCTGTATCTCCTGGTAAGCCCTGAGATAGAAAAGGTGTTGAAGGAGGAAGAGCGTTATTCCGTTATGGAATTGGAGAAAAGCATCAACAGGCGTATCATCATAGCGGGAAAAGACGATTTTTATATCGAGCGATATGAAATAAGCCTCCAGTGAGGTTTCCCGCACACAGACACACGCGGATCACCAGTTTTGCCTGCAGCGGAACTATGGAAAGCCATTTTTTCAGGGGGAGTCTCTCAGGAGGTGAGGGAGGGGATAATCTTCGCTGCCCCTGTGTTGATCTCATCCACTAATCCCTGGAGCCATTCAGTGCCCAGGGCTGCCCCCTCATTGTCCACGGCCTTGATGACTTCGAGGTAATCCCTGCCCCTTTCGCGTATCATCCTGGGGACGAGCTCTAAAAAGCCATCCCTCTTTTCCTGGACACCCGTTATATGGGAGCAGTTCTCAAGAAAGTCCTTCAGCCGAGCCCATTGCTCGAAGAACTCCCTTCTGAGCTGTATGTTTTTTTGGGATGCCTTCTCCTGCATCACCCTATTGTAAACCTCAGTAGAGAGCGGCATCGTTTCGGCAACGTGCCCTAATCGGTGGATCCTCTCGTTGATGACCATCTCTAGCTTCTCCAGAGCTCCCTTGTAGAGGGCCTCCTGGTATTTCGTGGATACAAAGAAGCACGAGCGGACATCGAGATACCATTGTTTTAAGGCAATGATATTGGCTATGTAGTTGATATTATTTTTAATTAATCTTTTAATGCCGGGATATAGAAGGGGGTAGTGAGGCTGCTGTTTTTTTATCGATGCCTGGGAAAAGAGGAGCCCATTGCCCTGAGGGAAATCCTTTCGGTAGATAGTGCCGGCGGCGATCACGGTTCCGAATCCTATTCTCACCGGCCCAACCAGGCCACCCTGTCCTCCGAGAAAGATCGGCCTTTGATTGATCATGACCCCTCTGGGCACATCACCGATGAGAGACGGGGTTGCCTTATCCTGGTCCGGTGTGTAGTTGAAATGTATGTATGAGCTTCCAACTTCGCTGTGATCTTTTCGGCTGGTGCCACCGGCCATGAGGCAGTCGCAGAGGTTTATGAGGCTTCCTAAAGTGACGAAGGGCAGCAGTATGGTTTGCTTCAGGCCCACGGTATGGGCGCCATTGGCCTCTTCCTCTAAGAGACACCCGGACCGAATCTGAGCGCCTGAACCCATGTTCGACCTTTCGAGAAAGGTTGAACCTGAGAAATAGCCCCCCTTTAGGCTCACCCTGGGCCCCAGCTGACAATTCTCGATCGTCACTGGTCCCTCGAGCCCGAGCTCGCAGCCCTCCGCGATAACCGTTGTTTCACCGAATATCTTAGAGCCGGCATGGATTACCACTCCATCGCCCGATATTCCCTCAAGGGATACCTCCTCCCCTATGGCGATAGACTCAGGGTTGGGAATCCTCACACCTTTGCCGATCAGCTGCTGGGCCTTTGTGTATCGTCGCCCTTCTCTCATGGTCTCTCCAATCCGATATCCCTGTGTGTTACCGTGATGATGTTGTTGGCTTTCTTCAGCTCATTAAAGATCGTTTCTGCGATGCTTACCGACCTATGCCGTCCAGCCGTACATCCTACCGCAATGGTCAAAGATGATTTCCCCTCTCTTTCATAGAGAGGGATAAGGAAGAGAAGGAGTTCCAGGTATTTCTTGAGGAAGTGCTGGGTTTCCCCCTGCCCGTCCATATACTCCTCTACCTCGCGGGATGTCCCGTTAAGGTCTTTTAATCCCTCTACAAAGTTGGGGTTCGGCAGGCACCTCACATCAATCACGATATCGGCATCATAGGGAATGCCGTACTTATAGCCGAAGGACAGGATGTATAGCCTCATCCTCTTTCCAGGCACCTCTTTGAGGGCATGGGTCAGGATAATCTCCTTGAGTTGGTGAACATTGTAATTCGAGGTATCGATTACGAGATCAGCCAAATCTCTCAAATCTCTCAAGGCCTCTCGTTCAGCCTCGATGCCCTCAAGAACGCTTTTGCCCTCGCTGAGGGGATGCTTTCTGCGCGTTTGGCTGTACCTTCTGAGCAGGGTCTCCGTGGAGGCCTCGAGAAAGATAATCTCAAAGAGGTACCCCTCATCGCTTAGGTCTTGAAAGATTTCAGGATATTGTTGGAGAAACTCCCGTTCCCTCAGATCCATTACCAAAGCGAGTTTGGTCACCTCTGAATCGGCCTTGGATTTGAGCTTCAGGAAGCTCGGTAGGAGGATCACCGGCAGGTTGTCGATGCAGAAGAAACCCGCATCCTCGAGGGCGTTTATCGCGGTAGTCTTTCCAGATCCTGAAAGACCGGTAATGATGGTGATTGTGATATGTTTCGCCATCCCGTATTCCCTTACCCTTGGATTGAGGTGAGTATTTCGCTGTAAATGCCGCTTGCGATTATCTCTTCCGCCTTGATGATGCCGTCCCTGATAAGCAGTGGAGGATTGCTGGTAACGTCGAGAACGGTGGATGGATGAGTTCCCTTTGTGATGCCCCCGTCAAGGATTAGATCGAGTTCCCCGGAAAACAATTCTACCACCTGCTCAGCCCTAGTGCAAGGGGGGTTTCCAGAGATATTAGCGCTCGTTCCGGTTACAGGGACCTTGAGTGCAAGGGTGAGGGCGTAGGCCACGGGATGACCGGATATCCTGATCCCTATTTTCCCCGTACCTGCGGTGAGCAGCGATGGCAAGTCTTGAGAGGCCTCAAATACCATGGTGAGCCCGCCGGGCCAGAATCTCCTGCCAAGCTCGAACGCTTCCGGCGGAATAGAGGCTGCGTATCTGGATAGCTCATCGATACAGGAGATAAGGATAAGGATGGGCAGGGAGGCATCCCTTTTCTTGACCCGAAAGAGCCTTCGGAGTGCTGATGAGTTGGTGGCTGCTGCACCAATCCCATAAAAGGATTCGGTTGGAAATGCCACGACGCCCCCCTCTTCTATAATCGAAGCAGCCTTTTGAATGCCCCTTGGTGGGGGCTCGGATTCAGAAATCTTGACTACCTCGATCATCCCTTATTGATCTCTTCGGCCCTTGATCGCATGTTTTTCCTGTAGTCATCTAAGCCCCTGGCGATGTCAGGATGCTTGAGGGCCAGTATCTGGGCTGCAAAGACAGCGGCATTTACCGCGCCGCCCCTGCCGACCGACATAGTGGCCACAGGAACGCCAGGAGGCATCTGTACTGTTGACAGCAGCGCATCTATTCCTCTGAGGGGCGAGGAATCGATGGGTACCCCGATGATCGGGAGCGTGGTGTGTGATGCGAGCACGCCAGCGAGATGGGCTGCCCACCCCGCACCCGCAATAATGACCTCTATTCCCCTTTCCCGCGCTCTGATCGCGTAATCCCTGGTTTTTTCAGGGGACCTATGAGCAGACGATACGGTTACCTCGAAGGGGATCGCCAGCTCTTTCAGGGTGTTTACACATGCTTCCATTACTTCCCGGTCTGAGGTGCTGCCCATGACTACTCCAACCAATGGTCTAGCGTTCATAATCTGCTTCCTTGCTTTACGTTATTCATTTTACGCGGTATCATTATCAAGAAATTTGTGACTACTCACGTAGTCAGTCCCGCCTTCGGCGGGATTTAGACTGAAGGCTTAAAGTGATCAGAGGAGCACTAGTGCCAAATTTTATTGAAGAAACAGGAGCTTCCCGCAGCAAACACGGCTTCCAAATGCGCCGTATCCCCGTTATTTCCTAACAGTCTTCAGCCTATGGTTCGACAAGCCATTCGAC
>CAYMFC010000001.1:59392-61877 GCA_964389665.1 uncultured Desulfobacteraceae bacterium | reverse complement strand
CCCATGAAGTACACCTGTGAGGATTACCGTAGCGAGATGCAACTGGTAGCCTTAAAAAAGAGATTACAGCGAGAGGATCTCAGCAAAGACGAAAAGTCAAGAGTGATCGAGGAGATCAAAAAATTGGAAGAAGAAATGAACTTAGCCTAGACAATAGTATCAAAGATATTGCAGAGTTATATAATTTAATTAAGGTATTAGATTACTTCTTTACCCAATCCCACACCTTCAGCGCTTTCTCCTTGGCCACTGCCATGACCTCGATTATATCAAGGGTGCGTAGGCTTCTGTTCTCCATCACGACTGAGCCATTGATAATGGTGTGTCTCACGTCATGGCCGCTAACAGTATACACGAGGTGTGAGAACGGATTATACATGGGTGTGAGGTGTGGTTTATCCATATCGAGAACAATGACGTCAGCCTTTTTGCCCACCTCGAGTGAGCCGGTTACCGTATCGATCCCGAGTACCTTAGCGCCTTCAATGGTTGCCATCCTTGCTACGGTGAGCGCGTTCATTACCGTGGGATCAAGGTTTTTAATTTTATGGGACTTTGCTGCCATATCCATCTCGCCAAAAAGATCGAGGTTGTTATTGGAGGCACAACCATCGGTGCCTAAACCCACGGTCACACCTGCTGCAAGCATTTCAGGAACCGGCGAGATGCCGGAAGCAAGTTTCATGTTGCTTTCGGGGTTGTCAACGGCCTTTACCCCGTGTTCGGCAATTCGTTCTATATCCCGCTCGTTCAGATGCACGCAGTGATCCGCGATCAAATGAGGGCCCAGGATCCCCAGTGAGTGAAGGTGATCGATTGGACCCTTCCCGTATCTCTTCTTTACCTCTGCAATTTCGCTCAGGGTCTCAGCTACGTGGATAATGAGAGGCACATGGTAGTCTAGGGCTAAAGCATTGGACGCGGCAAGCAGCTCGGGGCTGCAGGTATAGAGGGAATGAGGCTCCACCGCAATAGACACGAGCGGATCATCCCTCCATTTTTGGATGAGCGATTCCGTATATCTCAGTCCATCTTCTATAAGCCCATAGTTGGGCGAAGGAAAATCATAGAGAACTTCTCCTACAAGGCATCGCATGCCAGCCTCCCGGGCTGCATGTGCTACCTCATCCTCAAAGAGATACATGTCGCAAAAGGTAGTGGTACCGGACATGATCATTTCCGCGCAGGCAAGAAGCGTTCCAACCCTCACAAACTCGTCGTTCATCTTGCTTTCAACAGGAAAGATATATCCGTTCAGCCAATCCATCAGGGGAAGGTCGTCCGCTAGTCCCCTGAAAAGGGTCATGGCTGCATGGGTATGGCTATTAATGAGCCCTGGCAATATGAGGCCACCTTCTGCATCCAAGATCTTCTCAGCATCCATTGAGGCCTCACTGTTGCTGCCGACAAAGCGTATGGTGTCTTCTGATATGGTGAGCGAGCCGTCTGGGATCACGGTGTTTTCCTCATCCATAGTCAGGATCATACCGTTGTGAATCAAGATGTCAGCCCTATTCATAACTCTAAATCCTCGATGATTGTCGCCAGTAGTCTCGTGAGTGCCGTTGATGCCTTCTTGGCGTTTGCGAGGATCTCTTCAATAGAGATGGGAGCCATACAATCGGGGATATTCCGGTTGGTGATCGCAACGATCGCCAACACCCTCATTCCTGAATGAACGGCCTCTATAACCTCATGCACCGTTGACATCCCTACCGCATCAGCGCCTATGAGTCTCAAGAATCTCGTCTCAGCAGGTGTCTCGAGGCTAGGGCCGGTAATACCTACATACACCCCCTGATGTAGATGGATCCCGTTACTCAATGCGGCTTTCATGGCCGCAACCGTCAGGTCGCTATCATAGGCGGAGCCCATATCAGGAAATCTCATGTCAGGGTCCTCGAGGTTTCGCCCGATAAGGGGATTATGGCCGGTGAGATTGATGTGGTCCGTTACCAACATCAACTCCCCTGGCCTGAAATGGGGATCTAAGCCGCCTGCCGCGCTAAAGATAAGGAGATGCCTCACGCCGAGCAGGGCCATAACCCTTACTGGGAACGTCACCTCCTCGGCAGCATACCCCTCATAGATATGGAACCTTCCCTGCATTACGAGTATCGATTTGCCGGACAGGCGGCCGGACAGGAGAAGACCCTCGTGGCTAGGGACCGTGGATTTTGGGAAATGTGGAATATCCTCATAGGAAATGGCGTGTTCGATATCCATGACCTGAGCGAGATCTGCGAGACCAGTGCCGGTAATCATCCCTATGAGTGGTGTACCGTATATTCTCCCTGAAAGAAAATCAGCAGCATCGTTGATCTTCTCAAGCATCGCAACTCCCCCCGTAAGTCCATCACTTATTTAGTGCAGATGCTCTTTGAAGTCAACATAGTTTCGGCATTTTATCCTTGACCCTTTTTTCGCGCCCCTTTAGTATGCACGAAGTAATTGGAATGCTGCTGTCATGTTGGTGAAGGCTCAT
>CAYMFC010000001.1:0-59292 GCA_964389665.1 uncultured Desulfobacteraceae bacterium | reverse complement strand
CCTTTAGTATGCACGAAGTAATTGGAATGCTGCTGTCATGTTGGTGAAGGCTCATACAATAAAGGATGGACCATGTCCTCAATGATCGATGACCTCTTGAATCCGGCTAATCTCCCTGATGAAACCGAAGAAGTATCCCTTATCCAGACCCATATCTCGATGGTGATTATCGCCGATCAATTCGTCTACAAGATAAAGAAATCCGTAGATTTCGGATTTTTGGATTTCACTACCTTAGAGAAGAGGCGATACTACTGCAACCAGGAGATCAAGCTCAACAGGAGGTTATCTCGAGGTCTCTACCTAGGCGTGTTGCCCATAGTGCACAACGGAGCCCACTACAGGATGGGAGGAGGGGAGGGGAGGATCGTTGAATACGCGGTGAAGATGAAGCGGTTACCCGAGGAGATGCTCATGAAATCGGTATTCCTCCGTGGAGAATTAAGCGAAGGGCATCTGAGGAGGATCGCCGAAGTTCTCGCCAGGTTCCATAGAACCGCACGCAATTCCCCTGAAATCGATGCCTTCGGATCCCCGGAGGCATTCAAGGTAAATACAGACGAGAATTTCGCGCAGACCGAGAAGTACATCGGAACGACGATTCGAAAAGAGGACTTCGATGAGCTCAAGCGATGGACATTATCATGTTATACCTCCATGGGAAGGGCCTTCATGGATAGGGCAAAGGAAAAGCGGGTAAGGGACTGTCACGGCGATCTCCATATGGAACACATATGCCTTACTGAAAATCTTCCTATATTCGATTGCATTGAGTTTAACGACAGATTCAGATATAGTGATACACTTAATGATATCGCGTTCTTGCTGATGGATCTGGAATACCATGGTGGAAACAGGCATTCCACCATACTGTGGGACTTCTACCGAGAACATGCCCGTGAGAGCGAGGTAGAACCCGTTCTGGCCTTCTATAAGGTGTATCGAGCGTATGTGAGGGGTAAGGTAACCAGTTTTCAGCTCGATGACGAACGTATTGAACCCGATAAGAAGGAAGAGGCAATCCGTACGGCGAGGAGATATTTTCAGCTCGCGAGATCGTATATAGGATGAGGTGCATATGAGGGAGCCATTTGTGGAGTATATGAAAAGGGAGTTGGTGCCTGAGACGGTACTCATCGCGTGCGGGCTTCCTGCTACCTATAAAACAGAAACCACAGAGGTGATTGCCGAGATAAAGGGCTACAAGATAGTGAGAACAGATCTTATTCGGCTCGAGGTATTGCGAGGTGAGGATATATTCGACGAGAAGGTCGCCTCTGATATGAAAAAGAGAGAGCTTGTCTATGATGAAACCTTTCGGCACGCCGATGAACTCGCGGGCAAGGGCGAGGGCATCATTCTGGATGCCACCTTTATCACCCGCAAGCTCAGGAGGAGGGCTGCAGAGATCGCCGCACGGCACGACAGGGTGTTCGTGATTCAGCAAACGCAATGCCCAGAGGAGGTTTCATTGCGGAGAATCTCGGAAAGAACAAAGGAGAACTACGAATCAAATGCATTGACTGAACAGGCCTATCTCAACAACAAGGATCGCTTCGAGCCAGTTGATCTGGATGATTTGAAGAACTCATTTCCCATGCTGTCCATCGTGCACCTGTTGGTGGATACGACCTCGGATCTCGCCGATGAATGGAGGGTAATCGGGAGGTGGGCGCGATAGGTGAACTACGATGCGAAACTTGAAACTGGATACTTGATGCTGTTATCCCTCCAGTGCTGGTTGCCGGGTATTTTCTCTAGTTTCCGGAATCTAGAAACCAATGACCAATGACACGTATTCCTAAATCAGTGGGGATAATCTATAAGCACAATTTCGAGCCTGCGAGACCGGAGTGCAGCCGTCTAAAGGGGTGGCTCGAGGACAGAGGCATTGTCGTGTATACAGAGGAAATGTCGGCGAAGGCCACCTCTCGCAGATATTCAGAAGAAGAAACAAGTATTCCCGATACGGTTGACTGGGTTGCCGTGTTGGGTGGAGATGGGACATTGCTTGGAGCCGCACGCAAGGTAGGCCGATATGGGCTTCCTATCCTGGGTATCAATCTCGGGGGATTGGGATTTTTAACGGAGATCCCGGCTAAGAGGCTCTATGAGGACATGGAAAAGCTCATTGCGGGAGAGATAGATATCGAAACCAGGCTCATGCTCCAGGCGAGGGTTATAAGGGATGGTGAGGAGCTCTGTTGTTTCTCTGCATTGAATGACGTGGTAATCAACAAAGAGGCACTGGCGAGAATTATCGAGCTTGCAGTATTGATCGATGATCGATTCCTGACCACATTCAGGGCAGATGGACTCATCATATCGACCCCTACTGGGTCGACAGGCCACAATCTTTCTGCCGGCGGTCCAATACTCTATCCCGATTTAGAGGCCCTCATCGTGACTCCTATTTGTCCGTTTACCCTAACGCATAGGCCAATTATCCTTCCGGACACATCAATCATCGAGATTAGGATGGGGGGACACAGCGAGGAGGTTCTCCTCACCTTTGACGGCCAGGTCGGGTTCGATCTCATGGATCATGACAGGGTGATCGTATCCAAATCGGAGAAAAAACTAAAACTTATTAAATCTCCTAACCAGGACTATTTTGATATCTTGAGGACAAAGCTGAAGTGGGGTGAGTCATCCTTCAACAACACGAACGCGTAAATTGATCCTGTCTATAGAAAAGAGCGAAATATGTTACTTGCAATGGATTATCGAGTCCTATGACGGGATGGCCATTATGCGGACCATTGATCCAAAGAATGGTACGGTTGAAATTTCTATAGCCCCGGGGTGCATTAAGGAAATCCTATCGGTCATCAACTGCCTAAAAGAGGATGGGAGCATCCATGTCAAGGCAGGTGAGTGATTGCTCTGCCATCATGAATGATTCGGTGGGTGACGTTTCTGCGCCTTTTCTAAAGAGATCAGCGATTTGGGTCAGTAGAGCATCAAGTCCTCGGCAGGAGAGGTGAGATACAGTGAACGATCGGTTCTTCATTAAGACCTTCGGCTGTCAGATGAACAAGTATGACTCCGACAGCATCAGCCAGGCCCTCATTAACAGTGGTTACGAGCAAACGCAGCGCATGCAAGATGCCAACGTGATCATGGTCAATACCTGTGCCGTCAGAGAAAAGGCAGAGGCAAAGGCACTGTCCCTTATCGGGCGTCTGTCGAGCCTAAAGAGGCGAAATCCAGACCGTATCATCGGCATTGTAGGATGTGTAGCCCAAGAAAAAGGTATGGAGCTATTTCAGCGTTTTCCCTATCTCGACTTAGTACTGGGCCCGAGAAATATCCACCGCGTAGAAGAGTATCTCTCTCAGATCAAGGCTAGAGGTGAGAGGATCTGCGCAACGGATATCACTGTTGACCCGGTTCTTTCTATGAGACGTAAGGGTTTCGTGCAGGGAAAGGTTACCAGCTACCTGAAGATTATGGAAGGCTGTGACAATTTTTGCACCTATTGTATTGTCCCCTACGTGAGGGGCAGGGAGAGCAGTGTGCCGGCAAAACAGGTTATTGATGAGGCAACCTATCTCGTGAACCAGGGTATAAAGGAAATAACCCTTATAGGCCAGAATGTAAACTCATACAATGCAAAGGGTAATGGCTCGCCGAGGTTTCCTGAGTTGGTGAGGGAGCTGGATAGAATACCAGGTTTAAAACGCCTTCGTTTTACCACCTCCCACCCTAAAGACCTCTCCGATGAACTGATCCGTTGTTTTGGCGACCTTCATTCACTCTGCTCGCACATTCACCTGCCGGTTCAATCGGGTTCCGATAGAATAATGCACCTTATGCGCAGGGGCTATACAAGGGACACGTATATCCGCTTGATCGAGCGCCTCCGGAACACAAGGCCTGACATCGCGATCACAAGCGATATAATCGTTGGTTTTCCCGGCGAGACGGAGTCTGATTTTCTGGAAAGCCTCCGGTTTATAGATGAGATTCAATTTGATAATATCTTCTCATTCAGGTATTCTGAAAGAATAGGAACTGTGGCATCCCGACTTCCGGATAAGGTAGATGAGAGTGAAAAGCAGCAACGCCTGTATGCCCTCCAGGAGAGACAGAGGCAGATAACCCTGTCCAAGAATATACTGCTCGAGGGAACAACCCAGGAAGTGCTCGTCGAGGGCCCAGGCAAAAGGGGAGGGGCTCAGCTCACCGGAAGAACGACGGGAAATAAGGTGGTCAACTTTCCCGCAAAGGCTGATCTCAAGGGACAATTGGTAACGGTGCGTATTATTGAGGCTTTTCAAAATTCTTTATTCGGCGAGATGATAGAAAGTCCCTAGACTGAGGTTAGCGTCTGCCCATATCATGGAAAAGAAATACGATTATAAAAAAGAGGCTATCTTGATTGTTGATGATGAGGTAGAGGTCGGTAACGTGGTAAAGGGCCTTCTGATGAGCCTGGGGTTTAACGCTGAATATGTAGAAGACGGTAACAACGCTATAGAGCTGCTCAGGAACGGAGACTACAGCTTTCTCATTACCGATATTAACATGCCTTACCTGAACGGTATTGAGCTTATAAAAATGGTCTCCATGGAAAACCCCGACATAAGTATCATAGCCATGACTGGTTTCGATAAGGATTACACATACATGGATGTGATTAACGCGGGCGCAACGGACTTTATTGTCAAACCATTCAATATCGATGAAATTGAGGCCAAGATTTCGAGGATTTTGATAGAGAGAAATAGCAGAGAAAAATTGGCCAAACTCTCGATAACGGATGACCTCACCGGTCTCTACAATCAGCGCCATTTTTACAATAAGCTTCGAGATGAGATCGAGAGGGCAAATCGTCAAAAGCATAATTTGTCTCTCATCATCTTGGATCTGGACAATTTCAAGGTGTATAATGATAATCATGGTCATCTCGCGGGCGATAACGTGCTCTCCAAATCCGGAAAGATCATACAATCGAATATACGGGATAGTGTGGACACCGCGTTTCGATATGGGGGCGATGAATTTGCGGTCATTCTCGTTGAGGCTGATGACCAAATAGTAAAAAACATAAGCCAAAGGATCAAGGGCGGGTTCGAGGGGATGAGTGAGGTGTGTGCGAGTGTTGGCTTTTCGACCTATTCATCAGGCATGAGCATGCAAGACTTGATTAACATCGCAGATAAACGGCTATACCAGGAAAAAAAGAGCAAGAGAGGGTGACACGAGAGCTTAGATATTTAGTCTGATAATATATATTATGTAAACTAATAAAAATATCTCTTGACAACCCCTTCTTTTTTATTGCAAAATGCGTTTCTTTTATAAAGCGATCGGAGATTTAATCTATGAGCAGCGTGGTAAAGAAAAGGAGAAAGAAGATCAGAAAACATAAATACGATAAGTTGAGAAAGGCTATGCGCCATAAAAATAAGTAAGGGAGGTTTTATCAAGACCTCCCTTATCTCATGTCGTATCAATGGAGTAGTCAATAACTATACCAACCGCTTCCTGTTTTTCTCCCCAGGTTTCCTGCCCGTATCATCGTCTTTAGGAGATTGGGGGCTACCCACTTTGACTCCTTGTTGAGCTCCTTATAAAAGTACTCCGTCACAAAGTACGCGATATCTATCCCTGTGAGGTCCATCAATTCGAATGGCCCCATGGGATAATTCAGACCGTTCTTTACCGCAGTATCCACGTCCTCTATGCTTGCAATCCCCTCCTCTACCATTTTTATTGCCTCGATCATATGGGGAATCATGATCCTGTTCACGATAAAGCCCGGCGAATCCTTCTTTACCTCCACGGTTACCTTTCCCATCTTCTTCGCGAGCTCCTTTGCGATCGCTATTGACTCATCACTCGTTGCATAACCACGTATTATCTCTACCAGTCTCATTATGGGTGCAGGATTGAAGAAATGCATCCCGCACACCTTGTCGGGCCGGCTTGTGCTCGCTGCGATTTCTGTAATAGACATAGAAGACGTATTCGTGGCAAGGATTACTTCTGGCCGGACAAGCTCGTCAAGATTCCTGAAGACCCGTTTTTTGAGCTCGACATCCTCTATCACAGCCTCAATGACAAAATCGACATCCTTGAGATCTGCCATATCAGTAGTTCCCTTTATCCGTCCAATTACGGCATCCTTTTCCCCGGCCGTCATCTTCCCCTTTTCCACGCTTTTCGACAGGAATTTATCAATGCTGGTCATACCTCCTTCAATGAACCTCATCTCGATATCCATCATCACCACGTCGCAGCCTATCTGTGAGGATATCTGGGCAATACCATTACCCATGGTTCCTGCTCCTACCACGCCTATCTTTTTGATCTCCATGGTACCTCCTTTTGTTACGTGTTAATATAATGTAGTTAATTAATTAGATCTTATAATATACTATTATTACATATAAAATTATATCATATTATAGATTACTGCCTGCCTGGTTGAACAGAGTTGCTTCTATCATAGCTACGTGCAGATCACAAGTCATTTGATTCGCTTCAAACCGGCATCAATTTCCTCACCCTGTCATCCAGATATCTCGACAGGTTTACAGAGGTTTCAGGCGACCATCCGAAGGACTGCATCCACACCTCGTCGCTCTCCATGCACAGATATATCCCAAGGTCCTTATGCCATCGCCTTAATCGTTCAAACAGGCATGCATACATTTCGACTCGGATTGGCTTGAAATACCGGAGCTTACCATCCAGGCCCGAAACAAATTCTCCGTTGAAGATATGGGTTTCCGGAAATCGCCTCCTGATAACCCACTTAAGATCAGGCATATACCGAAAGGATCCAATGCTGATCCATAGAATGGTTTCCGGATCGATATACTTCTCCATAAGTTGGATTACTTGCTCGTATTCCTCTCGCCAGCCGGGGTAGTGTATGAGGGGGTCGAAATGGAATGCAACCACGAATCCCGCCTCCTGACACCTCCGGGCGGCAAGGAGCCTTCTTTCCAGACTGGTGGTATTGCGCTCCTCATGGGAGATCACCCGTGGCGTGTTGAGCGACCATGCCACGACGATCCTTTGGCCGAGACCGCTTTTTCTTAAGATGTTTTCGATGCATGTTGTCTTGGTCTTAAGCTCAAGGATGCAATTGCTCATTGAGGAGAAAAACGGCAGCAGCATATCGATCCATCCGGTGAGGTAGTCAAGGGCGAGGCTGTCGGTGAACTCGCCGGTGCCGATCCTGAATATCCTGTCCGGATACGTTTTAATGGTGCCGGCTATGACATCAAGTTTATCCTCTAGATTGCTGAATATTCTTAATGATGGCTGATTGAGGTAGGATTGAAGAAAACAGTAACTGCAATCCATTGGGCAGTTGATGCCAACGTGCAAGATCTGATACCCACAGCAGATATACCTCCGCGTTCCGGGGCAGGGCTTGAGAAAATCCCCGCTGAAGTGGATCATCCTGATCGATTGCTTATCCAGCTCGTCTCTATCGTGGGACAAGGCCAAATCGTCGGGCAAGACATATTCTGTTGGCACGTCAGGCAGTTGGGTACGTATCCGTTGTGCCATTGAATCCTCCTCCGCCCCCCTTTCGATGAGGAGCCGCCGGATCTCAAATTTTTCCATCGTCTTTATCGTGTTGTCCATGAGGAAGGCGTTATGGAGTTGAAGATATTACTCACGATTATAGGTCTTCCAGAAATCGGCGATCTCCTCCAATCCAGCGGTGCGGGAAAGCCTCTCCACCTTTTCCCTGAGCTCTTTTCCCTCTCGAAAAACGATCTCGAGCTTATAGTCAACCCCTTCAAAGAATGGCGGGGGAATTACCCTCACCTTTGAGGGAAGATCGAGATCGGAGACGCCCTTCTTAAACGATCTCTCGTATTCCGTAATGGTAGGGAACCGCCACTTCCTAAGCTCCCCCACGATGGCCCTCACCTTCTGAGGGCTGTTCATTTTACCGTTTTTTACCATCGTTAAAATGCGCTCGTCCCCTATCACTTCTCTTACAGACCGCCCTTCCCTGCCGGCGATCTCCATGATCCAAAGGGCTGCCTGCCACTGGAGGTTAACGCTCCACTTGAGCGAGGTGAAAAGCTGGTTGATCTCCCGTTGATCCTCTTTGCTTACACTCCCTAGTATCCCGAGGACCTTCATCGATAACCTTCCTGCGGCAATTGATACCCTTATCACATCATCCAGATCTTCAAGACTCAGGTATAGCTTTAATGTGTGCATGTTTGAGGGGAGCTCGAGCATGGGCATGTAGTGGCTCAGGATTTCCTCCCTGGTGAGGTATCGTGTGAGCCTTTTGAGCACCATCCCCTTTTCAATGGGATTGAATTGACGAGCGGTGAGGTTGTCATAGAAGTTTAACAGTAATGCATCGAGTGGCAGGAGGTCACCGGGCAAGATCCGGCATCCTATATCAGCCCATCCGAGCTCGCGTATCGCCAGCAGCCTGCGATATCCCGCAACGACAGTAAAAGACGAGCCTTTGACAAGATACGGTGGGTTAAGAAGGCCAAACCGTTCAATCGATGCCTTGAGCCGTTCAAGGTTGAACTGAAAGCTCATGCAGAACGGTCCTGGGCTCAGATCTATGTCTGATAGGCCCACCTTTGACGGGCGACTTTGTAGGACGTTTCCCATGGTCATAACCTTCCAGGCGAATGGAGTGTATTCATCAGTCGGTAGGTCACATTAAAGCACAATTAATGAAAAGGCAACAATGCCAGGGATCGAGATGGAAAAAAAATGGAAAAAAATTATTGACAAAACAGGAAAAATGGGTATGTAGTTCATCTGAATCTGTTTGGCCTAGTAAAATGCTGCATCTAACCTACCATTACGATAGCTTCTTTAACACTTTGATTGAAGCGAGCTCAAAAGAGCCTGTGAGATGTCATTAGCTCACAGGCTCTTTTTTTGTGCTAAAGATATATTCTAAATCAACACGAAACCTATAAAAAGGGGGTGTAGTCATGAAGAGTAACTCATTAAGGATGTTCATGATTTTTGCAGCAGCCTTTGTATTCCTTTTCACCACCAATGGCCTTGCAGGGGCAGTTGACAAGATAGTAATTGGTCACCCGGCATGTCTTTCTGGAAAGTATGCAAAGGCAGGTGAACAGGCCGTAGGTGGGATAAAGGCCTGTGTTGATTGGGTAAATAATGTCTACAATGGAGTCATGGTAGCCGGAAAGAAAGCCCCACTGGAGTATAAGTACTATGACTGTGAGTCAAAAAAAGAGGCGGTCACAAGCCTTATCGCACGACTGATTGCGGCCGACAAGGTCGATGTTGTTTTTTCTCCTTACAGCTCAGGCCTTACCCTCCGAGGGGCCCCAGTTGCCGAGAGCCGTAAGATGCTTTACATGGATCATGGTGGGGCAAATGATCAGATTTTCCAGCAGGGCTTTCAATATACTGTTCAGACGATCGGGCCTGGCAGCAGTTATCACAAGGGAACCCTTGATATGATCCATTATTTCGATCCAAAGGCAAAAAAGGTTGCCCTTGCCTATGAGGATGACGAGTTTGCCAGGAGTGTGATGGGAGGAGCAGAAATACATGCAAAGAAGCTTGGATTTGATATCGTGTTTAAGAGGACCTATCCTAAAGGTGTTACCGATTTAACACCGCTGCTTTCTGCCTTGAAACCTGTGAAAGCAGATTTCATCATCGGAGGCGGCCATTTTGAGGACGGCCAGCTTTTAAACCGTCAGATGGCTGATCTTGATATTAATGTCAATGCCCTTTCTCTAATAGCCGCAGCAACCTTGCCTGCCTTCTATGATGCTCTAACCAGTATGGCAGAAGGTGTGATGGGTCCTTCTCATTGGGAATACGGGGTGAAATATTCTGCTCAGGGTGCTCAGAAGGCTGGCCTTCCCTGGATTGGCCCAAACCAGGATGAGTTCGTGAGCCTCTTTAAAAAGTCAGTAGGAAAAGATATGATCCCGGATTATCATGCTGCTGAGGCCGGAGCACAGGTTTTGGCCTATGTGAAGGCGGTGGAGATGTCTAACAGCATAGATCCCGGTGATGTCAGAAAGGCCTTGGGCGAGCTACGGTTCATGTCTTTCTATGGCGGATGGGATGTGGATGACACGGGGCTACAAGTGGGCCACTCCATGGTAGATGTACAGTGGCAAGGGGGAAAAAGGGTTATTGTATGGCCTCTTGAGGCCAAAACAGGCGACTTATATTATCCCATGCCTACCTTTGCTGAAAAGGCTAAAGGGAAAGTCGCTGTGCCGTAATACCACACAAGTACCATCTTCTAGGGATCAAATCTCCCTGATCGTGGTACATTACGGCCAATGGTCGGGGAGATTTTAGTATTTTCAAGTTTCACAAACTCGTAAAAAGTCGTATTTATTGAATCTGTCATTTCGACTGCAAGGAGAAATCTTGTATTTTCAGCATGTTATATTGATAAGATTTCTCGCTTCGCTCGAAATGACATGCTATTGAGACTTTTTACGAGACCATCAAGTTTAATGCCCCAAAGAAACGAGGATAGGGAATATGATCTTTGAACAGCTTGCAGGTAATTTGATACAAGGCTTGGTGCTTGGTGCTATCTATGGCATGGCAACCATGGGCCTGAGCTTGATTTTCGGGGTCCTCAAGGTCGTCAATGTCGGGCACGGTGCGTTTATCATGGTAGGGGCGTTTATTACGCTGTGGCTCTTCACTACCTTTGGGATTAATCCGATATTCGCAATTCCCTTTGCCTTTATCGTGGGGATGTGCTTGGGGTTCTTCTTCTATTATTCGACTATGAAGCGGCTCATCAAGGCCCCGGAACTCTCCACGTTGCTTGCCACTTTTGCAATCGGTGTATTGCTCGAAGAGATCGTGAAACTCATATTCGGCTCTGAGTTCAGGGGATATAATTGGGTTGTAGGCAAGGTAAGCCTGGGAGTCACGGTGCTGCCCATGGCAAAGATCTACGCATGTATCGGAAGCATCCTCATCGCCGTATTGCTCTATCTATGGTTCAAGAAGACAAGGGCTGGGACCGCAATGAGGAGTGTCGTCGAGGACGACGAGGGAGCAAGGGTATGCGGCGTAAATGTGGGGTGGATCTATGCCTTGAGCTTTGCAATAGGGATTGGGCTGGTGGTGGCCAGCGGTGTCCTTCTCACCATGTTTATCCCTGTTGGGATCAATCCGTATATGGGTGGGGCATATACCCTGAAGGCGTTTGTCATTGCCGTGTTGGGAGGCCTCGCATCGCCCTATGGCGCCTTTTTCGGGGGATTGGTCTTCGGGCTCATAGAAAATGGCTCCTACACATTATTCGCCCTGCTTCCGGGTGTTGAGCCGTTTGCCCTGACGAGGTTTCTTTCCTTTGTGATATTACTGCTGATACTGCTTATTCGGCCAACCGGGCTGTTGAGGGCGAAATGAAAAAACACATTGCTAAATATTATCCCTTAGTGCCTGTATTTGCGGCGTACCTCGTCATGTTCTTGATAGGCAGAAACATGTCCGGGATGTGGCAGTTAATGGGTATGCTCGCCTTTTACTGTGCCCTTGGACAGGCCTTCAATATCTTCTTGGGCATGACGGGCTATGTCGATTTTGGATATGTTGCTTTTCTCGGTGTGGGAACCTACGGGATGGCGATAGGAATTACACGGTTTGCCTCATTTGAAGGGCTTGGAATCGGCATTATCGCAATCGGGTTTCTCTTGGCATTAGCCATGGCTACCCTCTTGTCTCTGGCTGTAGGTGCCGTAGCACTCAGATTGCGAGGGGCATATTTCGCCATTGCAACCATCGGGGTCAATGAGGGGTTCAGGTATCTCATAGAGGGGGCAAGGATATGGAATGGTTCTGAAGGTATTATCTTTATGGCGGATATGAATCAGGCCTTTGGAAGAGAAATGGCAAGTGCATTATCTACCTTCTGGGCGGATGTAATGGTGTTTATCATCGCTGCCCTGGCTGCAGTTGTTACCATTTATTATATGAGGAGCAAGATTGGTTATGCCTTGACGGCAATCAGGGAAGACGAAGATGCTGCCAAGGTAATGGGAATAAATGTAACCAAATACAAGATCATAGCCTTTATCACGAGCGCGAGCTTTGCTGGATTGGTTGGAGCCTCTTCATGGGCCATAAAGACACCCTATGTGTTCCCACCCGAGGTCTTTGAAATCCATTATACCATAGAGGCCATCATCATTGTTCTCCTTGGCGGTGCTGGAACCCTCCTGGGCCCTGTGGTGGGAGGCCTCATATACGGACTTTCCAAGTATTGGCTTGCTGTCATCCTGCCGGGATTTCAACTCCTTATCTTTGCACCGCTTATCATCATTATCATTGTTGCATTTCCTGAGGGAGTTATAGGGCTCTTAAAGGCGAGAGTCAATGGAACGAAATATAAGATCATTATCGAATAGGTGAAGGGATGGCATTGCTAAAAATCGATAATGTCACGAAACGCTTTGGCGGGCTGGTGGCGGTTGACAGGGTAAGCATGGAAATCGATGAGGGTGAGCTCATCGGCATAGTGGGTCCCAACGGAAGCGGTAAGACCACCCTTTTTAATGTGATCAGTGGAGTCTACATCCCGGAAGAAGGAACGGTCACCTTCGAGGGAAAAGATATTACACGCGTACCCTCTTACAAAAGGGCCCCAATGGGATTGGGGAGAACCTTTCAGATTTCTCGGCCTTTTTCTTCTGCCAGCGTAAGGGAAAACGTAGCGATCGGGGCCATGTTCGGTACGTTGGCACATACGGTCAGCGTGGACAATGCTCTGAAGATAGCGGATCGATATATCGATTTGGTTGGTTTGAGTGCATACAGGGATAAGGCTGCCGGCACCCTGACTCCTGTCGAGAAAAAATTGATGGAGATTGCAAGGGCCTTGGCCATGAGGCCAAAACTCCTTTTGATGGATGAGGCCATGGCCGGGATGAATCCCAAGGATATCGACGATATGGTGACATTCATCAAGAAGATACGAAAGGAAGAGAAGATAGCGATAGTCTCCATGGTTGAGCACATCATGAGAGCGGTAGCCGGACTCGCCGAGAGGGTCATGGTGATGAATCAAGGCACAAAACTAATCGATGCGAAAACAGAGGAGGCCTTAACCAATCCAAGGGTGATTGAGATATATTTGGGGCATACACAGGATCAGTCCAAATGGAGATCTGAGATCTGGAAAGAGGAGAAAGATACTAATGGGTAACGTGATGTTAACGATAGAAGACCTTGAATCCGGTTATGGAGCGATGCAGGTTTTATGGAAACCGAGCCTGGAGGTCAAAAAAGGTTCCATAACCTCCCTGCTTGGTCCCAATGGGGTTGGAAAATCGACGCTGCTTCGAACCGTGTTAGGGTCTATTGAGCCTTGGGGAGGGAAGATTTTTTACGAAGATAACGAGATCACCTATTTGCCGACCCATAAAAAGGTTGATTTAGGCATTACCTTAGTCCCAGAGGGAAAACATCTCTTTACCGAGATGAATGTCCATGAAAATTTAGTTATGGGTGCCTATCGCAAGGAGGCACTCAAAAGTATGAGTGAGTCGCTTGAGCTTGTGTATGCTCTATTTCCCATATTAAAGGAACGGGATAGGCAAGGAGCCGGCACCTTGAGCGGAGGCCAGCAGCAAATGCTCACCATTGGCAGGGCACTCATGACAAAGCCGAAGCTTATCATGCTGGATGAGCCGAGTCAGGGATTAGCCCCGATACTGGTAGGAGAAATATTTGAGACAATCGGGAAATTGCAGGCCGAAGTGGGATTAACCATACTGCTTGTGGAGCAAAATGCTGATGCCTCGCTCGATGCAGCGGGATATGTCTATATCATGCATCAAGGTCAGATAAAGATTCAAGGCACATCAGAGGAGATAAAGAGCTCAACAAATATACAGACCTATCTCGGGATTTAAATAACGCTCGGTCCTGCACATTACGATAGTGCTTGTTTTCTTATTTTTGTACCAACTCCTGGTATGCCTCCTGTATTTCCTTAAATCTCTTATTCGCCAATTCCTTGAATTCATCTCCCAAATAGTTTACCTTATCCGGATGGTACTTGTTGGCCAGCTTCCTGTAGGCATTCTTGATCTCATCAATGGAGGCGCCTCTGGCAACACCCAAGACTTCATAAGGATCCATTTTTGAGAAACCCTTCCCTGCTTGGGTCTTTTGGCTATTCTCCTGAAATCCTTCCTCCTTTTGCCCCTGCCCTTCTCTATGATAGGATCTCTGGTAGTGCGTCCTCATCTTGGCAGGCCGATAGATGAAATACCAGTACAGGCCTCCTATGACGATGACGTCGTCAATGATGCCAAGAGGTCCTGCAAACCACTCGGGTATCAAATCGATTGGGCTCAACGCATAGACTATGAGCATGAGATAGATCAGGTACTTCATGGCGTTTAATTCTCGCTTAAAACGAGATCCTCGTGCCAACGCTGTTGAGGACAAAGGATGAGGGGAATTCCTCTGAAAATCTCTTGATGGCTGCCCAGCCCGTGCAGTGCATCGGGACAGTGACTTCTGGTTTGATTGCCTTAAATTCGGCAATCGTCCGCTCTACAATGGGCTCAAAGGCTGGCCCCTGGAGATGAAAACCGCCCAATACGCCATGTATTGTATTGATACCTGTGATCTTCCGGGCATACAGCATGGTGTTGATGATACCGGCATGACCGCACCCGGAGATAACCACCAATCCCTTTCCCTTAAGCTTGATCACTATAGACTGATCGTCGAGGATGTCGTCACGTTCAAGGGTACCGTTTCTCTCAACGAGGGCGTTGGGCAATCCCTTTTCAAAGTCCGTTACCCGTTCTATCTCCCCGGTGACCGCTATTGTGTCTTCAGCAATAAGCGATGGGTTCCTCCTCTCAAGCACCTCTATCCCCCTCTTCTCCATCTCATGCCGCGAGATCGTTTGGGGGAATACGAGTTTTCTCCCGTCTTCGAGTCCGAAATAACGAGGCGAGAGAAATGCATCGGGATGAAGGACTAACGGGATCGATCTGCCCAGACTCTCGGCGATGGGATACAGCGCCCCTGTATGGTCCATGTGGCCGTGGCTTAGGACAATAACCTCTACTTGCCCAAGGTCTATTTCCAGCATTTTCACATTATGGGGAAGGCCTACCTTACTGTAGCCGCAATCAAACAAGATGTGGTGTGTCCTTTCGCCTATGGCAACTGCCGCTAAAAGCGACAGACCGTGCTCTGCCAGCAACGTGTCTGCTGGGATCTCTCCACCAAGTGCCATGGGTGGTCTCCTGACCCCGGTGGAGTTCCTCAGGAGCACATCCACATAGTTATCCATAAGGGTGGTCACTACAAGTCCATCAACCTCCCTTAATCCATCCAGCACCTCATTGCTCATCACCTATCTCCTTTCCCAATAATTACTAAAGGGGCTACGATTGATCGGTACATCGCAAACAGTACTCTTCCGGGCGTTGCTTATAGCACAATGTCTGCGGTATTGCACCCGGAAGATGACCTTTCTCCACCTTATCAACGGTCTAAGGTTCATGGTTGCTCCAGGAAAAAGGATCATCCCTTTCGAAATCCGGGACCAAATGATCATCGGGTTCAAAGGTAAAGGGCTGTAAATAAAGGTTTTCAAAGCCGAGCTCCTCTGCCCTTGCTAGCACCTTTTTGTATTCTTCCGCGGTGATCTTCCTATGTATCTCATCCGGAACCGTAGTGCACGGATAGAACTGGCTCATCAAACTCACCGGGACTTGTTTTGAGAGATTGGTTGCGATCCACTCCAGTATGGCGCATGAGTCCTCGGTATACGTGGGTAAGATCAAGTGCCGGATAATCATTCCTTTCAAAGCATTTCCCTCTTCGTCAAGTTCAAGATTCCCTACTTGATCATACATCTCGAGTATAACCTCGGACGCCCTTTCGGCATAGTCTGGCGCGTTCGAGAACCTGCGGGCTATATCCTTGCTGAAATACTTAAAGTCAGGGAGGTAGATGTCAATGATTCCGGAAAGCTGCGAAATGGTCTCGTATGACTCATAGGCACTCGTATTGTACACAAGGGGTCGTTTCAGTCCGCGAGAAAAGGCAATCTTCAGCGCTTCGAGAAGGGGTAGAATAACATGAGTAGGCGTGACAAGGTTGATATTCAACGCCCCCTTTTCTTGTAACGAGATCATGCAGGAGGCTAACGCATCGATGGAGGTGACGGATCCGTGGATTTGATGACTAATCTGATAATTCTGGCAAAAGCAGCATTTCAGGTTGCATCCCGCAAAGAAGATCGCCCCCGATCCCGACGATCTGGAGCCCGTTGCTACATTTCCCCTGTAGTCGTAGTAGCCGCTTAGCGGCGGCTCTTCTCCAAAGTGGAGGCAGCTATGGGAGACTATGGGCAGCTCCCTTATGCCGCAGAATCCCCTCTCTCCCATCTGTCTGTTCACGCTACAGGCCCTTGGACAGAGATTACAGCTCGCACGGTGAGAAGCGAGCACTTTCAATGCCTTCTCGATCAGGTGTACCTTTGTATCCCTTTTTTGATTTGACATACAAAAGTCAATCATGTAGCCTTAAATCATTGAGGGGCCTACGCATGGAGCTCTACCCTCATGCTAAGCGTTTTCACTGTATCGAAGATAATCAAAAAAAGATCCACATCTTATCAAACATAGGGCAATAGATGAGAGTCAAGTTTTGGGGGACAAGAGGGTCTACCCCCGTTCCCGGAAAGGATACCATCATCTATGGGGGGAATACAACGTGTTTGGAGATAGATCTCGCAGGAGGGAAAAAGGTTATTGTCGATGCCGGGACCGGGATTCGTGCCCTTGGTGACGAGCTTGAGTCCCATGGCGATGAGATAGACCTTCACCTCCTTATCACTCATATACACTGGGATCATGTCTTCGGCTTCCCCTTTTTCCTGCCGATCTATAAATCCTCAACGAGAATCCTTGTCGATGGTTACAGCCAGTGCATGAAAGGGCTAAGATACAGTTTTGATAATAAGATGGGGGATGGTTTTTTCCCCATTCGGTTTGAAGAGCTGAATGCCGATATACAGTTCATCGATACATTGAGCAATGGCTACCTTGAAATCGACGGAGTTGTAATAGATACTGTTCCTCTCCAGCACCCGCAAGGAGGCATGGGGTTTCGCTTTCGTGAGGGAGATAAAACCCTCGTCTTTCTCACCGACAACGAGGTCGGTAATGATCATGGATCACTCGATAGGTACGTGGCGTTTTGCGAGGGAGCGGATGTCCTGATCCACGACAGCCACTATAGACCCGAGGAGATATCTGAGCACAGGGGCTGGGGGCATTCCGATTACCTCTCAGCCATTGATCTCGCCTTGAAGGCCAACGTCAAGAAGCTTATCCTCTTTCATCATGCCCCCGAGCGAAAGGATAGCGATATGATCAAGATGGTGATTCTATGTCAGGATATCGTCAAGGAGAAGGACGCAGCCTTGCAGATAGAGGCCGCAAAGGAGAACTCCGCCTTCGAGCTCTCTTAAGAAACTGCACACAAATAAAGGGTTCTTTCACCTATAACCCTGAAGCGAAGCCCCGGGGTCATGTGCTACGATGAAAACCTAGCCGCTCTGATGGAGGATTGTATTGGATAAGCCGGAAAGCAGTTCGAATATCCTGTCAGCCAGAGCTGGTTCTATTGAGCCCACACCACAAGCCGGTGTAACAAGGGATCTCTCAGCCACCATTTCCCTATCGAGTCCCCAATCATAGAATCTATTGAGCCCTTCTTCCAATCTCACTTTCAGATCCCCGATAGTCTCTTTGCCGGTAAAGGATATGGTGGGAACCACTCCCCATGCAATAGCCCCGCCATTTAGCAGAAGCCGTTTGATATCATTTTTGTAGAGCAAGAAGTAGTCTAAATACTCAACGGCATCGAAACTTACGATATCAACCCCTGTTTCGATAATCATGGACCAGTCCGTGTTTCCGCAGCAGTGAATTCCTAGTATGGCATTGCTCCTAGCCCGCAGGTAATCTATAATTTCCCTGATATGGGAGATAACCTCATGCCGCTGTATCGGCGTGAAGGCCGAGCCATATCCGGAAAGGTATGGCTCATCTAGAAAAAGTATTGTACTTTTGCCTTTTATGGACATTGCCTTCACCAACCACAATGCCTTGATTGCCAGGCCCTTGACAATTACATCCATGATCTCGCTGTTGTAAAGGGCGGATCGGCCTGTTGTATCCATCAGGCCTCCCGCAAAGGTAATGGGGCCCGCTATCTGCCCCTTGATATATGGCCCACAGTTGTTAGGACTCTTACGGATCATATCGAGAAGCGTATACAGACCGGATGCGTGCTCGTGATCGATGGCGAAATAATCGGTATCCTCTGCCATGAAATGCTCATAAAAGCTGGTGAGTTCATCCTCTTGATTATCCGAGGTGTCCAGATACATGGATCCGCTTTCACGATTCAGTTGAATCAGCGGAAGCCCCTGGCTCGCTTGAATAGCCATATCCTCTAAGGGGCTTCGTTTAACGAATTGAGGCCAGAACGGGATATCCGGGCAGCGTTCAAGGATACCCTTACAGGTGCCCTCCACATCAAGAAAGGGTACGCTCCCTATGCCTGTGGCCATAAAGTTAAATGCAACATCCATTTATACCCTTTCTAGGTATTCCCTTGTACGTGTGGCTACCCTGACCGTATCGCCGATATTCACAAAGAGCGGAACCTGAATAACTCCTCCCGACTCCAGGGTGGCCGGTTTGGTGCCGCTGGTCACTGTATTTCCCTTAACTCCTGGCTCGGTCTCTACTACTTCAAGCTCAACGAAATTGGGAATCTCTATATCCACTACCTCTTCATTGTATATCAGTGTCTTGATATTGGTATTCTCCTTTAAAAAGTGACGATTGTCACCAAGTTGTTCGGCTGTTAAAAAAACTTGATCGAACGTAGCTGTATCCATGAACCAATAGTGATCCTTATCTTGATAGAGGTATTGCATTTCCTTTTCTTGGATGTTGGGCGATGCCACCTTCTCTCCTGCACGAAATGTCTTCTCCAAGACCTGTCCAGTAAGCATATTCTTTAGCTTCGTTCTCACGAATGCCCCGCCTTTGCCAGGCTTTACGTGGAGAAACTCTATGATGATAAAAGGCTTTCCTTCCAGCTCTATCTTGTGTCCCGTTCTGAAATCCGCTGTTGTGTACATCGATATGACTTCTCCTCATCTATAAGAATTACCTTGCCCTTTTCCGTCCTAAGCCCGGGCTTGCAGGGCCTCCATCTTCCTGTGCTCAACGGCAGCCAGCCACCTTTCCAAAACTCCCAGAAGCTTTAATTGCCTTTCTCTTGCCGATCCCGTTGTCTCCATTTTCCCCTCTTGGGCTCCCTTTTCCCCCTTAAGTGCAGAGAGTCGGTGTTTAGCTTTCTCATCAGCCGGGAAAGAGGCAACTACCTGTTCATACACCTTGATCGCCTCATCGAGCTGACCCTGCCTGTAATAGAGCTCAGCCAAGGTAGACGTAGGCAAAGCAGATTGCTCTTCTCTAGGCTGGCTGATCTCTGCCAGAAGATCAGCTGCTTCCTGATCTCCTTGGTTATGTGCCAGGTATAGTTGAAGGGAGTGTATCGCATCGTCGATCTTATTTTTCCGTATAAATAACTCAGATAGAAATTTAAAAATATAAGATAAATCCTTTATTTGTTGAGCTATTTTATTTAATTCCATTTCTGCAAGATCCAGTGATCCTTCATCGAAATAGGTCTCGGCTAATAGCCTTCTTATATGAAGGTCGTCCGGGAAGATTTCTAAAACCTTTTTGCACGCCTGTATCACGGCCCGCGGCTTTCCCTCCTTCTTTAGCGTCTCAACAAGCAGAAGCCTCGCCTTCGGTGTTGCGATCTTGTCAACAACCTCATCGTAAATGTCGTCTAGTCCTGCCATGTTTGACTCCTTTTAACCTTACCGTTTTCTTTTGCCACGTTTCCTATTCCTCATGGATAGGTCTTGTAATAGTACCCCTTTCACCTTCCTTAACCCGATAGATTATTTCATTTTCCCTAACCAGGCCTAGTTCTTTACGGGCTACTGATTCAAAGTATTTCGGGTCCTCTCTCAAGCGCCTGATCTCAGATGCAAGAAGCCTGTTTTTATCCCTCAGATCTTTCAGGGTAATCACGTTCTCTTGCTTCTCTGCCTGCATGTTAAAGAGATCAAAGAGGCCGTTCTGCCCGAAACTCATACACACGAACAAGAGGCCTGCCACAAGGCAAAGCAATACAGCATATAGTATATACCTCTTTCTCATCCTAAAAGATCTTTTCAGCTTCCCACTGTGCTGCGATCACAATAGTGGCGATCCCGGCCTTTTTGGCTAAATCCATTACCCTGACCACCTGACCGTGCTTCACATCGCGATCGGCCTGCAAAATGAGGTTTGTCTTCGACGGCTGGACAGTTTCCTTGAACCTCCGGAAAAGCTCCGTAAGCTCTATCCTCTCCTTGTTTAGATAATAATTTCCTTCTCGATCAAGTGCTACGATCATGGTGTTGGTCGATGTATCCGACCCCCTTTCCGCAATATCGGGCAATGCGATGTCGATACCTGGTATAATCTCGATATGCGAGGTCAACATGAAGAATATGAGCAGCAGAAATACTATGTCGATCAGAGGTGCCATACTCACCCCAAGGCTGATCTCTTCCCTCTTTGGCTGACTAAACCGCATTACTCCTGTATGCTTCCTTCCATAATATCCACGAGCCTTATCGAGCTTTCCTCCATTTCAAATATGAGGACCTGTGCCTTGTCTGTAAGGAACCGATAGGCAACCAAGGTGGGAATCGCAACGAGAAGGCCCGTCGCAGTGGTGATTAATGCCTCGGCAATCCCCCCTGCGAGCGGTCCAGGCCCCCCCACACCATGAATTGAGATTGCATTGAAGGTCTTTATCATTCCGGAAACAGTACCCAGCAGACCAAGTAAGGGAGATAGATTCGCTATGGTGAGCAAAACCCCCACATTCCTCTCCAGAATGACCCCCTCCCTCCTTCCCTTCTCTTCTATAGCCTCCTTTACCAACCACATTCCCCTTCCGACATTTTTCAGGCCTGAGAGAAAGATCCTGGCAATTGAAGAGCTATTTCCCTGGCAGAGGAAAACGGCCTCGGGTATCTTGTTCCGTTTCACCAATTCTTCAACCTTGACGATCAAATCCCTTGGTATCACCGATTTGCGTCTCACGAGCCATAGCCGCTCTATGAAAATAGCAAGGGAAACTATCGAACAGAATAGGATAGGATACATAAAGGGTCCGCCTTTTACGACAAGCTCAATCAATAGGTCCCTCCCGATATTGTGTGGATCAGATGGCGATAGCTTCCAAGAGTCCAAATTCGAAGATAAAATACCCTCTAAATGATAGAAAGTCAAGGATACCCTAAAGCAGCAGATCAAGCGATATCTCTGGGCGAAAGAAGGACTATGGTAAAAGGTGGGTTACCTGCTCCACATCTATCGAGGCTCTGGCAATGGTGAGAGTTTGTCGCTTGGACAATCTGACAGGCCTTACGGTTCAACTGAATGGAACCGTATCTCCGGTAGCTCAAGACACGTTAACCGATTACCAAACACCGCTCCTGTGTCAATCCCTATCTTATTTTTCATCACTACGGGGTTGTTAAGTGGGGTATGCCCGAATATTACCACCTTACCGAAATTATATTCGGAGAGCAGGAATTCGTTTCGAATCCAGAGCATATCAAAGAGCTCTTGATCTTCAATGGGAACGTGGGGTCGAAAGCCGGCATGCACGATATAGTAGTTGTCGAGTTCGATCATTGGCAAAAGCGAGGATAAAAACTCGAGGTGGGCGGGCGGGATGAGGGGATCATCCTTATTCTGTCTTACCCTATCATAGCTCATGAGGGTAGCGCCGCCACCATTTAAAATGTAGGTCTGGAGATCCTTCCCGGATAAATAGTCAAGCAGCATATACTCATGATTTCCGATAAGACATTGAACGTTCTGGAAATCCTGCTTAAGGGTTACGACATACTCAATGACGCCGCGAGAATCCTCTCCTCTATCTACGTAGTCACCAATGAATATGAGTCGATCCTTGGACGGGTCCCATGGAATCTTATCGATCAACCTCTTGAGCATGCCCAAACAACCGTGAATATCCCCGATAACAAATGTCTTATCTATGCCCATAGGTAATCTTGAACGGCTAATCTCACGTGTATTCATGACCAGCTATCTTATAAAAAGCTTTGCATAACTAATCAAGTGATATATGGTGGAAACGCATAGCAAGAATGAAGGTAATCGTTGATGTTTTTTCAAAGCCGCCGAAAGGATATGAAGCCAATCGGTCTTTTTTAGGGCTAAGCCTAAGGATTCCCAGCCATTGCTGCAACTATCCATGTCCAAAATAAACCTAGTCTTAGCAACACATAATGAGGGTAAAAGGAGGGAGTACTCCCAATTGTTCAAGGATCTCCCTGTTCAGATTCATAGACTTTCGGAATTCGATGAGCTGGCTGAGGCAAAGGAAGAAGGAATCTCCTTTGAAGAAATTGCGAAGGGGAAGGCACGATATGCTGCGAGGATGCTGGGCATCCCTGCGATTGCCGACGACTCCGGCCTTGAGGTAGAGGCCTTAAACGGGGCTCCGGGAATTCGCTCGGCACGTTATGGGGGAGAGCAAACCAATGATGCTGCTAACAACCGTAAACTTCTCGAGGCCATGAGGGGAAAAGATAATAGACATGCGAACTTTGTTTGTGCTATCGCCATTGCAAAGCCATCAGGGCAAACAAAGATCTACACGGGCAGGTGTGCAGGAGAGATCACCCGTGATCCTCGTGGGGTGAATGGCTTTGGGTATGATCCCCTATTCTGGTATCCACCCCTTGGAAGGACATTCGCTCAGCTAACGGAAAGGAAGAAGAGCGAGGTGAGTCATAGAGGGCAAGCCATGAGAAGGCTGAGATATGATTTCGACGACATTAAGGCCTGGCTCGAGATAAACGAGAACAAAATCCTAGAATTATCCTAGAATTATCATTGAAATTTAGAAATTAGTTCAATATTCTGAAATGTTTTTGATAAAGGCAGAGAAGTGCATTATCGACCTGAAATCGAAAAAGAAGACGAGGCTATGTTAGGTGACATGGGCTCGATGCTGCAAGATTTTGGACACCATAGGGGCGATCTCATGCCCATATTGCAAAAAATCCAAGAACAGCATCATTATTTGGCTCCCTCGGCACTGGGGATGGTGGCGAGGCATCTAAACATATCCACGTGCGAGGTCTATGGCGTTGCCACTTTTTACAATCAGTTCAGGTTCCACCCTCCGGGGAAACACCAAGTAAAGGTATGCCTCGGAACAGCCTGCCATGTGAAGGGAGGCGATATAATCCTGGAAAACTTCGAACGAAAACTCGAGATCAAGGCAGGGGAAACGACACAGGACAGGGAATTCAGCATAGACAAGGTTGCCTGCGTGGGATGTTGCGCATTGGCTCCCGTGGCGATAGTCGATGATACCGTGCATGGGCATATGGCTCCCAGTAAGGTGGAGGGGCTGATCCTGGGGTTTGAGATAGAAAAGGAACGACAAAGGAGGGAAAAGCAGCGAGGTGAATCAAACCAGTAAAAAATCTGCCTATGAGATATTTTCACCCATACGGGAGGAAGCTGAACGGCGTAGAGGAGAGCTCAAAAGCAATACCCATCCAAACATTTACATCGGCATGGCCACATGCGGTCTGGCTTCAGGCGCTATGGAGGTTAAAGAGGCCTTTGAGGATACTTTGAAGGAACGAGGGATAGAGGCCCGCATTATCCCCGTGGGATGTCTCGGTCACTGTTATGCTGAACCACTCGTTATGGTTGAGAACCCTGGTTTCCCCCCTATTCTCTACCATGAAATGACTCCTGGAAAGGCAAAGATGCTGGTAAAGGCATTCTTCGAAGAGGGTGATCCACTTTTCGAATATATTCTCGGCGCCACTGAGGACAATGATCTCATTCCCACGGTGAAGGAATTTTCACGATTTCACAGTGAGGAGAGGATCCTCATGGCCCACTGCGGGCTCATTGATCCAGAGGATATCTATCACTATATCGCGAAGGGAGGATACTCGAGATTTGCCAAGACCCTTTCCCTTCCCCAGGATAAGATCCTCGGTGAGATTCGAGAATCCGGCCTCAGGGGAAGAGGTGGTGCGGGATTTCAGACAGCAGTAAAGTGGGAAATGGTGAAAAACGCCGATGAACCTGAGAGATTCGTAATCTGTAATGCAGACGAGGGAGACCCGGGTGCTTACATGGATAGGGCTATCCTTGAGAGCAATCCCCATCAGGTGATCGAAGGCATAGCCATGTGCGCTTATACGGTCGGGGCTCAACGGGCGATCATCTATGTGAGGGCGGAGTATCCCCTTGCGGTGAGAATTGTGAAAAAGGCCATTGAACAGGCAAAGGAACTCGGCATCTTAGGGAGGTCAATACTTGGGACTACCTTTGACCTGGAGATCGAAGTGTTTCAAGGCTCAGGCGCATTCGTTTGCGGAGAGGAGACGGCGCTCATACAGTCAATCCAGGGCGAGAGAGGGATGCCCCATCCCAGACCGCCCTACCCCTCCCAGAGAGGTTTGTGGGGAAAGCCTACGGTGATTAATAACGTGAAGACCTTTGGTTCCATTGCCCCGATACTCGAGAGAAATGGAGCATGGTTTCGCGGGATAGGAACGAAGGAAAGCCCTGGAACAGCCATCTTCTCCGTGGTGGGGAGCATTGTGCATGCCGGCCTTGTTGAGATCCCTATGGGGATTACACTCAGGAGGCTTATCTTTGATGTCTGCGGAGGGATCCCGAAGAAAAAGACATTTAAAGCAGTTCAGATCGGAGGCCCCTCAGGAGGATGTCTCCCCGAGGTGTGCCTCGATACTCCAATCGAGTTCGACTCCCTTACCCAAGCCGGCGCTATGATGGGTTCAGGTGGTATGGTGGTGATGGATGAGGACACATGTATGGTTGATGTAGCGCGATATTTCATTGACTTCACCCAGAATGAGTCTTGTGGTAAATGTACCTTTTGCAGGATCGGGACGAGACATCTATTAACCATCTTAGAGAGGATCACAAAAGGCGAGGGCCGGAAAGGCGACATAGATCTTCTCGAGGATTTGAGCCTGGACATAAAGGAGGGGTCTCTATGTGGGCTGGGCAAAACGGCCCCTAATCCTGTTTTAACAAGTATAAGGTATTTCAGGGATGAATATGAGGCACACATCAATGAGAAGCGATGCCCTGCCATGATGTGCAGGCCATTAACGGCATATTTTATCGATTTAGATCGGTGCGCCAGGGGATGTGATGCCTGCGTTGGGAGCTGTCCCACGGATTCGATATTTACCACCTCAAACAGGAAGAAGGCAATTGACCAGACATTATGCGTGAAGTGCGGGGAGTGTATGACCGCATGCCCGCCTGAATACGATGCGGTCAGAAAGGTTTCTCCGCCTGAACTCGCCCCTCGAATCGAGCGGCCGAAGGAAGGCTAAGGCATGGCAAAATTGATAGTTGATGGCAGGGAGATCGAATCCCCGGAGGGCATGACGCTGCTTCAAGCCTGTTTGGACAATGGGATCTACATTCCCAATCTCTGTTACCTGAAGGAGATGGAAGATCCACCGAGTTCATGCAGGCTATGCATTGTTGAAATCGAGGGCTATCGGCAGCCTGTAACCTCCTGCAGGGTGAGGATACGGGAAGGTATGGTCGTCACGACCGGTACGGAGCGGGTGAGAAGGCTCCAGAGAACTGCCTTTGAGTTGCTGCTCTCCGTTCACCATGTCGACTGCAAGAACTGTCCGGCCAACCGAAGATGTGAACTTCAAAGGATCGCTAAACACCTGCAATTCGGGCTCAAGCTCAAGAGGCTGGAGAAAATTGAAAGAGAGGTGCGCATAGAGGAAAATCACCCTTACATTCAGTATGTTCCCGACAGGTGTGTACTATGCGGGAGATGCGTGTTCGTATGCAGGGAGAAGAACGGTCAACCCATGATAAGCTTTGCGCGAAGGGGGCTCGACACCGTGATAAGCTTCTTTGGGCAGGAGGATAAGGCAATGGATATCTGTGAGCAATGTTACGCCTGTGTCGAGGTGTGCCCCGTTGCCGCACTCCTGTCCAAAGGTAATGAGCATTCGATTGCCGACAATCAGGGACAGACGGGATAAGCAAGTTCGGAATGCATTGAGCTCTTGCGAATGGAGGTGGCGATTTTCAAGGAACAACGAGAAACAAAGGTCTTAGATTAAGAGTGCACTATCGCATAGAGGTGGACCACGATGATAGAGGAAAACGTGAAGCTGCTGCTCAGAGAGCTTCCACAGGGCGTAACACTGCTTGCCGCTGTCAAGGAACGGAATGCCGATGAGATATCAAGGGTGGTAAAGGCAGGCGTTACCATGGTAGGAGAGAACTATCTCCAGGATACCATGATGGTGATCAATGAGGTGATAGGGAACCCGGAGTGGCACTTTATCGGTCACCTACAGAGGAATAAGGTGAAAAAGGCGGTAGAGATCTTCGACATGATCGAATCAGTGGATTCCCTCCGATTGGCCGAAGAGATCGAAAAATGCTGCGAGGAGCGCGGTAAGGTCATGCCCGTTTTGATTGAGGTCAACAGCGGTGAGGAAGAGCAAAAACACGGAGCCCTGCCACAGCAAGTCATTCCTCTTCTGGAGGCGATCTCCTCGTTGAGCCATATCAGGATTATGGGCCTCATGACCATGGGACCAAGGTTCGGGGATCCTGAAAATTCACGTCCTTACTTTATAAAAACGAGACAGCTCTTCGAGAAGATCAAGGCTCTTCGCCTGCCCAATGTGGAAATGAAATATCTGTCAATGGGTATGACCAATTCCTACCAGATTGCCATAGAAGAAGGGGCCAATCTGGTGAGGATCGGAACCAAGATATTCGGGGAAAGACAGGGAAGCGCCCATTGAGCTATGTGGCAAAGGAAATGAGGCGGCTCATGGGAAGGGCCATAAACGGTTATCAAATGATTGCGGATGGCGATAGAGTAATGGTGGCCGTGTCAGGGGGTCAGGACAGCATATCGCTTCTGTGGTTGCTGCGAGAACGGCTGAGAAGGATACCGATACACTACGATATTATCGGGGTACACATAGATCTGGGCTTTTCCCCATCCACGGCAAAGAAGATGGAGGAGTTTTTTATCAGACACGCCTTTGACCATGCAATAATCAACACTACTGTTGGACCGTGTGCCCACTCGGATAATAACAGGGAAAACCCCTGTTTTTTGTGCTCTCGCTTTAAACGAAAGGCCATATTCGAGAAGGCTGCGGAGCTTAAATGCAATAAGGTAGCCTTTGGCCACCACAAGGATGACTTCATAGAGACGTTTTTTTTGAACCTCCTCTTTGCGGGATCAGCGAGCACCATGCAACCGGTACAGGAATTGTTTCATGGATCCCTTACCCTCATACGGCCTTTTTACCTGTTGGATGAGACCATAATAAAGGGATATGCCGATGAGATGGGCTTTCCCGTGATCGAGAGCGGATGCCCTACTGCGGGATCATCGAGGAGGGCACAGATCAAATCCTTACTCACTAACGTTTACCATACCAATAAGAAGATAAAGGGCAATATATTTAATGCGGTGCAGCGATTGAAATGGACACGGGAGTCGATGGATTCAGGGTTGAGAACGATCCTGTAGGCATCGACCGAGTGATACCGATATCTCTCATTTTCTTAAGCGCGCGATGAATGGCAGGATATGATATGATGGCATAGGTGCTTACTATGAAACTAGGCATTATCGGATTGCCCCAATCGGGTAAGTTCACCATCTACAGCACCTTGACCGGCGCAAAGGGGCTTTCGGGTTCGGAGAGGGCAAAAAAGGGTGATCGGCTCCTCGGTACCGTCAACGTAGCAGATGAGAGGGTCGATCAGCTCAAGGAAATCTTTAATCCTGATAAGACCGTCTATTCCAAGGTAGAGTATATCCTGCCCGGAACCATCGCCGATTCAGATCATGAGAGAAGGGAACAGGAAAATGTCATGCTCACCGGGGTGAGGACATGCGATGGATTGATCCATGTGGTGAGAAACTTTCAGCTATACGGCGGCCCTCCTCCCACACCTGAGCAGGATTTCTATCAATTGGAATCGGAGCTGATATTAAACGATCTCATGGTGACCGAGAAGAGGATTGAGAAAATACATTCCGATGGGAAAAAAGGCAGAGAGATAAGCGAAGATGAGCTTACCCTGCTTCAAAAATGCAGGGAAATGCTCTCCCAGGACTGTCCCCTAAGGAATAGCCCGGAAATAGCAGCCTCCCCCCTTCTCAAGGGCTTTACCTTTCTCTCCGCTAAACCTCAGATGATCATTACAAACAACTCTGACGAGGATGAGGAGCCGCCAGAGATGCCGCGAATCCCACGGGATATAGAGGTTATGGTCATTCGAGGTAAATTGGAGATGGAGATTGCCGAGATGGAGCCGGAAGAGGCTGAGGAATTCTTATCCGAATTTCATGTTGACAGATCACTCCCTGATAGGGTTATCAAGCGGTGTCTTGCAACCTTACATCTCATTTCCTTTTTTACGGTAGAGGGAAGTGAGGTGCGATCATGGGCCATACCCAAAGGTACCATCGCACTCGATGCTGCTGAGTTCATACATTCGGATATGAAGAAGGGGTTCATCAGGGCCGAGGTCATCGCCTACGACCAGTTCATGAGATATGGAAGCGTAGCGGATGCGAAAAAGGAGGGCCATCTCAGGCTTGAGGGTAAAACATACCAGGTTGAGGATGGCGATATAATCAAATTCAGATTTAGCGTGTAAGAACATGGCGAAAAAGCACATAACAGCAGGAGTAATAGGCGCAACGGGCTACGGGGGTGTAGGGTTAATAGAGCTATTGATAAACCACCCCTTCGTTGCCATCGGCGCTCTCATGGCCAAACACGATATCGAAAAGCCAATCAGCACGATATACCCTCACCTCAAGGGATTTTGCGACCTCAAGGTCTTCGATCCTCTCGATCCCGAATGCCCGAATGATTTCGATATCGTATTCTATGCCACACCGGACGGGGTGGGTCAGAAGGATGCGCGCAGGTGGCTTGACCGCGATATCAAGGTGATTGATTACAGCGGTGACTTCAGGTTCAATGATAGCCAGAGCTATGCATCCTATGCGAAAAGGATTGGAAGGATAGAGATACATGCTGATCCGGGGATCCTCCCCTCTTCTACCTATGGGCTTCCCGAGCTCCACAGGACAAAGATTGCGAGCTCTGCACTGGTAGGAAATCCCGGCTGCTATGCAGCAGCCTGCATACTGGGAATCGCACCGGCCCTCAAATTCGGCCTTGTCGAGAGGGAAGGCATGGTCTTTGATGGAAAGAGCGGCGTATCAGGGGCTGGAAAAACCCCTTCACCGCTTTTCCACTTTCCGGCTCGTCATGAGTCAATGAATGCCTACAGGGTGACGGGCCATCAGCACGTCTATGAGATCGAGCGAGAGCTGACTGCAGTGAGCGGAGGGGAGGTCACGATCACATTTACGCCTCACGTAGTGCCCCTGAGCAGGGGGATTATCGCCACTATTTATGCAGACCTCTTACCAGAAGTGAATGGAGAGCGTGTAAAGGCTGCCTACCAGGCTCTGTATGCCGATGAGCCCTTTATCAGGGTATTCAGTCATGGAGAGCTGATCAGCACCGCCGATGTGAGGGGGAGCAATTTCTGCAACATCTCGCTCAACACAGACCCGAGAACGGGAAAACTCATCGTGATCAGTGTGATCGATAATCTGGTGAAGGGTCAGGCGGGAAATGCCTTGCAGAACATGAATATCATGATGGGCATTGAGGAAACCGCGGGATTGATGCACGCCGGGAACTTCCCATGATCAAGGGTGCTACATACACACCTTCCGAACCTGGCGGAGATCGGTCTGTCCGAGGAATATCTTTCTGATGCCGTCCTGCATAAGGGTGGCCATCCCATCTTCGATAGCCTGGGCTCTGATCTCCTCCATAGTAGCCTTAGTTTGGATAAGGTTCTTCATCTCGCGGGTACCTACCAGCAGTTCGGTGATTCCCGTTCTTCCTTTGTATCCGGTGTTATTGCACCTCTGGCAGCCCTTGGGACGATAGAGCCTGAGCTCGTCATTATAAGTAATTCCCAGCTTGTCAAAGCCGTCTCCGTAAGATCGAACCAGGGACTCGAAGTCCTCCTCTGAGGGGTGATAGGGCTCCTTGCAGTCCTTGCACAGGGTCCTCACCAGCCGTTGTGCGAGGATCCCCAGGATGGCGTCGGCGAAGTTGAAGGGATCCATTCCCATATCGAGCAGCCGTGTGATGGTCTCAGGTGCGCTGTTGGTGTGGAGCGTGGAGAACACGAGGTGACCCGTAAGGGATGCCTCTATGCCCATGGAGGTAGTCTCCTCATCCCGCATCTCCCCAACCATGATCACGTCGGGGTCAGCCCTCAGAAACGACCTCATGGCAGCTGCGAAATTGAGCCCAATCCTCGGCTGCATCTGAACCTGGCGAAGGCCCTCTTGGGTGATCTCCACCGGGTCTTCTGCGGTCCAGATCTTGGTTTCCGGTTTATTGATGTAATGCAGGGCCGAATGAAGGGTGGTGGTCTTTCCGCTTCCGGTGGGGCCCACCACGAGCACGATACCGTAAGGCTTTTCTATTATGCTGATAAACTCGTTGTAATCGCGATCCCTCATGCCCATTTTATCAAGAGAGATGGGCTCTCCCGAGGCCAGCAGTCGCATGACTACATCCTCGTTTCCCCCTGAAGTTGGGATTGTGGCTACCCTCAGCTCTATGTCCAAAGGAGCATACTTCTTGAACTTGATCTTGCCGTCCTGGGGGAGACGCCGCTCAGCGATATCCAGATCGCTCATGATCTTGATTCGGGAGCAGATAGCGCTTTTGTATGTGTAAGGTATGGTCTGGTATACCTGGCAGGACCCGTCAACCCTAAATCTGATCACGGCATCGGCCTTACCCAGCCGAGGCTCTATATGGATATCCGATGCTCCCCTGCTGTGTGCATCGATGATCATCTTGCTGACGAGCTGAACAATGGCCCCGTCCTCTTCGCTCATTCCATACATCTCTTCGGTCTCTTCCTCGCCGGTGTCGAGCTGCCCTAGAATCTCCTCGATGCTCCTGGCCCCCGATTCATTCAGGCTTGATCGTGAGATATCGAAGAAGTGATCGATCATCTTGATGATGTCCTCTTTTAATGATACACAGAACTCGAACTCCTTGCCCGGTACGAGCCCTTTTACCGTGTCTTGTGCAGGGAGGTAGTTGGGATTTTCCATCGCTATCACGATCTTGGAATCGGATTGGGCCACGGGAACGAAGAGGTTATTCTTCAAAAATGCAGGCCTGAGGTTTTTCAGTAACTGGCCTGGGATTACCATGCTATCATCGAAGGGTATAAATTTGGTATTATAGAATTCGCTAAGGGATTTCCCGATGTCCTCCTTTGATACATGGTAATCGGACATGAGAATGCTCTCGATGCTGCTCTTCATCTTCCGCGCTAGCACCATAGACTGATCGAGGTCTTTTTGAGCAATAATGTTGTTGGTGATAAGGTAATCGAACTTTGTCTTCCTGGCCTGTTGCCTAAGCCGTTGATGGTTGTAAAAGGCAATACCGAGGACCTTGGAGATCTCGGTAACAGATTTTTGGTCTTCCAGGGTAAACCGGTTTCCGGCAACCTTATTAATAAGCTGAATGACGCCCAGCAGGTATTTGCTGAACTTGATAGGCGCAACCAAGACCTGCTTTGTCATATAACCTGTCTTTTGATCCCAACTCTTGTCGAATAAAAGCTCAGGATTTATCTCCTTGAGTTCTTTTTCATCATAGGCATTTTTAATATTGAGAATCCTTCCTGATAGACCACAGTGCCCTGCAATGCTTGCATTAGCAATGGGAACCCGTATCTCGTTAATCTCCACGCCTACCTTGAATCTAGATACGAGCTCTTTATGTGCGCCATCGACAATATAGATGGTAATACGGTCCGCATCGAACAACGTGAGAATGCTGTCCCTCAAATTGATCAGTATCTCATCGACATTATTTGCGGAATGGATCTTGTTTGTGATGAAATTAAGGCTCTTGCTGAATTCCAGTTCCTTTCGCAAGGCCTCTAGGTCGGGACTCTTTCCCATTTCATTTTGTTCTTTAGGAAGCGCCATGAATTACATATCTATTATCAAAGATTTATATATACCATACTTTTATGCTTCTTTCCACAACATTTTGTTTTTCCTGCGTAAAGCCTCTTGGTTATCCATACCTATATAACATGGAAAAACAAGGAAATCCCCTTCTTCATACAAGATACATTAATAAAAAGAGCTTGAAATAAAGTCAATTGATTCTTAACGCCTGCATAGAACACGGTTTTTGCTCATTTCATAGGCGGTTACCTTTCGAATCATTTTGACAACGTAGCACCAATGGCCTAAAAAGGGTGCAGCCCTTGAAGCGAGTAGTTAGTTTGGGAGGAGGTCCCCTTAGAGCGGATATGTTCATTGACTCTCATGCACATCTCGATATGGAGGAATTCGATTCCGATAGGGATGAGGTTATTCAGAGGGCCTTATCAGCCAACGTGAGACAGCTGATAACAGTTGGGATCGATGTGAACAGTTCCCTCAAGGCCATTTCCCTGGCTGAGAAGTACCCCTCTGCGTTCGCTGCCGTGGGTATTCATCCCCACAATGCAGATGTCGTCGATAAAAAGGACCTTAAGCGAATAGAGTCAATCTCCACAGAAAAAAAGGTGGTAGCCATCGGTGAGATAGGGCTTGATTTTTATCGCAACCTTTCATCAAGACATAACCAGAGGAAACGTTTCAAACAGCAGCTTGACATAGCGATGCAATGTAACCTACCGGTAGTGGTGCATTCCAGAGAAGCCCACGAAGATGTATTGGAGATACTCTCCTGCTTCGAGGGTAGTGGATCAAGGGGGGTGATCCATTGTTTTTCCGGTGGCATTGACCTTGCTGGGGCATTTATCGAGATGGGTTATTTTATCTCTATCGCCGGCACTATAACGTTTGCGAACGCAAGCCCGGTGCATGAAGTCGTTACTGGTATCTCCCTTGATAGAATGCTTATCGAAACAGATTCCCCCTTCCTGTCTCCAATTCCATACAGAGGCAGGAGAAACGAGCCCAGCCGGGTAATCCATACTGCCCAAAAGGTGGCGGATATAAGGGGCATATCCCTTGAGGAGGTGGCAGCACGGACGACCAAGAACGCACGCCAGCTATTTAGGCTCCCCTTTACCCAATGATGATCGCTCACCCCATAAGCAAGGATAACCCCCTCGTTCTCGCCTCTTCCTCAACGAGGCGAAAGGAGCTTCTTGCGCAGATAGGAATCCCATTCGAGTCCGTGGAGAGCGGAATCGAGGAAACCGTTCATGGACGGTTCTCACCCGGAGAGATGACCTGTCGAGTCGCGGTGGAAAAGGCTGAATCGGTACAGCATCGCTATCCGCAACGCTGGATACTCGGTGCGGACACGATTGTGGCGCTGAAAAGAAGGGTTTTCGGCAAGCCGAGGGATATTCGCGATTGCCGTGAGATGCTTTTTTCCCTCAGCGGAAGAAATCACCGTGTCATCACGGCGTTTTGCCTCGTCGATCCCTCTGGCATAACGGTGCATAGAGAGGCAGTTTATACAAGGGTGAAGGTGAAGAAGATGAGCGAAGCAGAGATCGAGGCCTACATCAAGACAGGCGAACCCTTTGGCAAGGCCGGCGGATATGCAATTCAGGCAATTGGGTCTTTCATGATCGAACGCATTACAGGTTCCTACACCAATGTGGTGGGTTTGCCCGTGTGTGAGGTGATAAACGCGATGATTACCTGCGGCGCCCTTAGAGGTTTCCCCCTAGCACATAAGTAGGTAGTATCCAGTAAGCAGTAAGCACTGAACATTTTGGAGTGAACTTCTTGCTGCTGTATACTCCATACTGCTTACTGCCTACCTTGAATGCCCTCTTTGTCTTGTTATCTCGTAGAGGATAATCCCTGCGGCAACCGATACATTAAGGGATTCGAGATGGCCAAGCCGAGGTATACGAACCAAATGGTGGCACCGATCTCTCACGATCCGGCTCAGGCCCTTTCCCTCACTTCCCAGCACGATGATCACGTCCCTGTCCCAGTCGAATCTACAGATCGATGTCTCTCCTTCCCCTTCGGCCCCCACTATCCAAAAGCCATGATCAGCTAGCCTCTCCAGGATCCGTGCCAGGTTGACGACTCGCGCTACTGGCAGATAGGCAGTCCCACCTGCCGACCTTTTATGCACGATATCGGTTATGGAGGCGGATCTGTCCTTTGGAATGATAAGCCCCTGAACCCCGAAAAACTCAGCCGTTCGTATGAGGGAGCCCAAGTTTCCCGGGTCGATGATATGGTCGGCAACCACGAGAAGCCCCTTGGATTTCTGGGAGAGGGCGATTTCCAGAAGGTTGTCTACCGCGCAGTAAGCATAACTGCCGAGTACAGCCACTACTCCCTGATGAGAGGTGCCCTGTGATACCCTGTCAAGGTAGGCCCGTTCCTTGAACCTGATCGGTATGTCCCTCGCCCTGGCGAGATCAAGGATCTCCCTGGCCCGTTCGATCCTTCTCCCTCTTGCAAGGAAGATCTCTACGATCTCCTTGCTTTTTCTGAGTGTTTCAGTAACGGCGTTTATGCCACATATGAGTTGGGTCAATTCTCTTCCCCTGCCAGTCTGAGATATATGTGATCATCTGTATTAGAACCGAGGTGAGCCTATGTGAAAAGAATTGATGTCGGCCGGTTGGATAAAGGAACGAGATCTACTCGGATTACGACGTCACCGGCGAATGATGCTCCGCTCATCAGAGATGATAGAGATCCCGGATCAGCGGGTACCGCCTCTTCGTGCGCGCCCTCTCGGAGAGGATAATCGCCTCTATTTCACGTACTGCTTGCGCAAGATCATCGTTGACCACGATAAAATCATATTCCCCACACCTCATGATCTCCTCCGCCGCCTTTTTCATCCGAAGATCCACGTCCTTTCTCTCGTTGGCGTCCCTTTTCCGTATCCTCTCCTCGAGGACCTCCATTGAGGGTGGGAGAATGAATACCGATAGGGATTCAGGAAAACGCCTCTTGATTGCCTCAGACCCTTGGATATCGAGATCGAGCAGGAGATCTTTACCTGATGACAGTTCGCTTTCCATGCTGGAATAGGAGGTACCATACAGATGGCCGTATACGTGAGCCCATTCAACGAATTGCCCCGCATCGACCATGCCTTCGAAATCCCTCCTGGTGATGAAGTGGTAGTGCTTACCCGGTATCTCTCCATGCCTCGGCTCCCGGGTGGTATGAGAAACGCAATACCCGGCCCCGCTTACGCTTTCCCTTATGGCACGTATGATAGTTGTTTTTCCCGTACCAGAAGGTGCGGTGATTACAAAAATCTGTCCCCTCTGTTGCATTTCCTGTTTATAGCTGTAGCATCTTTGCAGGATCGATCTAAGCTACATCCTCACCACGTAAGGTACCATCCGGAGCAAATCTTTGGGCTATCGTCTCCGATTGAATAGCCGAAAGGATCACATGGTTGCTATCGGTGATGATCACCGATCTCGTCTTTCTGCCTTGTGTTGCGTCGATAAGCCTTTTATCATCCCGTGCCTCTTCACGAAGTCGTCTGGCCGGTGCTGAACCTGGCGATACAATGGCTATAATCCTTCTAGATACGATAAAATTTCCAAAACCGATGCTGAGTAACGTTGGATCCATGCCCTACCCCCACTGCCAAAAAGTTATTCTACGTTTTGCGTTTGCTCCCTTAATTTTTCAAGCTCTGCCTTAATTTCAACAACAAGATGTGAAATCAAGGAATCCGCAGCCTTTGAACCGATTGTGTTCACCTCTCTGTTAATCTCCTGAAGCAAAAAATCCAACCTCCTTCCCACCGCGTCATCCTGGGCCATGTACTTTTTAAATTGGTCGAGGTGGCTTTCTATCCGAATCAATTCTTCTGTAATATCGGCCTTCTCAGCCATAAAAGCAACTTCTTGCATTAATCGATCTTCATTAATCTCAATTGATTTTTCCAATTTATTAATCCTTTGTAGTAACTTATCCCTATACCATGTTGATGCCTGCTCGGCCCTCTGTCGGATGTCATCTACATAACCCCTGATCGTATCCAATCGCTCCAAGAAATCTCTTTCAATCGCCTTTCCCTCATCGATTCTCATCTCCTCCCATGAGTCGAAGGCCTCATCCATCACAACCCGAAGGTCGGGCTCCATTCTTTCGAGATCCATTCCGTATTGTCGTATGATAATGGCGTCTTTGATCTGAGAGAAAAGCGACAGATCAAGGGGTTGCTCAGAGCCGAGTTCCTGTTTGAGCGCATTGAATATATCCCTATAAGCCCTTACCACTGGCAGATTCAACTCGAGCATCACCCCCTTCTCACCGTTGCCCTTGAGCTGCACAGAGATATCAACCCTTCCCCTCTTTACTCTTTCGGAAACCAGCGATCTCACTATATCCTCAAATGGCAAGAGGCTTTGGGGAAGTTTCAAGGCGATTTCCCTGTACCGGTGATTTACCGAGCGTATCTCTACAATGTATTCTAGATCCGACCTTGTTGATTCGGCCCTTCCATATGCCGTCATGCTCTTCAACATCTCTATCTCTCTACTGTCGCGCGCCTTCTCTCATATAGTGCAAGTATCCACTCCTTAGCCTGTTAAAAAGGTCGATTACCTTTTCCTCTGCGTAATCGGGATACGTCCATGAGAGGGGTTTAAAGGTCCCATCGTGAAAGATCAAGGTGAGATCTGCATAAATTCCCTTGCTCAGGTAAAGCCTGTGGCTATAGTTCTTCCCAGTGGCGAGCACGAGCCTCTCTAACGTGACATACCCGGGATCAATATTGATTGTTCTCTTTTCCCTATCTAGGTGCGCCTTTTCAAGCTCATTGGTGATTAACTTGATATCCGCTATTGATTCCGGCATGATGAGCCTTACAAAGGAGATAAATCGTCGGTAGAGAGGCCAGCCCATCTCCCTTTCATAATATCGCGTTCGGTCAAAGGGCAGCATCTCGCTCACCCAGTCAACAGGACCGAACCGCTCCTCCATCTCCTTGATGCACGCGTCAATCAATGCACCTTCATGGGAAAATAGGCTGCTTATCAATTTTACCTTTTCCGTTTCCTGTGGTTGGCTCACTGCTCGATGCCTGTTATTCAGTAGCGTTTGCCTTTTCCCGCCTATTGTCTGCTCCATACTGCGAAAGGTATGAGGCAACGGCCCTCTTAAGGATATCGATCTTCACCGCAGAGGTTCCTATTTCGCCTACCACGATACCCGCTGCCAGATTTGATAAGAATGCCGCGGATTTCATATCAAGACCGCTCGCAATACCAAGCGTAAAGGCTGCGATGACCGTATCTCCTGCGCCCGTTACATCATAAACCTTTCTTGCTATCGACTCTATACGCGTGACCTCCCCACCCTCTTCAAACAGGGCCATGCCTTCCTCGCCGCGGGTGATCAAAACCGCCTTAGATCGGCTATGATTCATAAGCCTTTTGGCTGCTTTTATAAGATCAGTTTCATCCTTGATCTCCATGCCCGCAATTTGTCCCGCCTGGGTACTATTCGGGGTAATCACGGTTACATGCCTATAGAGCGGGTAATTCTTGACATAAGGGTCTACCGCCACCGGAAAGGTGAAGCCGGATATCTCTCCTGCTATACCATGCATCAGCTTCCGGGAGAGGACCCCCTTTCCGTAATCGGAAAAGATCATAGCTGAAATATGGCCCTTTTTCTCACGGACAAAATCCAGTATATGTATAATGGTTGAGGGTTTTAAGGGGACCCTTTTCTCAAGATCATATCGTACAACCTGCTGGGCATGGGCCACGATTCTCGTCTTCACGCTCGTCGGCCTCGCGCTCTCGATGGAGATTCCACCGATGTCGACACCTATATCCTCTAATTTTGAGATGACCTCCTTTCCCGGCCCGTCATCGCCCACAACCCCGCACAATAAGGCCTTGCTTCCCAGAGAGACAAGGTTGTTGGCCACATTCGCCGCTCCTCCCAGCATGGCGGATTCCCGATCAACCTCAACCACCGGTACCGGTGCCTCAGGAGAAATCCTCGAGACCTTACCCCATATAAATCGATCAAGCATGATGTCGCCGATCACAAGGATCGACTTGCCTTCGAAATGATCAATCCCATGACTCAATTGCGCTGAATCGAATTCCCTCATAATCCCACCGGCAAGCTGTGATCAGGTTGATGAATAGCCCTCAACCCTATGTGCTGACTTCCCCATTTTCATGGCAATCCCTAATTATTTATTCATACCATATGCTTATATAAATAATATAGCAATTTTGTAGGATTTTTTAAAAAAACCTACAAATCTCTCTAAAGATGAGGTATCTATCGCTTTTCGCCTTACTATGGAGTACGGGCGCTCCTTCTTGATATATCCTGAATAATGCAGCGATGTGATGCCTGGGATTGAATCACCTATGCTTTGGGCATCAGGTATCGGCGGATGAATATGAAAATAACATTGAGCTTTTCAAGACTATATGCCATCTTTATGTTATCTAAATCGAGGGATTTTTACCGTCATTTCGCGGCGAAGCCTGAGCAATATTGTTGTAAGGGGATTGCATGACATTTGACACGGGTTGCCGCCGACACCTTTTCCATTGCGAGCAATTCGAAGTAGCGGGGTATCTATACTAAGGAGAAATCATGAGAAAATGCTTAGCAAGGCTCATACTACTTCTTATCCTCGTCATGTCATCAATCGCTTTTTTTGCTCCTTTACAGGCTAAGGAAGTCGATCGTGGCATTCGCATTGTGGCTGAATCCGGCGAGAGTTTTTGCCTCTACAAAGGCTATTATGCCCTGGTGGTAGGGGTGAGCGAGTATGACGAATGGCCTGATCTGCCGAATGCAGCTAAAGACGCACTGGAGGTTGCCTCTGCACTCGAAAGCCTTGGGGTCAACGTTAGGCTGCTCCTCGACCCCACCTACCGACAACTCAACGATGCCTTCAAGGAAACAACCTTTCATATAGGGCAAGAGCAAAATTTAGCCATCATTCTATACTTTGCAGGACACGGTGAAACCCTTGAGCTTGCTGACGGTACTGAACTCGGCTATATCATACCAAAGGATTGTCCTTTGAAGAGGGCTGATCCCGTTGGCTTCGATGATAAAGCAATTTCAATGAAAGAAATCGAATCCCTGGCCCTCAAGGTCAAATCCATGCACGTGCTCATGGTATTCGACTCCTGTTTTTCCGGTTCTCTCTTCAATCTTGTGAGGGCCGCACCGGTGGATATCACCGAGAAATCTGCAAGGCCTGTGAGGCAGTTCGTCACCGCTGGCGGCGCAGGGGAGCAAGTCCCGGACCGGTCGGTATTCAAGATAGTCTTTTTAGATGGCATTAAAGGATATGCCGATCTCAATGGCGATGGATATGTCACCGGCTCTGAGCTTGGCATGCACATCCAGGATAAGGTGGTGAACTATACGAGAGGCGGGCAACACCCTCAGTATGGCAAGATAAACAATCCAAAGCTGGATAAAGGAGATTTTGTTTTTCGATTAGCAGGCCCTGGTGCAATCGTTGAGGAGCCGGGAAAGGCCAGCATTTCGGTTGAGTCCAATGTGGATAGGGCCACGGTATTTGTCGATGGCATGGAGGTTGGCCTGGCTCCATTTGTTCATGTAACACTTTCACCGGGCGAGCACCACATAGAAGTGACAAAGGAAGGCTATGAGCCCTACCGGAGATCTATTCAGCTCGAGGCAAGTCTATCCTTAAGAATCTACGCTGATTTACGTGAAATGATACCTGGGATAGAGCAGCTTTCTTTGGATAAGGAATCTGAGGCTGAGAAAGACAAAATCTTCACCAACACCATCGGTATGAAATTCGTGCTGATCCCCGCGGGCACTTTTACAATGGGAAGCCCTCCGGACGAGAAGGAACGAGACAGTGATGAAAAACAACACCTCGTTACATTGCGTAAGTCCTTCTATATGCAGACCACCGAAGTAACCCAATATCAATGGAAGAAAGCAATGGGGAAAAACCCTTCCCATTTTACAAACTGCGGGGAGAACTGCCCGTTAGAGATGGTTTCTTGGAATGATGTCCAACGGTTCATAGGAAAGCTTAACCAGATAGAAGACACGGACAAATACCGGCTGCCCACCGAAGCCGAGTGGGAGTATGCCTGCCGTGCTGGAACCACCACTGCCTTTTATACCGGAAATTGCATTTCCGTGAACCAGGCAAACTATAATGGCCAACAGCCTTACAAGAGCTGTCCGAAGGGCAATTACAGAAGGAATCCGGCTGTTATAGGAGCTTTCCCCCCGAACCAGTGGGGGCTGTATCTTATGCACGGCAATGTTTGGGAGTGGTGCCAGGATTGGCATGGAGAGTATCCATCTCACCACGTAGCTGATCCTGAGGGACCTTCTTCCGGTGACACCCGCGTACTACGAGGTGGTTCTTGGTTCAGTCCTGCCAGGGATTTGCGTTCAGCTTGTCGTGGAAGGTACGCCCCTGTCTCGCGCGATGACGACATCGGCTTCCGCCTCGTCAGGGATCCTTGAATGCATCACCCGCACACTCCTCATGGCTTATGCTCCTCTGACGATGTTGAGTTGGTATTCTTTGTAACTGACTATGGGTGCCTGATGCGATGGAGCGGTCCGGAAAAACATGCACTGCATAGCCTTCCGATTCGGCGTGCTATATGGCGAGCAATTCACTACTATTTTTTCTTGCTTTTTAGGTAAACCTTTATTTCTTCAGCTGTGATTCTCCTGTCATCGGGGGTAATTCTCTTAAGGAGGCCTATAAGAGCAATATCTGCCTCTTTGCCCCCCATGTCCATGACCCCTTTGAATTCGGGGTCATCCAACATCGTCAGGACCAGCACTTCCTCATAGTCCATAGAAGCAGCAGCCTCTACCGAATATTTTATTTTACCGTCAAAAAGGAGGATTACCTTTTCCCCCTCCTTTTCCTTCTCAAGGATAACAATCTTATCCTCTGATACCTTTAACTTTTTCTCAAGCTCGGCCTTCTCTTTAATCAAAGCGTCATGCTCCACCTTAGGTGTCATTTCTGCTATTTTTTCGTCAAGGTCGGTCTTTTCCTGAAGCAGTGCATCGTATTTCGGCTTGGGTACCATTGCTGCAATTTTTTTCTCAAGCCCGGCTTTCTCCTCGAGCAACTTGTTATATTCCGACTCTGTCAACGTTACCGTAGGTTCTTTTTTATTACCTGATGGCAAGTTCGCACATCCTGCTACCATGAGCGCGAGGATACAGATAAGCAAAAGGGCATGTTTAGACATAATGTTTCCCTCCTTCCCCTATGATATATTTTACAGTTTTTTCACCTTTCTCTCACAGAAAAAGTCAATGGCAGGAACATGTCTCAGTGGAAAAGTCTTTCATTGAAGTCTATGTCACTCTACATATTATGGTTGCATTATGTCAAGAAAACTATGAAAAAAATCCTCATCTACAGTATCTCTCTTCAAGATGTGCAGGAGACAAATCCTCATCGGTGATGATCAAGGCAAGGCCTGTTTTTGAGCTTTCGATCACATTCAGAACCCGTTCTCTGCGTTCTTCAGGGCCTTTATCGATCGTAAATCGTACACGAACGGAATCGGGCTTCGCATAGCTATATCTTTCCTTGCCTCTATCTTTAGTCATTTTCCCTATTCTCATAAGGATTACTGGTTAACGGTATGTTACGGTAATTTATTTAGGCTATAGAAATCAATAAAAAAACAGGGCAGATTGAGCCATATCTATAATACCCCAATTTTCATTGACTGCCCCCTATTGACTTGCCTATACTCACAAAGAATGTCTACAATGTAAACCTGTGGGGCTATTCCCATGTCGATCTCGATCTGTATTATCTGCTTCAACGAGGAGGAAAACATCCTGAGGTGTCTTGAGAGCTCGAAGTGGGCCGATGAGATAATCGTGGTAGACTCCATGAGCCAGGACAAGACCGTTGAAATCGCACGGGAGTATACCGATAGGGTGTATCAGAGGGTATGGTCCGGGTTTGTTGACGGGAAGAATTTCGCCCTCTCCAAGGCCGCCTGCGAATGGGTATTCAGCCTCGATGCCGATGAGGAAATACCGGAGGAGCTCCGGGATGAAATCCAAGACGAGATCAAAAAGGAATACGCTAAAGAGGGCTATAGCGTGCCGCGGCTCTCTTTTTACCAGGGGAGGTGGATCAAGCACAGTGGATTTTACCCCGACCGCCAGCTCAGGCTCTTTAAACGCGACAAGGCCTCATGGGTGGGAAAAAGGGTGCACGAGCGCGTTGAGGTGAATGGAGAAGTGGGCAGATTAGCGAACAACCTCCTCCATTATCCGTATAATGGCACAATTTCGGGTCAGATTCAGACCATCAATGCGTTCTCAACCCTCCTTGCTCGAAACCTCCATGACCAAGGAAAACGTTTCAGCCCGCTCCTACTACTTTTAAGGCCTCCGCTCAAATTCATAGAGGTGTACCTCCTCAGGCTGGGTTTTCTCGATGGGATTGCAGGATTCATCATCGCGCTGAGTTCGGCCTATGCTGTATTCGTTCGGTACGTCAAGCTTCGAGAGCTAAAGAGAGGGTTCGGGAACAGGCCTTTCCCTTCCTCCTGAGGACCCATGCAGTGAAAAGGATCGCACTGGCCATTGAAGATTTCAGCAGGTTCAAGGGCGGAGCAGAATCATATGCCAGCTCCCTTGCCTCCAGCCTCATCGCTCGGGGATGGGAGGTCCATCTTTTCGGTCGGAACTGGGATGGCGAACCATCTGGAGCAACCTTCCACAGGATAGGGATCCCGCACTTCTTGCCCTCGTGGGTCGCGATGATCTTCTTTGCCCTTCGACACAGGCGCATGGTAACGGGCCAGGGGTTCAATGTGGTTCTGGGCTTTGGAAATACGATATACATGAATGTATACCAGAGCCATGGCGGGGTACACAGGTTCTCCACATCCAGAAAGGTATTTTCCGCGCAGAATTCCCTCCTGCGACTGCTTAAACGCATGCTCATCGCCCTATCGCCAAAGGATAAGACCAGACAATGGATAGAGTCAGCCCCGTTCAGGATCGAACCGAGACCCAGGATCATCGCGATCTCGGAGATGGTCAGGGATGACATGGCCTCGTTTTACGGCATCAATAAAGAGGAAATCGAGCTCATCTATAACGGCATAGATACGGAACGGTACAATATTGGCCTGAGGGAACACCTTCGGTTTCCCATGCGGGAACGCCTGGGTTTAAAGGAGGGCGATATCGCCTTTCTGTTCATATCCTACGATCTGAGGAAAAAGGGCATCGGGCCCCTGATCGAGGCCGCCGCTCAGTTAAAGAAATCCGATGCTAGGCGCTTCAAGCTGGTGGTGGTCGGTCAATCCCCCTCCCCTTCTCTTATCAGAAGGATTGCTCGGTTAGGTCTTGGGGAAACAGCGATATTCACGGGTCCCACGAAAAGCCCTGATGACTACTACGCCAGCTGCGATGTTATGGTGCTCCCTACCTTCTATGATGCCTGCTCGCTGGTAGTCATAGAGGCAATGGCCTGCGGTCTTCCTGCAATTACCACCACTGCCAACGGAGCAGCAGGCATCATCACACACGGCAAGAACGGATATCGTATCTCGCATCCCCCGGATTCCAGAGAACTCGTAGAGGCGATGAAGGTCTTTTTTTCCCCTGAGACCCTCCAACGTATGTCCAAGGAGGCCTCCCTCACAGGCCAGCGGTACTCGCTGGAGAGAAATCACCTCGAGATGCTAAGGGTATTTAATGAAGTAGCGGGAGTGGCTCCAAGGGGTGAGTAAAGGTGTACCCGGAAAGCTCTAGACCAGGAACTTCTTTATGAAGTACTTTTTTGATCGACCGAACTTGGCCTTCCAGTTCTTCTCCTTTTCCTGGTCCCATCTTCGACCGTCGAAACTAGGCCCTTGCCTGGTCATGCACCAGTTATGGTGGATCACACTCCTGCTGCAGAGGCCGTATTTCCACTTTCCCTCCGCTGGATAGTCATCCCTGATCCATGGGGGTTTGATGACCCCCTCGATCCTCAAGAAGTATTCCAAATCCTCTGAGATCCCCACCGGAGGAAAATCCTCATCGAAAAAGCCGAGCTGTTGCATCATGGCTGGCCGTATCATGAAACACACAGCTGATCGCATCCTCCCTATAAAGAGGGGGAGGCCGCTTTCCTTCACCATTCTGCAGAAGGGCTCATGCCCGCCCCATTTCTCGTACACCTTTTTCACGCTCTCCCGGATATTTTCCGAGGAATATGGCTTATTGGGATCGACGCGGTATCTCTTTGTATTCGAATGGGCCTCTACCAATTCCTTCATCACGGGCGAGCCGTTCTCCAGGGCTGCAACCCAGCCAATGCGCTCATCGTCTTCCATGGCCTCGACCATGGGCTGGAGCCAATCAGGCCCGAACAGGATATCGTTATTAGAGATCACATAGTAGTCGTAATACAAAGAGGAGCTTTCTATGGTGCCTGGAGCAAAGCGCAATATTTGATTCCACGCGATCGAAACCCCCAAATTCCTTGGATTCCTCACATAATAGGTGGGAAACCTCGCCTCTTTGAAATCTTTCGTGACAAGGCTGGCAATATCGTCGCTGGAGCCGTTATCGATAATCACCACGGAGATATTGAAATCCATTCTATCCGAATCGGCGTGTTGATAGAGACTTTGCATGCAGGCTCGGGTCATCTCAATATTATTGAGCACCGGTATTCCAACCAGGATCTTGATCATAGGACCTCTCACGGCCAATATTGCCTTTCCGGCTATGAAATATAGGGGAAGCAGGGAGCTATGTCAATACCGGCAGGCAATCGATTTCAATTGTTGACCCCGTATGTGAGATTTCCTATAATCACTTCCGTTAGATTGATACCATTCCATTTCATCACACTGAGTACCTGTTGACATGGAAAAAGCTCCAGAGCATTGCATCCTGTGTGGGTCTAGAGGCAGAGAACTCCTGTTAGAAAAGGATTCATGGAAGGTCTATCGGTGTTCTTCCTGTGGTCTTGGGTTTTTAGATCCAAGACCTTCGAAAGAGGATCTCATAACACTTTACAGCAAGCAGTATTGTGATGAACACTTTGCTGTAGGAGGAGATCCTGGCTCGCCAGAGTTTAAAAAGCCACTTAGCCTTGAAACACATCGTATACGGTTTTTCAGGGGAATAAAGACAAGGGGTAGGGTTTTAGATATCGGGTGCGGATATGGGTATTTTTTGCTGGCTTGCAGAGATTACGGCTATGATGTTCAGGGTTTGGATATCTCAGAATGGGCATCCCAGCATGCCGCCAAAAAACTCGGGCTCCCCATAAGTATTGGACATATCAATGAGGTAAAATTCCCTCCGCACTGTTTCGACATAATCACCATGTGGCATTTTCTTGAACACACATCAGATCCACGAAATGTAATTTTACGGGCAAGGTATTGGTTGAAGAGCGATGGTATCCTGATAGTAGATGTCCCTAATTACGAGGGAACAGATGCGCGCAAGAACTGGAAAGAATGGGTTGGATGGAGCTTGCCCTACCACTTTTTTCACTTTACACCTAAGACCTTACAAGGGCTCCTTACGGAATGTGGATTTCGTGTGGTAAAGAAGAAAGACTACCATTCAGAAACGGTGAAACAGGCATTAAAGCGGATTCCTGTAGTGAGCATATTCGCAAGACGCATCGCTAAGTTTTATTCAGGACACAGTATAGCTGTTCTGGCCGAACTTCGGGGAGATAGGGAGGCTTAATCATCGTCGGTCCTCTCAAGGATCTCTGTGATCTTTTTATCCACCGCCTCAATCACCTCTCCGACCTCCAGCTCCTGTAAGCACCGACTCATCCCGCTATGGTTGCATCCCTTCTGTCTGCACGGCACACAGGGCAGATCCTTGAAGATGATCTCGTGTTGCTTCCCTCTTGGGGCCCAATTTATTGGGGCAGAGGGCCCGAATATGGTGACCGTAGGTGTGCCGACGGCTGCTGCAATATGCATTGCGGCGCTGTCGATACCGATTAGTAACCCGCATTTCTTGAATACAGCTGCCAAATCACCGATCGTGGTCTTCCCAGCCAGGTTATAGGCCTCTGCACGGGCCTCCTTCACCAGATGAGCCGCCCGCCCCCTCTCATCGACTGAGCCTGTTATTGCGATCTGGACCGGGTATCTCGAACCTATATAATCGATCAGAGAGGTGTAGTTTTCTGTGGGCCATTCCTTGTAGCGCCACCGGGAAAAGGGATGGAGGGCAATGAGAGATCTGTCAAGACCTATCCCCTCCTCTCGCAGCATGCATTCCACGCGCATTTCCTGTTCCCTGGTAACGGTGAGCTCCGGATCGATGTCACGGGCATCTACCTTGAAAGGAGCCACGATATTCAAGCTGTGCAAAGAGGAATACTGCTCCATTTCGTTCTCTGGCTTGACGAGGTGGGTGAAAAGCCTGTTTCTCCACAGCCGACCATCATCCGCATATCTCCCGATCCTCAATGGTGCCCCGCTTACATATGATAAGATGGCGCCTCTTGTTCCGGTTCTCAGGTCAATGGCTGCTCCAAATTTCTTTGCCCGGAGGGCTTGAAGAAAATCCCTTTGATAGAAAAACCTTTCCAGCAGCGTTCCTTTCATCCTTTCAACCGATATCACCCCATCAACCCATGGACAGTCCTCGATCAATTCCCTCGCATGTTCCCTCACTGCGATGTACAAGGTACTCGTTGGCTTACTCTCCCGTAATGCCTTGATCGTTGGGATAGTGAGCACCACGTCTCCTATATCCCCAAGTTGTATGAGCAACACTCGCTCTATGGCTTCCAGCGAAATCTTTTCTCCCTTTACCAACATGCTCTACCCGTGCAGCTCAGGACACCGTCGAAGATGCCAGAGGATGAGCCTGATATAGATGACGAATCTTTTCTTTATCGAGTTTTCGAGCCCAAAGGTCAGTACCACTCCGGCCATGGAGAGAACGGTATTGGTCAGCAATCTCAAAAGGATAATCGCATAGAACAGGGGAAAGGAGCTGCGGCGCCACTTTCTCAGGAAGAGATATCTGGATCTGTAGAACATGATCCTTGAGCTTGCACCGCTCCCTACTGTTTTACCTTGGGCATGGAAAATCTTTGCCGAAGGCACGAAATAAACTCTCCAGCCGTCACGCCACATCCGATATGCCCAGTCCGTTTCCTCGAAAAAGAAAAAGTATTTTTCATCGAATAAGCCTACCTCATCCATGGCCTTTTTCCGAACCATTACACAGGCGCCTATACATGATTCTACCTCAATGGGGGAGCGATACCGCCTTCTCTTGCTGGGAAACCTTTTTGGACATAACACTCGCAACAGGGTCTCATTACAGAGCAGGGTCAAGGGCGTTGGGAAATTGGCAATGGAGTTTTGATTTGAACCATCCTGGTTCAGCAGTTGTCCTCATCCCATCCCGGCTTTTGGATGGGATTCCATAAAATCATAGAGCGCTTGCACCGCTCCCTCGGTCAACACAGTATCACTGTTGAGAAGCAGGGCGTATCTGCCGCTCATGGACCGGAAGGCCTGGTTGTTTGCCGCTGCAAAGCCCAGATTTTCCCTGTTTGCGATGACTTTCACCGCGGGGTATCGTTCCCTTACTGCCTCAGGGGTTCCATCGGTGGAGTTATTATCCACTACCCAGACCTCGAAGGATATCTCCTTGATGGTGGCGAAGATCGAGGACAGGCACTCGAGGAGAAGGATTTTTGTGTTGTAAGAGACGACGATGATGGAGATGTCCAATTATTTCCCTTCTATCTTCTTTGCCTCATCGATAAGCATAATCGGTATGTCGTCTTTGATCTCATAGAGCAGCTTGCAGCGATCGCAAATCAATCCATCTCCGGCATCGTTAAGATAGATCTCTCCCTTACACTTCGGGCACACCAGGATATCCAACAACTCCTTGCTAATAGCCATTTAGAGCCTCCTTACGTAAGTGAGCTGAAGTGCCTAAAATTTAAAGTGAGCTAAAATTTGATAGAAATAGAGGCAAGATTCGCAAGTCCTTTGTCATCTATCAAAAGGTTTCACCCTTTGCTTCGTTACATACCCTTCATTTTAGGCATTTATACCTTCTTTTACCGCCTCATATACCATATCCACTGTGATCTGTCTCATGCATTGCCTATCATCGCACTGCTTCTTGAAGCAGGGACTGCAAACAACCCCAGCCCTCACTACCCTTTGCCCTGCTCCATACGGGCCGGTCCTCAAGGGGGATGTCGGCCCGAAAAGGCCAACAACGATGGGAGATTTCATTGCAGCAGCAATATGCATAGGCCCGGTATCGGTGGAGATGACCACAGCGCACCTTTGATAGAGGCAGGCCAATTGTTTCAAGGTCATCCTCCCTGCCAGATTCAGGGCCTCTGAGTTCATTTCAGATTGAATGGCTCCTATCGCATCCCTATCCGCACCGCTTCCTGTAAAGATAACTGCTGCACCCAGTTTTTCGTTGATACGGTCAGCCAGCAATGCGAATCTGCTCGGCTCCCACAACTTGGTCTCCCACTTGGCCATAGGATTGACGGCTACCAAGATTCGGTCAAGGTCTTGCTTTCCAAGCAGGGCGTCAACATAGGCCTTGTCGTTCTCAAAAACCGGGATAGATCCATCCCAGCGTGGATCTTCCACTCCCAAGCTCCGTGCGATATAAAGATATCTCTCAAGGGCATGCATCTCCCGGCTGGGAACAGCCACCCTCTCATGAACGAAAAGCCAACTTCCCTCTCTTCCATTATTTAGGGCTATCTTCCGTTTTCCCCTGGCAAGAAAGGTTAGTACCCCGCTCTTCAATAATCCCTGGAGGTCGATGACTATGTCGTATCTCTTACTCCTAAGCCCTCTTATAAACCGGGCTGCCTCTCTGCCTACTGAAATAGATTCCCCTTTTTTCTTGAATCTTTGCAGCCAGCTCTTGCGGGGAAACACGAGCAGCCCATTTATGGAGGGATGTCCCTCGACAATGCCCGATGCATCCTCTTCAACCAGCCAATCGATCCTTGCCAGTGGAAACCTCTGCCTCAAGACCTCAAGCAAGGGGAGGCTATGGACTACATCGCCGATTGCGCTTAACTTGATGATCAAGATATGGGATATTCCATCCTCCATGTTACCTGTCTTGCCTCAAAAGCCAATGCACGGCCTCCAGCAGATTCTCCGCGATGTATGCGGGCACAATCCCCTCCGGAGGGGCCACATACTCCCGCTCACCCATACCATAGCCTGTCAGCACCAGGATGCCAGGGAGATGTGCGTTATGGGCAAAGATGATATCGAGCCATCGGTCACCGATCACACATGATCGACCTATATCGATATCGAACTCCGCCCTTGCCATCTCTATGAGGCCGGTACCGGGTTTTCTGCACCTGCATGAACTTTTATACTCCAAAATCTTTCCATCGGGATGGTGAGGACAGAAGTAAATCCCGTCCACGCGGGCATTGTCTTTTTCCAGCTGCCTTTTCATATAATCATGTGTCTCGTGGACAAGCTCTATGGGAAAGTATCCCCTGGCAACGCCCGACTGATTCGAGGTAATCAGCACAAGTCGGTTGTGCTGGTTCAAGAGCGATATGGCTTCTCCCACCCCCGGCAACAGCACGAATCGGCTGATATGGTTTATATAGCCCCGCTGCTCGTTGATCGTCCCGTCCCTATCGATAAATACTGCAGGCTTCATCCTTCAATCTTGCATTTTACATGGTAGATTGCATCTGTTCCGGCATCTTGCCACGAAGACACCAAGAATATATAATCATTCTTCATGCGTCTGGGGCTCATTAATGCGTGAAAGATTGAAATGAATGATCCTAGGACTCATTCATGAAAAAGCCCGTTATTCAATTTCTATTCATCCCCTCTTTGGGTCTTTGTGTCTTGGTGGCTGAATAGTTACGTTAGATGTGCAACCCTCTTAAGCCGATCCATCTCCTCCCATACCTCTTTGGGCTCTATGGAGAGCATACATTGGTGATCTAATGGGCAGACCTCCTTCAAGCAAGGGCTACAGTCAAAGTCGTGCCGTACAATGGCGGCGTTTTCACTCCTCGGCCCGGTGGTAACATGGTTGGTGGGGCCAAAGATGGCCACCAGGGGCACGTCAAAGGCGGCTGCGATGTGCATGAGCCCACTATCATTGGTGAGAAAGAGATTGCACCTCTTGATCAATGCCATGGCCTGACCTAGGGTGGTGAGGCCGCAGAGATTTATGGGGGTATGGTGCATGCGCTGTGAGATCCTGAGACCTATGTCTCTCTCTGCGGAGGAACCAAACAGCATCACCTTGGCGTTCCATCTCTCGGCCGCCCAATCACCGATGACCGCGAATCTCTCTTCAGGCCACCTCTTGGCCGATCCATAGGCAGCGCCTGGATTGAACCCCAGGATAAAATGGTAGTTTGCGATACCGTATGAGGAGAGCATCCTAGAGGCCGACTCGATATCACCGTCATTGAGAAACAGGCTCGGCTCCCTGTTCTCCGCGCGCCAACCCATGGCCTCAATAAGGCCTAGATAGTACTCTACTTGGTGTGCCTCCAGAATGTGGCCATCGCGCACCACTTTGTGGGTCAACAGAAATCCTCTCCCATCGGTATTATAGCCGATCCTGTATCTCGCCCCTCCTGTGGATGCCAGAACTGCTGCCTCAAAGGCATTCTGAAACAGCACTGCTAGGTCAAACCTCTCGTTTCTCAAATGCGATATAATCCTGATCAACTCCCTGGTGGAACGAACGAGGCCCTTGCCCTTGTCGATGACCATCGTTCTATCAATAGCAGGATGATTCACGATGAGCGGCAGGACCCAGGGATTCGCGAGAACCGTGATCTGGGCATGGGGGAACGCCTTCCTCAATGCCGCCAGGCACGGGGTAGTCAGTACCGCATCCCCAACCCAGTTGGGAGCCCTCACCAGGATCTTTTCCACTTCTCCGGCTGGTATCTCATTCCTTGACCTGACCTGCATCCGACAAACCCCTTCGTGCTCGAATTCCCTTTCCTATGAGATCGAAAAGGATATGGCCATCATCGAGAAGACCTATCTTGATCGTAAGTACGGCGATATTCAGATCACCGCCAACTGTCTCCTCAATCCTTACCCAGTCCTTCTCCGTGGTCAATAAAAAGTCGACCTCCGGTCTCCTGCTCCACGACGCAAGCACCTCGAAGTCTCTATTGACGTAAGAGTGATGGTCGGGGTACCACATAAACTTCACCACATGTGCGCCGAGCACTGTGATCATCTCGAGAAAGTCATCCGGATGTGCTATACCGGCAAAGGCCATTACATTCTTTCCTTCTAGAATTTGAGGTAGATGGGCCTCACCGGTTTGCGGGAAGAGCACCTCATCGGCAAGATGGCAGGAGCGGAGCACCGGCTTACCAGCAACGGTTTCCTTTACGAGCTCGACGAGCTCATCTCCACGGTTCTGCTCACTACACCTGCTTACGACGATGAGATCCGCCCTCTTTATCTCCTCAAAAGGCTCCCGCAATGGACCAAGGGGCAGCAATGATCCATTGCCGAACTTCCTCTTTGCGTCTATAAGAAGGACGTTGAGATCCCTATGGAGCGAGAGGTGCTGGTAGCCGTCGTCTAATAACAATAACTCAGAGTTGAACAGCCTCAGGGCCATATCTCCTATTGCATATCTGTCCTTCGATATCAATACCGGCGTAAAGGGAAACTTTTTGGCGAGCAGTATTGGTTCATCTCCCGCATCGTATACCGATGAGATCTGCCCTTTTCCATCAGAGACAACAAGGGATTTCAGTTTCGACTTGCTCTTATATCCCCGCGAGAGGATAGCAGTGCGCAAGCCACCCTGTGCTGCCCATTCCGAAAGCATGGCGACAAAAGGGGTCTTGCCCGTTCCTCCTGCGGTGATATTCCCTATGCTCACGACAAAGGCAGGCAGGGACTTGGCCTTCAATAGGCCCTTGCGATATGCAAGAAGCCGGAGCATTACGGCTGCTGAATAAAGAAGAGAAAGAAACCCCAGGAACAATGAGAGAAAATTCCACTCCCTTTTCTGGTGTCGTGCCGACCAGGTAATTCTATTTTTTTTTATTACGATAGGCACTTTAGGTATACCTCACATTTCAATGTAAGGCTTCAGTGTCTCCATTACCCTGACCAGCGCACCCTGATTGTGCTGCACGAATTCCTGAGCCCTTTTTCCCATCCATTCCCTCTCTCCTCTATCCCCCAAGAGATCGGTCATAGTCCGAAGTAACTCGTGCTCATCGGCAACGGCCCTTCCACCCCCAGCTCTGATTAGTAATTGTGACATGGTTGAGAAATTGTACGTATGGGGGCCAAAAAGAACAGGTACGCCGAAGGAAGCCGGCTCCAGTAGATTGTGGCCTCCCTTTTTCACGAGGCTCCCCCCCACAAAGGCAACATCCGCGAGTCCGTACACCCGCCCCAATTCCCCAAGCGTATCAAGGATAATAACACTACATCCATGTTTCTCTGCGGGCAGTTCAGTCCTTCGAATGACCTTGAATCCATTTCCTCGGGCAAGCTCGTAGACCTCGTCAAACCTCCTCGCATCTCTCGGCGCGATGATAAGGGCCAGATTTGGGAATTCATGAAGAAGTTTCCTGAATACACTGAGTATACTCACCTCTTCGGGATAATGTGTGCTCCCCGCTATCCAAGTCGGGCAATCCTTGAGCCCGAAGAGCGCGCGCCTGCTCTGGCGGTCCGCATACGTCATAGAGCTCCATGTTCTATCAAACTTGATGTTACCGGTGACCTTGATCCTGTGCGAAGGCAGCCCGCCTTTCATAATCCGCTGTCTATCGATTTCCGTTTGAACGAGGCACACCTCTAATTCGCCTAGGACCCGTTTCATGAAGAATCGCCACCTCGCATAGGATCTCTCCGTACGAGGGGAAATTCTTCCGTTCACAAGGATTGTCTTGATTCCCCTTTTCTTAAGCATTGCAATGAGTCCGGGCCAGATGTCCGTTTCCACAAGGATAAACAGCCCTGGTTGTATGGTATTCATGATCCTTCTCGAAGACCACCAGAAGTCAAAGGGCATGGGTAGTACATAATCGATGATCTGCCCAATCTTTTCCCGTGCAATCTTTAAGCCGGTTGCCGTTTTGACGGAAAGCGCGAGCTCTCTGGATGGATATTCCCGTTTCAAGGCCTCGAGTAATGGAATTGAGGAAAGCACCTCCCCGACTGAGAGGGCATGAACCCATAGCCTCTTCTGAGCTGGGTGACCCAGGTTTGGAAATTCTAGCCCAAGCCATTCACCTAATCGAAATCTATTCTTCAAGGGATAGAGCAAAGGAAATAAAATGGTAAGAGTGATGGTAATAAAAAGATGGTAGAAAAGAAGCATTGCTCGTTACTCGTCTCTTGTTATTCGTTACCCGTCAACTCGAAACGAGGAATGTGCAACGAGCAACGAGTTTATGCCTTGACGGGCAGCTCAATTATAAACTTTGTGCCTTTTGGTTTGTTGTCCTCAACCCTAATGAATCCCTTGTGTTCGCTCACAATCGTATTCGCTATGGTGAGGCCTAATCCCGTGCCGGATCTCTTGGTGGAGAAATATGGCTCGAAAAGCCTATCCTTATCCGCGTCAGGGATTCCCACGCCGGTGTCTATGACCTCAATCCTCACAGCCCTCGATGCTTTATCATAAACAAGGGTGACTGTGATTTTGCCCTTCTCGGATATTGCGGCTACAGCATTATCCAAGAGGTTTATCATTACCCTTTTTATCTGTTCCCTATCAAATTGTAAGATGGGGATATCGTCATTGTCAAGGAAGCTGAACGTAATGTTCTTATGCGTGTCCTTATAAAGCAGCAGCGCATCCTCTATGATGGGCTTTATGTTGTTGGATACGAGGCGTGAAGCCGGCATACGGGCAAAGTTGGAAAACTCATTTACCAATACCTTTATTTCCTCAACGTTATCTATGATCAATCTCGTGCATTCATCAAACACACGGCCATCTTCCCCGGCTAACCGTTCTCTGTACTTCTTTCTGAGTCTCTGTGCGGAAAGTTGAATTGGGGTTAACGGATTTTTGACCTCATGGGCAATGCGTCTGGCTATCTCTCTCCATGCAGCCAATCTCTGCGCCTTCTCGAGTTCACTCAGATCCTCGAACACCGCGACGAGGCCGAGATACCTATTTTGCTCATCGGTCAGGACATTCAATGAGACGAGAAGTTTTAGTGAGCGACCCTTTAGGGTGAGACTTATCTCCCTCTGGAAGAATCCTTTCTTAAAGAGACCCCTATCAGCCATGAATCCGCTGATAACCGAACGGTATGCATGTCCCAGGATATCCTGATAATTCTTTCCTATGATATCCTTCCCGGAGATATTAAGCATCTTTTCCGCTGACTTATTTATCGTGGTAATCACCCCGTGAGAATCAGCGGATATCACGCCAGCAGCCACATTTTCCAAAATCGTCTCGGTGTAGACACGCCGTTGGTCGGCCTCTCTTTTGCTCTTTATCATGTCCCTATTCACGGAATCGAGTTTTCTTTTGCCCTCCTTGAGATCCTTTGTCATCCTGTTGAAGGATTCTACCAGAATGCCCATCTCATCCTTTGAATGGAGGGCTATAGTAAAGCTATAATCACCAGAGGCAATCCTTTCAGTGGCCTTGGCGAGTTCTTCTATTGGTACGGTGATGCCCTTGGACAAATAAAATCCGAACCAAATGGCGGAGAAAATGACGAGAAGCGTCACGATGGATAGGGTGATCAGGTGGCTCAGCTTTATGGGCCCCTTGAGCATCTTCAGTTGCCTATATCCCTGCAAGCCATCATTGATTGTGGCAAGCCTCGTCAGTATGACTCCGGGAACGAATTTCGCAATGACTATTGCTCCTACCTGGGCCTTTGTCTCGGTTCGAGAGAAAACAGGAACGATACCCCTCACCAAATCCCCATGTGAGGATGCTTGGATGAGCTTTATGTCCGTAGAATCCTTGAAACTCTTGCGGAGCACCTCGGTGTCCAGTTCCTTGAAGGGCCTTAGATTAACCGTGTTATCAAAGGAGGAGGCCCGTGAAATCAAATTCGATGAGAAGATCTGAATGGCAGCTAGTTTATACTCCTTTCGCTTCTCGTCAATAAAGGCCTGTAATACATCCGTCTTTGCCTGTAACATGTATCCCTCGTGGGTTATTACAGAGCTCAACGTATTGCCAAAACCCAGGACCTCATCGCCTATTCTGTTGTAGTAATCCTCGCCCACCTCCAGGGATTTCTGAAGGGACTGTTCGATTTCAAGGTTAAACCAATAGTCGATGGATAAAAAGATAAACTGCACTGAGACGAAGAAGATGATGATCGTTGGGAGCAACGAGAGGATAACAAAAGCGAACACGAGCTTGGCCCGAAGGCCTGAACCCATAAACTTCTTTTTCCTCTCGAAGACGAGCTTTACCAGATTCCGCATAGTCAAGTAAAGCAGAACGAGGACGAGTATGACATTGATGTTTATCAGGGCAAAGATAAGGATGCTGTCGGCAATCGGCAGCTCAATGCCAAGATCCAATACCTTGGTCCCTAGGTAGGTCAACAGGATGACGATAGGCAGGACAATGCCGATGGTGACAATCTCTCGCCTGCGCCTTTTCTGGTCCTGGCTTCTTGTGTTAGGGCTTTTTTCCATTTCTCTCAATACTTGAACACCACGGAATACCAGTCCGTCTCAAAATCCCATAAGGAGAGAAAGAATAGCACGTAGTCCAGGTTCAAAGGCAACTCGATCTTATCCAGTTCCGCCTTCAAACGCAGCTGGTAATGAGAACCTCGCTTTAATGTATCAAGCCTGGCTACCTGTAAAGCCACGACTTCGGCCATCAATTTATTTGCTTCATCGGCATCTTTGGTGATAATCTTTTTATAATTATATTCCTGAAAGAACACGGTAAACTCATTTTTCAAGGTATTGTACTCTACCTTGTGGGTGATCCTGATATCGGCTATCTTTCTATCAAACCACACATTTCGCACCTCATAGAGCTTTACGATGAAGGTAAACTTCGCTGGAATCCCGTTCATGATTGCCCTGTTCATATCCTCGGTGAAGCAGTCCTCCACATTGAAGTACACAATGAGATGCTCCTTGGTGTTCGTGACGATTATATCGTCAAGGCGAGCTTCCCTTGCTGAGGAGAGTCCCGGAAGAAAAAAAGATAGAAGCAATAGAACCACGATGAAATAGATGAACTTTCGGAGCATAATTGATGAAATTCCGCCTCCCGACTTAGCAGTGCCGATATTGCCATATCTTTGACATCATAGAAAAAAGACAGGATGAATGCAAGGCTTAATGAAACTGATTAGTCGGTAATGTATTTGTTCGGAATGGGGAATAATTGGAGTGATCTGTGGGGCCAAATGGAGCGTTGCCGCTTTGACCTTTTCATTAGGTAGGGGCAAATCCGAGAAACCCGAAGGATGGTATCCTCACATTTTGCTTGCCGTAGTCCTCGTTATTGTTGAATTGCATTTCCTCCCAGCAGTTCTCCTGGGCCATAAAGGCCTTGAGCAATTCCTGATTGAAGGAATGCCCCGATCTCTCAACCACGAAGTGTCCGATTACCGTAGCGCCGAGGATCGCTAGGTCTCCTATGAAATCGAGAAGTTTATGTCTCACGAATTCGTTTTTATACCGCAGGCCGTCATTATTGAGCACCCCTGACTCGTCTACCACGATTGCGTTCTCCAGCGAACCGCCTTTAGCGAGTCCGTTGTCCCATAGGGTTTGCACATCTCTGAGAAAACCAAACGTCCGTGCTTTGCTAATCTCACGTATGAAACTGTTTTTTGAGAAGGCCATCTCATAGGACTGGTCTTTGATCAAGGGATGATCGAAATCTATTCTGTAGCTTATCCTCAGCTCATCCGATGGGTGAAGCTGAATAGATCTGTTGCCATCGGTAACCTTCACCGGCTTCTTCACCAGAAAGAACCTCTTGTAGCTGTTCTGTATTGCAAAGCCAGCCCTATCGAGCAGAGCGACAAAGGGCCCTGAGCTTCCATCCATAATAGGGACTTCTTCGCCGTCGATCTGAATCAGCGCATTATCTATGCCCATGCCGAAAAGGGCAGCCATGAGATGTTCTACCGTGGATATCCTGCAGCCGTTCACACCAATAGTAGTAGCCATATTGGTTTGAATGACGTTATCAAAGGAGGCCTTGACCTTACCTGCACCGGGGATATCGATGCGTTCAAAGACAATGCCGCTATCAACCGGCGCCGGCTTAATAGTTAAACCCACTGTCTTGCCGGAGTGGAGCCCTATGCCGGCACAACTAATCTCATGCCCTACGGTCCGCTGTTTGGAATCCATAACCTTTCTTGGAAAATAGATTGATTGCTATCGGTAAATCAAAGCCTTATAGTACAGTAACTATAAGCAAATGTCATGCCACTAAAATACATTGTGTTATAACAATGCATCCATAAAGTAACTATTTGAAATTACGGTAATTCCGGAGATTAACAATGCCTTCATCAAATAACCACGCTAAGCCACCGTGGTATATTTCCCACATGGTCTGTGTCTGCCTGATACGTGATAATCGTTTGAGGAACATCTCTCATTTTTTTCTTGTGTTAGAGTAGGATTTACCACTACAATCTGTGGTATGCGCAAGGTTCACCGCTATCTCATATTTGTTATTATCCTCCTTCTCGTCTGCAGTTGCTACCCATTTATCAAAAAGGGGGTGAAAGAACCCGCCGATGCACTCAAGAAGGTGAAATATTTCTGGCCGGAATTCTGTGATGATATGGACATCGATTCGCTGACCATAGCCATAGACCAAAGTTTAAAATACTACGACAGGCTTGATGAAGATGCAACGCTTACCTTTGGACCGGATATATTTCCCGTTTCCCATATCAAACGATCTATGAGGACCTTCCAGCTCCTCATACAACAAAATCCAGATATCAAGGCATTGAATCGGGAATTGCGAAACCAATTCATGCTCTACAAGTCAGCAGGCTCACGAAGGGATGGAAAGGTCCTCTTTACCGGTTACTATGAGCCTATCCTCGATGGAAGCCTGGTGTGCGATCCCCAGTATGCATACCCCATTCACAAGAGACCGGATGATCTATTGAGCATCAATCTCGGGCTCTTTCGGCCCCGATATTGCGGAGAGCGAATCATGGCGAGGCTCGACGGTACGAGCCTTATCCCTTATTACACCAGGGAAGAGATAGTTCATGGAAAGAGCTTAGAGGGAAAGGATCTTGAGATAGCCTGGCTCAGGGATCCCCTCGATCTCGCCATATTGCAGATTCAGGGCTCGGGCATAGTTCGGTTACCCGATGGCAATATGATAAGGGTTGGATATAGCGCATCAAATGGGCATCCCTACAGGGGCATAGGAAGGTACATGATAGATGAGGGATATATCGATGATGAAAATCTATCCCTTCAGACGATCAGGTCCTTTCTCAATGAGCACCCTGACATCAAGGAAGAGATACTGAACGTTAACCCCTCCTATGTATTTTTCGAAATGCTCGACGATGAGGGCCCGCTGGGTAATATCGGGGTGCCTTTAACGCCTGGAAGATCTCTAGCCCTCGATAACCGGCTGTTCCCGAAGGGAGCCCTCGTATATATTCGCTGCCAGAAGCCTATTGTAGGAGAAGATGGTGAAATACTCGAGTGGGTTCCATTTTCTCGGTTTCTCTTGAATCAGGATACCGGCGGGGTGATAAAGGGAACGGGAAGGGCCGATATTTTTTGGGGGACCGATCCCTATGCGGAACTAGCAGCAGGACACCTCAAACACAGAGGGGATGTATACTTTTTGGTACAGAAGCCCGATTATGAAATGCCTGGCCACTAAGTCACCAAGACCCGCCCGCCTCGCCTAAGGCGAAGCCGATGGCGGGCAGGCACAAAGGAAAAAATTTCGATTTCTTGGTGCCCGCCCTGGTGCGATATGATTTTACTAAGCTATTAATGCTTTAATATCAAA